>JBOHHM010000030.1:0-6639 GCA_050725495.1 Burkholderiaceae bacterium | reverse complement strand
TCTCACAAGCGAGCGCAAGCGCCACAGCTGGCAGTGGTGGGAGCTGATCATCCGAGTCCAGGATCCCTGTGTTGTCACGCTGCGCGCTCGGGCCACCGACCTTGCCGGCCGTACTCAGCCCGAGCGCGCCGAGTGGAACCGCCTGGGCTATGGCAACAACGCTATTCATGAGGTGCCGGTCAGGATAGGTTGAACCATGGACACGATTGTCGATACTGAAGTTGAACGGCACAAGCATGAACCGCCTCCTGGCCTTCTACTACGGCAGTCAGCTGGACGACCGGGGCCGGTTCCTGGCCGACATCCTGCGGCAAGACGATTTCTGGCTGGAGCGGACTCACGACTACATCCAGTGGCTGTTTCCACTGCACGAGGTGAGCCGGGTCTCGCCTTCAGCGCCCTTGATTGACCAGGAGATTACGGCGGCCTTTCGTTCGGACGACTTGCTGCAGGCTCAGCTGCGGGCGAGTTGGCTGCGCATGCTTGCTTTTATGGCCTGGCTTGCAGCAACCGGGCTGTCGTCAAAGGGGCCCCATTGGGCCGAGCGCAAGAGTAACTGGTTCACCGAAGGCACGCACAACAACTTGCGCATCACACGCATCCTGAAGAGCCTTGGCGCCCTGGGTCTGCGCAGTGAAGCCAAGGCGTTCCTGACTTGTCTGGAAGCCCTGCGCTTTTCCGAGGCGGATTGCGGCGTTGGCGAGACCGCGTACGAGTACTGGCGCTCTGCGGTGCCAGACTGAACCCTACACCCGCACCACCCGCCCCGGGTTCATCAGGTTCTGCGGATCGAGCGCACGCTTGATCACGCGCATTAACTCCAGCGCCACCGGCGATTTGTGGTGCTCGAGTTTGTCGAGCTTCAGGCTGCCGACACCGTGTTCGGCCGAGATTGAGCCGCCGAACTGCTGGACAGAGTCGTAAACGATCGCATTGACCCGTTCCTCCTGCTCGCGCAGGAAAGCTTGGGCATCGCCGCCCTCGGGTGCCTGTACGTTGTAGTGCAGGTTGCCGTCGCCCAGATGCCCGAAGTTGACCAGGCGCACGCCGGCAATGGCCTGGGCCAGCAGGGCGTCGGTGGTCTGCACGAACTCGGGGATGCGCGACACCGGCACCGAGATGTCGTGCTTGATGTTCAGCCCTTCCTCGGCCTGGGCCAGCGGAATGCTTTCGCGGATGTGCCAGAGCACTTTGGCCTGCGTGAGGTTTTCGGCGACCACGGCGTCGCTCACGCAGCCTTGTTCGAAGGCGGTTTCTAGCAGGCGCTCGAACTGGCTGCGGGCATGTTCCTCGGATTCGCTGTCGGAGTTCTCCAGCAGCACGCAGTAGGGTGCGGCTTGATCGCCCAGAAACGGCACGCGCAGCTGCGCGAAATGCTTGGCCACCAGGCTCAGCGCGAACTGGCCCATGACCTCGAAGCCGGTCAGGCCCGCGCCCAGATGCCGATGGGCCAGGCCCAGTAGGGTCACGGCATGCGCCAGCGAGGGCACGGCGGCCCAGGCTGTGAGCTGCGCGGCCGCAAGGGGGTAAAGCTTGAGGGTCGCGGCCGTGATGATGCCCAGCGTGCCTTCGCTGCCGATGAACAGGTCGCGCAGGTCGTAGCCGGTGTTGTCCTTGCGCAGGCCCGACAGGCCGTCCCAGATCTCGCCCTGCGCCGTGACCACCTCCAGCCCCAGGCACAGCTCGCGCGCGTTGCCGTAGCGCAGCACCTGGGTGCCGCCGGCGTTGCTGGCGAGGTTGCCGCCAATCGTGCAGCTCCCCTCGGCGGCCAAGCTCAAGGGGAACAGAAAGCCGGCTTGCTGGGCCGTTTCCTGCAGGCTTTGCAGCACGCAGCCGGCCTCCGCCGTCACGGTCAGGTTGGCGGCATCGAGCTCGCGCACGGCGTTCATGCGCTGCAGGCTCAGCACCAGCTGGCGGCCCGAAGCGTCGGGCGTGGAGCCGCCCACCAGGCCGGTGTTGCCGCCCTGCGGCACGATGCTGACGCCGGCGGCGGCGCAGGCCTGCACCACCTCTGCTACTTCTTTTGTAGCGCCTGGGCGCACCACGGCCAGGGCCTTTCCGCGGTAACGCTTGCGCCAGTCGCGCTCCCAGGCGCTCAGATCGCCTTCGCTGAGCACGTGGGCGGCGCCGACGATGGCGCGCAGGGCGGGGAGCAGCTCATTCATGGGGGGCGGGCCTTCGGTTGGGGCTTTTCAGGCGCAGGCGCACATGCAGGGCGCAGGCGGCAAACAGGCTCAGGCACAGCAGCACTTCGGCCATGGCCAGATAGGAGCTCGGCGCGCGGTCGCTGTAGGCACGAACGACGCCTTCGGTGAAGTACAGCCAGACCATCAGGCTGACCCAGCGGTAGGTGTACATGCGGTGCTTGAGCAGGCCCGCCAGCGGCACGCACAGCGGCAGCACCTTGAGCGCCAGCCAGGAGCCGCCGGGGCGCAGCGGGGCCAGCACCAGCTCCCAGGCCAGCCCCAGAACAATCAGCCCGAGCAGGCTGCCCACGGCGAGCCAGCGCGTGGCGGTCACCACGGGGGGAATGGTGTTGTCTTCTGTCATCATGGGAGTGGCATCATAGCGGCCATGACCGTGTCCCCCCGTTTCGAGCAGGTGTTGACAGACCTGTCGCGCTTTCCCTGGGCAAGCACCGCCCACACGCTGCGCGAGCGTTTTCGCGAAGACCAGCTGGGCCTGACGGCCAGCAGCCTGACCTTCACCACGACCCTGGCTCTGGTGCCGTTTTTCACGGTGGCGCTGGCGGTGTTCACCGCCTTTCCGATGTTTGCGAAGGTGCAGGACGTGCTGCAGCGCTGGCTGATCGAGAGCCTGGTGCCCGACAGCATTGCGCGCCAGGTGTTGGGCTACCTCACGCAGTTTGCCAGCAAGGCCAGCCGACTCGGCGCGGTCGGCCTGGCCGTGGTGCTGAGCACGGCGCTGGCCTTGATTCTGACCATCGACCGTACGCTCAACCGCATCTGGCGCGTGAAGAACCCGCGACCCCTGGCGCAGCGCGTGCTGATTTACTGGGCGGCCATCACGCTGGGGCCGCTGCTGCTGGGCGCGAGCCTGCTGCTGACCTCCTACGCGATCACAGCTTCGAAAGGGGTGGTGAGCAGCCTGCCGGGCGGCGTGCGCTTTCTGCTGGACGTGATCGAGTTCTTCCTGCTGGCCGGTGGCGTGACGGCGCTCTACCACTTTGTGCCCAACACACCGGTGCGCTGGGGCCATGCCTGGGTCGGCGGCCTGTTCGTGGCCGCGGGCATCGAGCTGGCCAAGAAGCTGCTGACGATTTACGTGGGCCAGATACCCACGTACTCGATGGTCTACGGGGCCTTTGCCACGGTGCCGATTCTGCTGGTCTGGATTTACGTGGCCTGGGTGATCATGCTGCTGGGTGCCGTGATCGCAGCCTACCTGCCCAGCCTGCTGAGCGGCGTGGCGCGACGCGGTGGCACGCCGGGCTGGCCGTTCCAGCTCGCGGTGGAGGTGCTGCAGCAGCTCCATCAGGTGCGCAGCACCGAGCTCAAGGGCCTGAGCGCGCCGCAACTGGTGCAGCTGCTGCAGGTCGATGCGCTGCAACTGGAGCCGGTGCTGGCCGCGCTGAGCTCGCTGGACTGGGTGCAGCCGCTCAGCGAAGCGCAGGACGCGGGCGCGGCGCGCTATGTGCTGCTGGCCGATCCCGACGCGACCCTGATGGAGCCGCTGATGCAGCAGCTGCTGCTCAAGCATTCGTATTCGGTTGGCAATCTATGGAAAAACGGCCAGTGGTCCTCGCTCAGACTGCGTGAGGTGCTATGAAAACAGTAGCGTCTGAGGTACCGGCGCTCAGAACTTGATGTTGCCGGTCCAGAGGTCCTTGTACATCACCCAGTCGCCCATGAAGCTGTAGAGCGGGCGCTTGAAACTGGCGGGCTGGTTTTTCTCGAAGACATAGTGGCCGATCCAGGCAAAACCGTAGCCGCACAGCAGGCCATAAAGCAGGTATTGCGGCCGGCCGGTGGCGATCAGCATGACCAGGCAGACCAGAGCCAGCGTGGAGCCGACAAAGTGCAGGCGGCGGCAGGTACGGTTGCGGTGTTCGCTGAGGTAGAAGGGGTAGAACTCGGCGAAGCTCTTGAAGGACTTCGGGTCCGGCGGCGTGGCGTCATCGGGGCTGGAACGGCTGGCGATGTTCATGGCGGGTCTCCTGCACAAGTCAGTTTAGGCCACGGCAAACGGGGCTTGCAAGAAGCCCCTGAAGCGGGCGCGACCGCCGCGCTTGGGCGCCTCGGTCAGCCGGTAGGCCGGCAAGCGCTGCAGGAAGCGGCCGATCGCGATGCGGCCTTCGAGCCGTGCCAGGCTCAGGCCTGCGCACTGGTGGATGCCGAAGCCGAAGGCCAGATGCTTGTTGTTCTCGCGTGCCAGGTCCAGCGCATCGGGGCTGGCAAACTGCGCGGGGTCGCGGTTGGCCGCGCCTATGCACAGCGTCACGAGCGCGCCTTCGGGCAAGGCCACACCGCCGACCTCGCAAGCCCTGAGCGCGCGCCGGTTGCCCAGCTGGTTGGACGACTCGAAGCGCAGGAATTCGTCGACGGCCAGGGTCAAAACGGTCTCCAGCCCTCGCGAGTCGGTCGCGAGGCGCTTCATTTTTGATGGCAAATCGGCTCTCGCGGCCGGCCATTCCTGCAGCGCGACCAGGGCGTTGCCGATCAGGTTCGTGGTGGTTTCGTGGCCGGCGTTGAGGATGAACACGCAGTTTTGCAGCAGCTCGACTTCGCTGAGCTGCTCGCCCGCCTGCTCGCCCTGGATCAGCCGCGTCAGCACATCGTGCTCGGGGTCGCCGGGGTGCTGGCGCCGGTGGGCCACCAGGTCCCTGAGGTAGGCGGTGAACTCGCTGACGCTGCGGTTGCCCAGCGCCTGCTGTTCGGGTTGGAGGGCGGGCTCCAGCGCGCCCAGAATCGCGAGCGACCAGTCGCGCAGCGGGCCGCGGTCGGCATGGGGCACGCCCAGCAGGTTACCGATGATTTCCACGGGAATCGCCGCGGCGAAGTCCTCGATCAGGTCGCCGCCGCTCTTGGCCTCGATCGCATCGAGCAGGCTGTCGACCAGCGCGATCAGCCCCGGCTCCAGCTCGGCAATCGCGCGGCGCGTCAGCGCGCCCATGATCAGCTTGCGCACCCGCGTGTGCAGCGGCGGGTCGTTGAACACCAGGCTGGTCGTGTGGTGCTCGAACAGGGCGGAGTCTGCTCCATACCTGGGCGCGAACTCGACCAACTTGTCCGAGCTGAAGGTCTGCGCGTCGCGGTAGACCGCCACCAGATCGGCATAGCGCGTCAGGAAGAAGCCGCCGTCGGGCAGGCGCTTGACGGGCTCGCGCTCGCACAGCGCGGCATAGACCGGGTAGGGGTTGGCCAAGAAGTCAGCTGGCAGGGCGCGCAGGTCGAACGAGGCCGCAATGTCCTGCGCCCGCGGGCGCGACATCGCAGGCGTGACGCTGATCATGGTTTGAGGAAGTCCCTGAGCGCGAACAGCACGCCGTCGGGCGCTTCGGTCATCATCTGGTGGCCGGCATCGAGCTCGACCACCCGCCTTTGGCGGGCCTTGCCGATCAGCGACTGTGCGGCCTTGGGCGGTGCCATCTGATCGTTGCGGCCCAGGATGAAAAGCGTCGCGCACTGCACCTGTTCCATGCGGGCCTCGCCGCCCTGGTAGTCATCGCAGGCCTTGAAGCCGGTGTGAAACAGGTTGATGCGCGGATTGCTGGCCAGCACGCGCCGCATCAGGGCCCGCGAGCCGCCGTACAGCCAGGTCCCGGGGCCCAGCGTCGAGGGCGGCGGCGCCAGCATGGAGTGCGAGAACATGTTGACCATCTCGATGGCCTTCATCGGCTGGTGCATCGAGTTGTCGAGCAGGGCGGGCGAGACCTTCATCGGGAAGGCCGTGCCGACCATCACCAGCTGGCTCACGCGCTCGGGCGCGCGGGCCGCCGTTTCCAGCGCAATCAGCGAGCCCAGGCTGTGGCCGACAAGGGCTGCCCGCTTCACGCCGGCCGCATCGAGCAGGGCCACGATGAATTGCGCGGCCTGCTCGACCGTCGCGGGCGGCTCGCCCGCGCTTTTGCAATGGCCCGGCAGGTCCGGCGCCAGCACATTCCAGCCATGGTGGGCGAAGTAGCGGGTCTGCAGGATCCAGACGCTGTGGTCGTTGAGCACGCCGTGGATGAAGACGGCGGTCGGTTTGGCCGGATCAAAGGGCTTGCCGCCGCTGTAGCAGTAGGTGGGGTGGCCGTTGACGCTCAACTCCATCATGCACCCGCCTTTTCCGCGGCCCTCAAGGCGCGCTTCAAATCGTCGATCAAGTCGTCCGGGTCTTCGAGGCCGATCGACAGGCGTATCGTGCCCTGCGTGATGCCGGCCCCCGCCAGCGCCTCGTCTGTCATTCGGAAATGCGTGGTGCTGGCCGGGTGGATCACCAGCGAGCGGCAGTCGCCGACATTGGCCAGGTGGCTGAAGACCTTGAGCGTTTCGATGAACTTCTTGCCCTGCTCGCGGCTGCCCTTCATGTCGAAACTGAACACCGAGCCGGCGCCGCGCGGCAGCAGCTTTTGCGCCAGCGCATGGCTGGGGTGGGATTCGAGCAGCGGGTGGCCGACCCGCGCCACCAGGGGAT
>JBOHHM010000029.1:0-10743 GCA_050725495.1 Burkholderiaceae bacterium | reverse complement strand
ACCTCGAGCAGTTCCGCCTGCTGCTGCAAAACCACCGGGTCGAGCTCGAAGTGGGCACCAGCACCCAGCCGATTCCGGTGCATTTCTCGTTCGCCGAGAACGGCCATGTCGAAGTCAACATGAGCGCCGAGCGCCGCCTGCTGATGCGCGACCTGTTCGACCTGCCCGACCTCGCCGCGATGGACGACGGCATTGCCAACGGCACACACCAGCCCCGCTCCGGCGAGCCCCAGCCGCTGTCGCTGTTCACGGCGCCGCGCGTGGACTATTCATTGCACCGCCTGCGCCATTACACAGGCACGGCGCCCGAATGGTTCCAGAACTTCGTGCTGTTCACCAACTACCAGTTCTACATCGACGAATTCGTTCGCCTGGGCTACGAGGAAATGGCCAAGCCCGACAGCGAGTACATCGCCTTCGTCGAGCCCGGCAATGTGATCACGCGCCGCGCGGGCCTGAGCGCCGATGCCGGCGACGCGCTCGACGCGCTGCTCAAGGGCGGGCATGGCACGCCGCCGGCGCGCCTGCCGCAGATGCCGGCCTACCACCTGCTGCGCGCCGACCGCAGCGGCATCACCATGGTCAACATCGGCGTCGGCCCGGCCAATGCCAAGACCATCACCGACCATATCGCCGTGCTGCGGCCCCACACCTGGATCATGCTGGGCCATTGCGCGGGCCTGCGCAACAGCCAGCAGCTGGGCGACTATGTGCTGGCCCACGGCTATGTGCGCGAAGACCATGTGCTCGACGAAGAGCTGCCGCTGTGGGTGCCGATTCCGGCACTGGCCGAAATCCAGGTTGCGCTCGAAAAAGCCGTGGCCGATGTGACGCAGGTCTCGGGCCCGGACCTCAAGCGCATCATGCGCACCGGCACGGTCGCCAGCACCGCCAACCGCAACTGGGAGCTGCTGCCCAACAACCAGCCGCAGCGCCGCTTCAGCCAGAGCCGCGCCGTCGCGCTGGACATGGAGTCCGCGACCATCGCCGCCAACGGCTTTCGCTTTCGCGTGCCCTACGGCACGCTGCTGTGCGTGAGCGACAAGCCGCTGCACGGCGAGATCAAGCTGCCGGGCATGGCCAACCAGTTCTACCGCGAGCGCGTCGACCAGCATTTGCGCATCGGCATCCGCGCCCTCGAGCTGCTGCGCGGCCAGGGCATCGATCAGCTGCACAGCCGCAAGCTGCGCAGCTTTGCCGAAGTGGCGTTCCAGTAGCGGCGGCCTCAGGCGCCGCCGGCTGCGGCCATCGCTTCGCCCAGCCGCACCGCTCGCGAAGGCGCCCAGTCGGGCGTGAAGCTCGCCACGTTGGGCGGAAACAGCATGACGACCGTGGAGCCCAGCAGGAAACGGCCCATTTCCTCGCCCTGCTTGAGCCTGATGTCCTGGTGTTCATAGCGCCATTCGCGCACACCGGCCGCGCGCGGCGGGTTGACCACACCGTGCCAGGCCGTGGCCATGCTGCCGACGATGGTCGCGCCGACCAGCACCAGCACCAGCGGCCCGTAGGCCGTGTCGAACACGCAGACCACGCGCTCGTTGCGCGCAAACAGGCCCGGCACGCCGCGGGCCGTGACCGGGTTGACCGAGAACAGCTCGCCCGGCACGTAGATCATGCGCAGCAGGCGGGCGTCGCAGGGCATGTGAATGCGGTGGTAGTCCTTGGGCGCGAGGTAGAGCGTGGCAAAGTGGCCGTGGTCGAACTGCGAGGCCAGCGCCGCGTCGCCGCCCAGCAGCGCGCGGGTCGAATAGCTGTGGCCCTTGGCCTGGAAGATCTGGTCGTGCTCGATCGGCCCGAACTGGCTGATCGCCGCGTCGACCGGGCAGACGAAAGCTGCATCGGCCAGCGGCCGGGCGCCTGCGCGCAGGGGCCGCGTGAAGAACTCGTTGAAGCTCGCGTAGCTCTCGATGCGCGACTCGGCCGCCTCGGCCATGTCGACGCCGTACCTCGCGATGAAGCGGCGGATGATGGCCTGCGTCAGCCAGCCCATACGGGCACGGGCCACCTGGCCAGCAAAGACGGTGAGCGCCCGCTTGGGCAGGAGGTACTGCGGCAGCACCGCAAGACGGTCAGACACGATGGCTACCGGTAGTCGAGGAGCGAAAATTCTATCCGGCCTCGGTTGCTATGCTTTCAATAGCGTCCAACGCCATTCCTGCAAGGGCTACCGTCGATTTTTGATGGAAAAAGCCGGAGAAGGCGACCTTGGGGCGGGGATGGGGCCCCTGCTCCACAATAGCGACATGACGCCCCCCCTGTTTGAGGCTCGCAGCTTGAGCAAGCGCTATGGCGCGACCACCGTGGTCAATGACCTGTCCTTTACCATCGCGCCCGGCGAATGCCTGGGCGTGATCGGCCCCAACGGCGCGGGCAAGACCACCACCATCCGCATGTGCCTGGGGCTCACCGTGCCCGATGCCGGGCACATCTCATATTTCCCCGGCAATGCCACGGGGCCGCACCTGCACATGCCGCGCGACGCACTGGCCATCAAGGCGCAGCTGGGCGTGGTGAGCCAGTCCGACACGCTGGACCCGGACTTCAGCTGCGCCGAGAACCTGCTGGTCTATGGCCGCTATTTCGGCATGAAGGATGCGCAGATCCGCGCACGCATTCCGCAGCTGCTGGAGTTCGCCGCGCTGTCACACCGCGCAGCCAGCCGGCCAGGCGAGCTCTCGGGCGGCATGAGGCGCCGGCTCAGCCTGGCGCGCGCCCTGGTCAACGACCCCCGGCTGCTGCTGCTTGACGAGCCGACGACCGGGCTGGACCCGCAGGCGCGCCACCTGATGTGGGAGCGGCTTCAGCTGCTGCTGCAGCAGGGCAAGTCCATCCTGCTGACCACTCACTTCATGGACGAGGCCGAGCGCCTGTGCTCGCGCCTGCTGGTGATCGACCATGGCAGGAAAATCGCCGAAGGCCGGCCGCGCGAGCTGATCGCGCAGCACCTTGAACCCGACGTCGTCGAGGTCTATGGCGCGGGCGGCAACGGCGAAGCGGGGGCGCTGGCCGACTCGTCGCTCAAGGCCTTGGCCGCCCGCGTCGAAATCAGCGGCGAGACCGTGTTCTTCTACACGCAGGATGCACGGCCGCTGCTGGCCGCGCTGGCGGCCCATCCCCAGCTGCGCACCCTGCACCGTCCCGCCAATCTGGAGGACTTGTTTTTGAAACTCACCGGCCGTCAGATCAGGGAGGACGGCTGATGTCATTCCGAGGCGAAGCCGAAGAATCCCGCTGGGCGAACCGCAGATTCTTCGCTGCGCTCAGAATGACAAACCGCAAAGCCAACATGAACCCAACTTCCATGGTCTCTCTTTCCATCTGGCGCGCACCCGACCTGTCGCGGCGCTGGTGGCCGGTATTCCTGCGCAACCTGCTGGTCTGGCGCAAGCTCGCCATTCCCAGCCTGGTGGGCAACATCGCCGAGCCGCTGATGTGGCTGGTGGCCTTTGGCTACGGCATGGGCGCCCTCGTGGGACAGGTCAACATGAGCGGCGCCAACGGCGCCACCCAGGTGCCCTACATCCTGTTCCTGGCCAGCGGCTCGATCTGCATGAGCGCGATGAACGCAGCCTCGTTCGAGGCCCTGTACTCGGCGTTTTCGCGCATGCATGTGCAAAAGACCTGGGACGGCATCATGAATGCCCCGGTCAACCTCGACAACGTGGTGCTGGCCGAAATGCTCTGGGCCGCGTTCAAGGCCTTGTTCACCGTGACCGCCATCATGGGCGTGATGCTGGCCCTGGGCATCAGCCACGCGCCCAAGCTGCTGGCGGCCTGGCCCGTGCTGCTGGGCGCGGGCGTCACCTTTTCGTGCATCGCGCTGATCTTCAACGCGCTGGCCAAGAGCTACGACTTCTTCACCTACTACTTCACCCTGCTGCTCACGCCGATGATGTTTCTCTCGGGCGTGTTCTTTCCGCGCGAGCAGTTGCCGGGTGTGATGTACAGCTTCTCTGAATGGCTGCCACTGACCAATGCGGTGGAGCTGGTGCGCCCGCTGTTCATGGACCAGTGGCCAGCCCATCCGCTGCGCAACGCCCTGGTGCTGCTGGCCTACACCGTGGCCTCGTTCTGGCTCGCGCTGGCGCTCACGCGCAAGCGCTTTCGCGCCTGATCAGGTCGGCCGCCTTCTCGGCAATCATGATGGTCGGCGCATTGGTGTTGCCGCTGACCACGCGCGGCATGATGGAGGCATCGACCACGCGCAGGCCCTGCACGCCACGCACCCGCAGCTGGGCATCGACCACATCCATCGGGCCACTGCCCATGCGACAGGTGCCGACCGGGTGGTAGATCGTGTCGGCGCGCTCGCGGATGAACCGCTCGATCTGCGCAGCCGTGCGGGCCGCGGCCGACGCGGGCAGTTCGCGCCCGCGGTAGCCGGCCAGCGCCGGCTGCGACAGGATGTGGCGCATCAGCTTGAAGCCCCGCACCAGGCGCTCCACATCGTCGCGTTCGCCCAGGAAGTTCGGGTCGATCAGCGGCGCGGCCAGCGGGTCGGCGCTGGCCAGGCTCAGGCTGCCGCGGCTTTGCGGACGCAGCAGGCAGACATGGCAGGAATAGCCATGGCCGACCACCGTCTTGCGGCCATGGTCGACCAGCTTGCCGATCACGAAATGCAGCTGCAAATCGGGGATGGCCTCGCTGGCCTGGCTCCTGATGAAGCCGCCGGCCTCGGCGAAATTGGTGGTCAGCATGCCGCGGCGGTACCTGCGCCATTCATAGATGCCCCGCAGGACGCGCACCAGGCCCGTAGGTGACAGGCCGAACAGGTCTTTGAGGTGCGGCGCGTTGACCACCTGC
This sequence comes from Burkholderiaceae bacterium, assembly GCA_050725495.1. GTDB lineage: Bacteria > Pseudomonadota > Gammaproteobacteria > Burkholderiales > Burkholderiaceae_C > JBOHHM01. The sequence goes on along the minus strand of JBOHHM010000029.1, from coordinate 5,940 downwards.
ACCACGTCCACATGGTCGTGCAGGTTGCGGCCCACGCCGGGCAGGTCGTGGACCGGCGCAATGCCCAGCTGCTGCAGCTGCGCTGCCGGGCCCACGCCCGAGAGCATGAGCAGCTGCGGCGACTGCAGGGCGCCGGCGCTCAGCAGCAGCTCGCGCGCGGCCTTGAGTTGCTTGAGTTCGCCGCCCTGGCGGTATTCAACGCCGACCGCGCGCCGGCCCTGCATCAGGATGCGCGTGGCCTGCGCCCCGGTGATCACCTGCAGATTGGGCCGCGCCAGGTTCGGCGTGAGGTAGGCCTTGGCCGCGCTGAAACGCTCGCCGTTCTTGTGTGTGACCTGGTACAGGCCCACGCCCTCCTGCTCTTCCCCGTTGAAGTCGCGGTTCTCGGGGTAGCCGGCCTGCAGGGCTGCCTCCACAAAGACCGGAGCAAAGCGGTTCGGTTGCGCCAAGTCCATCACATTGAGCGGCCCGCCCGTGCCATGCCAGGCGTCGGCACCGCGCTCGTTGTGCTCGGCACGCTTGAAGTAGGGCAGGACCTCGTCAAAACTCCAGCCCGCATTGCCCTCGGACGCCCAGTGGTCGTAGTCGCTGCGGTGGCCGCGCATGTAGATCATGGCGTTGATCGAGCTCGATCCGCCCAGCACCTTGCCGCGCGGCTGGTAGCCGCGGCGACCATTGAGGCCGGGCTGCGGCACGGTCTGGAAGGCCCAGTTGGCCTGGCCGCTCTTGGCCAGCAAGGCCAGTCCGGCAGGGCAGTGGATCAGCGCGCTGCTGTCGGCTGGCCCCGCTTCGAGCAGGGCCACCTTGATAGCCGGGTCCTCGCTCAGCCGCGCCGCCAGCACGCAGCCGGCGGAGCCGGCACCGATGATGATGAAGTCGAACATGCTTTGCCTGCGCCTGTGGGGCGCCCTCATGAAGGCCGGGTAACGCTTGTTGCGCCTACCTTACCTCATCACACGGCGATTGCCGCTACCATCGGCCCCGCACATTTCACATTGAGGAGCACTCTCTATGCAGATCCAAACCGTAGGCATCATCGGCGCCGGCACCATGGGCAACGGCATTGCCCAGGCCTGCGCCGTCTCGGGCATCAACGTGGTCATGGTCGACATCAACGATGCGGCGGTGCAAAAGGGCATCGCCACGGTGGCGGGCAGCCTGGAGCGCCTGATCAAGAAGGACAAGATCACGGCCGCCGAGAAGGACGCGGCGCTCGCGCGCATCAAGGGCTCGACCAACTATGAGGACATGAGGGCCGCGCAGCTCGTGATCGAAGCCGCCACCGAGAACTACGAGCTCAAGCTCAAGATCCTCAAGCAGGTCGATGCGCTGATGGCGCCCGAGGTCATCATCGCCTCCAACACCTCGTCGATCTCGATCACCAAGCTGGCGGCCGCGACCTCGCGCGCCGACCGCTTCATCGGCATGCACTTCTTCAACCCCGTGCCGATGATGGCGCTGGTCGAAATCATCCGCGGCCTGCAGACCAGCGACGCGACGCACGACGCCGTCAAGGCGCTGGCTGAAGCGCTGGGCAAGTCGCCGATCACGGTCAAGAACGCGCCGGGCTTTGTCGTCAACCGCATCCTCGTGCCGATGATCAACGAGGCCTTCTTCGTGCTCGCCGAGGGCCTGGCGACGGCGGAGGACATCGACGCCGGCATGAAGCTGGGCTGCAACCAGCCGATCGGCCCGCTGGCGCTGGCCGACATGATAGGCCTGGACGTCTGCCTGGCGGTGATGGAGGTGTATCTCAACGAGTTCGGCGACTCCAAATACCGCCCCTGCCCGCTGCTCAAGGAAATGGTGGCCGCCGGCCGACTGGGTCGCAAGAGCGGGCGCGGCGTCTACAGCTATTGATCCAGGGCGCTGTCGCGCAGGTGCTCGCGCGCGTCCCAAGCCGGCCCTTAGCATGGCCCCCACGCCGAATCGGCCACTTTCAGGAGCCTGCCATGACCACCAGCCCACCGCCAGAAGGCACGATCAGCACCGAGCGCCGCGGCCCGCTGCTGCTGATCGGCATCAACCGCCCTGCCAAGCGCAACGGCTGGACGCCGCGCATGTTCCGCGAACTGGCCGAGGCCTACACCCTGCTCGACGACGATCCCGAGCTGCGCGTGGGCGTGCTCCATGCCTTCGGCGACCACTTCACGGCCGGCCTCGATCTGCCGGCCGTCGCCGAGTTCATGAAGCGCGGCGAGAAGGCGATTCCCGAGGGGCTGGTCGAGCCGCACGATTTCGGCATGCCGGGCTACCGCCGCCGCACCAGGCCGATGGTGGTGGCCGTCAAGGGCATCTGCTTCACGGTGGGCATCGAGCTGATGCTGGGCGCCGACATCGTGGTGGCGGCCGACAACTGCCGCTTCTCGCAGATGGAGGTACAGCGCGGCATCATGGCCACCGGCGGCGCGACCTTGCGCATGGCCGAGCGCGCCGGCCTGGGCAACGCCCTGCTGCATTTGCTCACAGGCGACGAGTTCGGCAGCGCCGAGGCCTATCGACTGAACTTCGTGCAGAAGGTGGTGCCCACCGGACAGGAGCTCGACGAAGCGATCCGCATCGCCGAAACCATCGCAGCCCAGGCGCCGCTGGCCGTGGTCGCGACTCGGCTCAATGTGCTCAAGGCGATCGAGCATGGGCCGCTGGCGGCGATGCAGGAGTTCATCGAGACGCAGAAGCGCCTCGCGAACAGCGAAGACGCCGCGGAAGGCGTGCGCTCCTTCGTCGAGCGGCGGCCAGCGCGATTCAGCGGCAGGTAGCCCGCCCGGGTCTTGTCATTCTGAGCGCAGCGAAGAATCTCAAGCCAGCACGCAGATCCTTCGCTTCGCTCAGGATGACATGCGCGCCTTAGTACATGAGGGGCTTTGGCAATGGACGGCCCCGTCAATCAATTAAATTGTGAGCAATTGAATTGTGCGATATAATTCAGCCATGGCAACGCCCAAACTGACCCCCGATCAGGCCCTACTGCTGGACAACCAGCTCTGCTTTGCGCTGTACTCCACCTCGCTGGCCATGACCAAGCTCTACAAGCCGCTGCTCGACGAGCTGGGCCTGACCTACCCGCAGTACCTGGCGATGCTGGTGCTGTGGGAGCGCGACGGGCTGATGGTGTCGGAGCTGGGCGAGCGCCTGTACCTTGATTCCGGCACGTTGACGCCGCTGCTCAAGCGCATGGAGGCGTCGGGCCTGATCGCCCGCATCCGTGCCGTGGAAGACGAGCGGCGCGTGCACATCAGCCTGACCGCTGCCGGCCGCAAGCTCAAGGCCCGCGCCGCGAAGATTCCAGGCTGCATTCTGAGCGCCAGCCAGTGCTCGATTCCCGAACTGATCTCTCTCACGCAGCAGATGCAGGCTTTGCGCCAGCGCCTGACGGCGTGATTTTTCAAACCGCTTCCATCCCGGAAGCACCACCCCAAGGAACCACCATGACCACCAAACTCGACAAAGTGCTCTACACCGCCCACGCCCACACCACCGGTGGGCGCGACGGCCGCTCAGTCTCCAGCGACGGCCTGCTCGACGTCAAGCTCTCGCCCCCTAAGGAAATGGGCGGCGCGGGCAACGCGACCAATCCCGAGCAGCTGTTTGCCGCCGGTTACTCGGCCTGTTTCATGGGCGCGCTCAAGCATGTGGCCGGCCTGAAAAAGGTCGCCGTTCCCGCCGATGCGGCCATCGATGCGAGCGTGGACATCGGCCCGATTCCGCAGGGCTTCGGCATCGCCGCCAAACTGGTGGTCAGCCTGCCCGGCCTGGACCGCGCAGTGGCCCAGGACCTGGTCAATGCAGCCCACCAGGTGTGCCCCTACTCCAACGCCACGCGCGGCAATATCGAAGTGGCCCTGACGTTGGCCTAAACCCGCCCCGCGCTCAGCCCGGGGACGGCCGGGCCCGTTCGACGATCAGCTCGACCATGGCCTGGGCCGCGACCGACAAGGCCTTGCCCTTGCGCCGCGCCAGCACGATGGGGCGGCGCAAGGACGCATCGCGCACCGGGCAGGCCCGCAGCCCTTCGCGCCCGAAGTGAAACAGCGTGAGTTCGGGCACCACCGTCACCCCCAGACCCTGGGCCACCAGGCCCGCGAGCGTGGCCAGATGCTCGACCTCCAGGCTGCTGGAGCGCAGCCCCTGGATCTCCGGCAGCGATTCGAGATGCTGGCGCACGCTGCTGCTGCGCGCCAGCTGGATCATCTCCTGCCCCGCCAGTTGCGCCAGGCTGAGCGAGCGTTTGCCGGCCAGCGGGTGATCGGCACGGCACACGAAGAAGTAACGCTCGCGCCGCAGCACCTGGGTCTCGAACTCGCGCAGGTCGCCGCCGGCCGTGATCGCCAGGTCCACCCGGCCTTCGCGCAGCATGGCCAGACTGGTGGAGGCCAGCGTGTCGAACAGCTCGACCTCGATCAAGGGGTTCAGGACCCGGTAGCGGGCAATGACCTGCGGCATCCAGACCGCCGCGACCGAGGGCAGGGCCGCGACCGCGACACGGCCGACGCGCCGCTGAGCCAGGTCCTGTAGGTTGGCGAAAGCCGCGCGCATGTCGTGCTCGATGCGGCGCACCTCCTCGGCAAACAGCTCGCCCTCGGGCGTCAGCGCGACCTGCCGCGTCGAACGCTCGAACAGCCGCAGGCCCGCGGCGTCTTCCAGGCGCCGGATGCGCTGGCTGAACGCGCTTTGCGACAGGTGGCAGCGCTCGGCGGCCCGCGTGAAATGCTGGGTTTGCGCCAGCGCGATGAAGGCTTCGAGGTCGCGCACCGAAAGATTGATTGATTTCATGGATGAATCAAGTCATTTTTTCCATTTTACAAATGATGCTTGGGCGCCAACAATCGCACCATGGCACATTCCAAAGACTCCCGCCCCCTGCTGATCGGCTGTGGCGCGGGCTTTTCAGGCGACCGCTGGGACGCCGCCGGCCCGGTGGTGGACACCCTGATCGCGCGCGGTCAGCCCGCGGCCCTGATGTTTGAGACCCTGGCCGAGCGCACGCTGGCCTTGGCCCAGCTCAGAAAACGAAGCGACCCCGAAGGCGGCTACGAGCCCACGCTGGCGCAGTTCCTCGCTCCGGTGCTCGCGCGCTGTGTGGCCCACGGCATTCCCATCATCGGCAACTTCGGTGCCGCCAACCCGCAAGGCGCCGCGCACCGGCTGCAAGAGCTGGCCCGCACGCTCGGACTGGGGCCGCTGCGCATTGGCATGGTGGAAGGCGATGACCTGCTGAGCAGCCTCAGCGCCGAGGCGCTGGACAGCATGCTGCCCCCACAGCTGGACCGGACCGCCTTGGTGAGCGCCAACGTCTACCTCGGGGCCAGTGCGATCGCCGAGTGCCTGCGCGCAGGCGCGCAGATCGTCGTGACCGGCCGCGTGGCCGACCCGGCACTGGCATTGGGCCCCATGCTGGCCCACTTTGGCTGGGCCGAGGACGACTGGGACTTGCTCGCCAGCGGCACCATGGCCGGCCATATCCTCGAATGCGGCGCCCAGGTCTGTGGCGGTTACTTCGCCGACCCCGGCATCAAGGACGTGCCCGACCTGGCCCGGGTCGGTTTTCCTATCGTCGAAATGCAGGCCAGCGGCGAGTTCGTGGTCACCAAGGCCGAGCACAGCGGCGGGCGGGTGGACGAGCGCACGGTCAAGGAACAGCTGCTCTACGAAATCCACGACCCGGCGGCCTACCTGACGCCCGACGTGGTGGCCGACATCAGCGAGACCCAGGTCCACGAAATCGGCCCCGACCGCGTGCGGGTCGTTGGCGTGCGCGGCCATGGCCGGCCCGATACGCTCAAGGCCACCGTCTGCTTCGAAGGCGGCTGGCTGGCCGAAGCCGAAATCTCCTATGCGGGGCCGAACGCCCTGGCCCGTGCACAGCTGGCGGCGCAGGTGGTGCGCGAGCGGCTCGCGCTGCTGCCCGAGCCGGTCGCTGATGCGCGCTACGACTTCATC
>JBOHHM010000028.1:0-4387 GCA_050725495.1 Burkholderiaceae bacterium | reverse complement strand
GGTCAGCGCCTCGTACAGGCCCAGCACCTCGCCGCAGGGAATGCCGGCGGCGGCCAGGCGCGCCAGCAACAGCGCGCGCGGGCGCGCGCGCAGCTCGCGCAGGAGCTCGGGCAACAGGGCCTCGCGGTTCGCGCCGCGGCCCAGGTTGGTCTTGAAGCGCTGGTCCTCGGCCAGGTCGGGGCGCTCGATGACCTCGCGGCAGAAGCGCTCGAACTGGGCGTTGTTGCCGACCGTGATGACCAGCGGGCCGTCCTGGGCATCGAACACGCCATAAGGCACGATGGACGGATGGGCGTTGCCGTAGCGCGGCGGATCCTTCTGCATCAGCAGCGCTTCCAGACCGTAGTAGGCCGTGATCATGAGGCCGCAGTCGAACAGCGCCATCTCGATGTGGCGGCCGCGCGCGGTCTTCTGCCGCTCGAACAGCGCCGCCAGCACGGCCTGTGCGGCGTACATGCCGGTGAACATGTCCACCGCCGCGACGCCGAACTTGAGCGGCGGCTGGTCGGCCTCGCCGTTGAGCGCCATCAGCCCGGCCTCGCCCTGCACCACCAGGTCGTAGCCCGGGCGCGCAGCTTCCGGGCCGCTGCGGTCGTAGCCCGAGATCGAGCAGTAGATGATGTCGGGCTTCACCGCCTTGACCTGCGCGTAGCCCAAGCCCAGCTTCTCGGCGCCGCCGAACTTGAAGTTCTGCAGCACCACGTCGCACTGTTTCGCGAGGTCAAGCACGATCTGCTGCCCATCGGGGGTCTGCAGGTCCACCGTGATGGAGCGCTTGTTGCGGTTCATGCTGTTGAAATAGGCCGTCTCGGTCGTGCCGACGCGCAGGCCCCAGTCGCGCGTGTCGTCGCCGCGGCCCGGGTGCTCGACCTTGATCACCTCGGCGCCGAAGTCGCCGAGCACCATGCCGCACAAGGGGCCAGCCAGCACGCGCGACAGGTCCAGCACGCGCACGCCCGCGAGCGGCAGCGCGGAGTTCACATTCGTCATGGCCTCAGCTCCGGCCCAGCGCGATGAAGCGCGCCAGATGGTGGTCCTCGTCGCCGAGCTGGTGGTCGATCATGACCAGGCGCTTGGCGTAGTGGGCCAGCGGCAGCTCCCAGGTCATGCCGATGCCGCCATGCAGCTGGATGCTTTCCTCGGCCACCCGCGTGCCAATGCGGCCGATGCTGAACTTGGCGGCCGAGAGGGCCCGCTCGCGCGTGACGCGGTCGGCATCGAGCGCGGCGGCGGCGTTGATCACGGCCGAGCGGGCCTGCTCGATCTCGAGCAGCAGGTCGGCCATGCGGTGCTGCAGGGCCTGGAAACTTCCGATCGGCACGCCGAATTGCTTGCGCGTGCGCAGGTACTCGAGCGTGTGGCTCTTCGCGACGTCCATCGCGCCCAGCGCCTCGGCGCACAGGGCCAGCACGCCGTGACCGATGGCCAGCTCCAGGGTGGCGAAGCCGGCGCCCTCGGCGCCAAGCAGCGCCTGCGCGCCCAGCTGCACGCCATCGAGCACCAGCTCGGCGGCGCGCCCGCCGTCGACCTTGCCGTATCCGCGCAGACGCAGACCCGGGGCGTCCTTCGGCACGAGAAAAAGCGAGATGCCGCCTTCGGCATCAGTGGCCCCCGCGGTACGGGCCGAGACCAGGAACAGGCCCGCCTGCTCACCCTGTTGCACCACGGCCTTGGCCCCATTCAGAACCCAGCCGTGCGCGCTGCGCGTAGCGCGGGTGGCCACGCGCGACAGCTCGTAGTGTGACCCAGGCTCGTCATGCGCCAGCGCCACGACGGTGCTGCCGTCCATCAGGCCAGCCAGCGCAGCCTTCTGCGCGTCGGTGCCGACAGCGGCGATCGCCCGGCCGACCATCAAGGCGCCGAGAAAGGGCTCGACCACGAGGCCGCGGCCCAGGCTCTCGAACACCACGGCGATGTCGAAGCCCGCGCCGCCGAAACCACCGTCGGCCTCAGCAAACAGCGCGCCGATCACGCCCAGCTCGGCAAAGCGGCTCCAGAGCTCGGGGCTGAAGCCCGCGTCGGAGCGGGCGATGCGGTCGCGCGTCTCGAAGCTGTACTGTTCGGCGACAAATCGGTTCAGCGTGTCCGCCAGCATGCGGCGGTCTTCGGTATGTTCGAAATTCATGGCGAAACCCTCACAGTCCCAGGATCATCTTGGAGATGATGTTTTTCTGGATTTCGTTGGAGCCGCCGAAGATCGACAGCTTGCGGTTGTTGAAATAGAGCGAGGCAGCACCCGCGGCCTCTGGCGGGCCCACCGGCTCGCCCTCATAGCCCTCGTGCAACGCCTCTTCAATGAAAGGCTGGGCATAGGGCCCCATGGCGCGACGCGCGAGCGAGGAGATCTCCTGCCGGATCTCGGTGCCGCGGATCTTCAGCATCGAGCTCTCGGCGCCCGGCACACCGCCACCGGCCACGGCCGCGATCACGCGCAGGTTGGTGGTCAACATGTTTTCCAGCTCGATCTCGACCTTGGCCATGCGGGCGGCAAACATCGGGTCTTCGGCCAGCGGTCTTCCGTTGCGCTGCTGTTGGGCTGCGATCTTCTGCAGCCGCTGCAGCGCCGCGACCGAAAAGCCGACGCCTGCGATGTTGGTGCGCTCGTAGGTCAGCAGGTACTTGGCGTAGGTCCAGCCCCTGTTTTCCTCGCCGACCAGATTCTCCACCGGCACGCGCACATCGGTGAAGAACACCTCGTTGACCTCGTGTTCGCCGTCGAGCGTGATGATGGGGCGTACTTGCACGCCGGGCGTGTTCATGTCGATCAGCAGGAAGCTGATGCCCGCCTGCTTGGGCGCATCACGGTCGGTGCGCACCAGGCAGAAGATCATGTTGGCGTGCTGGCCCAGCGTGGTCCAGGTCTTCTGGCCGTTGACGATGTAGTGCTCGCCCTCGCGGACCGCCGTGGTCTTGACCGAGGCCAGGTCCGAGCCCGCGCCCGGCTCCGAATAGCCCTGGCACCACCAGTCCGAGCCGTCGAGGATGCGCGGCAGCCAGTAGCGCTTCTGCGCCTCGCTGCCGTACTTGATGAGCACCGGGCCCAGCATGTTGACGCCAAACGGCACGATGCGCGGCGCACCGGCCAGCGCGCATTCGTTCTCGAAAATGAATTTCTGCACCGCGCCCCAGCCCGGGCCGCCGTAGCGCTCGGGCCAGTGGTTGGCGAGCCAGCCGCGCTCGTTCAGGATGGAATGCCACTCGGCCATGTCGGCACGGGTCAGGCGCAGGCCGCGCTTGACCTTGGCCGACAGGCGCTGCGGGAGTTTGTCCTTCAGAAAGCCCAGCACCTCGGCGCGGAAGGCTTGTTCTTCGGGGGTGAAGTTCAGATCCATGTCGTCTCTAGTTGAGGACAGAGCAAAAATTGCTATGCAATTTCTTGGTCTGTCCCGCAAGGTCTCAGTAAAGTTGACGACAGGGCAAAAGTTGCTGCGCAATTTCTTGGTCTGTCCCGCAAGGTCTCAGTGAAGTTGAGGACAGGGCAAAAGTTGCTGTGCAATTTCCGGGTCTGTCCCGCAAGGTCTCAGTAAATCTCAAACAGGCCGGCCGCACCCATGCCACCGGCGATGCACATGGTCACGACGGCGTATTTCGCGCCGCGCCGCCGGCCTTCGATCAGCACATGCCCTGCGAGGCGCGCGCCGGTCATGCCGAACGGGTGGCCAATCGAGATCGCGCCGCCGTTCACGTTCAGGCGCTCGTCGGGAATGCCCAGGCGCTGCTGGCAGTAGATCGCCTGCGAGGCAAAGGCTTCGTTGAGTTCCCACAGGGCTATGTCGTCGACCTTCAGCCCATGGCGCGCCAGCAGCTTGGGCACGGCGAACACCGGGCCAATGCCCATTTCGTCGGGCTCGCAGCCGGCCACCGCGAGGCCGCGGAAAGCGCCCAGCGGCTGGATGCCAAGACGGGCCGCCTCCTGCGCTTCCATCATCACGCAGGCCGAGGCGCCGTCGGACAGCTGAGAGGCATTGCCGGCCGTGACGAACTTGCCCGCGCCCATCACCGGCTCCAACTTGGCCAGCCCTTCGTAGGTCGTGCCGCGCCGGTTGCAGTTGTCGGCGTCCACCGTGACCTCGCGCTGGTTCACGGCCTTGGTTTCCTTGTCGGTCACGGCCATGGTCGTGGTGCAGGCGACGATCTCGTCGCGGTAGCGGCCGGCGATCTGCGCTTCTTCCGTCTTGCGCTGGCTCTCGGCCGAGAAGCGATCCTGCGCCTCGCGCCCGATACCGTAGCGCTGCGCCACGATGTCGGCGGTTTCGATCATCGAGAGATAGAGCTCGGGCTTGTGTTCGGCGATCCAGGGGTCGATGCCGCTGTCGCCGCTTTCGGTGGCGCTGCGCGTGCGGATCTGCGAGATGCTCTCGACGCCGCCGGCGATCATGGCCGGTAC
>JBOHHM010000027.1:0-4935 GCA_050725495.1 Burkholderiaceae bacterium | reverse complement strand
GAAATCGAAGTGCTCGCCGCCTACGCGAAAAAAAACGATTAGCCGCACCCAAGACTCTGGGTGCTGCCGTTCGCCTCGTCGCTCGATTGGGCGGCTATATCGGCCGCCGCAAAGATCCCCCGCCTGGCCACGAAGTCATCTGGCGCGGACAGGCGCAGCTGATGACCCTGTGCGAGGGCTTCGCTCTCGGCAAGGACAGTCTCGGTTCGATCAATTATGGGTAAAGGGCAGCGCTAGCCTGTTCGTTGGCAAGTGCGTCAGGGCACAATGCCCGCATGAACCAACTTGCAGGCCATCTTCTTGTTCAATGCCTTCTGGCCCAGGGCGTCACGCATGCGTTCGGCGTGCCCGGTGAAAGCTATCTGGCGGTGCTCGACGGCTTTCACGCCCACCAGGACCACATCCGCTTCATCACCTGCCGCCAGGAGGGCGGCGCGGCCTTCATGGCCGAGGCCCACGGCAAGCTGACTGGGCGACCGGGCGTGTGCTTTGTCACGCGCGGCCCCGGCGCCACCAACGCCTCGATCGGCGTGCACACTGCGTTCCAGGACTCCACGCCCATGGTGCTGTTCGTCGGCGATGTGGCCAGCGACTGCCGCGACCGCGAAGCGTTTCAGGAGGTCAATTACCTGAGCTTTTTCGGTCCGCTGGCCAAGCGGGTCGAGCGCATCGACGAGGCCCGGCGCATCCCCGAGTATGTGGCGCGCGCTTTTGCTACCGCGATGAACGGGCGTCCCGGCCCGGTGGTGCTGGTGCTGCCCGAAGACATGCTGACGCACGCGGTGGACGCCGAGCCGCTGCCCCGCGTCGCACCGGTTGAAGCCTGGAGCGACCCTGGGGCCTTGCGCAGCCTGCGCGAGTTGCTATTGAAATCAGAGCGGCCGCTGGTCATTGCCGGTGGCGGCGGCTGGACCGTGCAGGCTGCCCAGGCGCTGCAGCGCTTCGCCGAAAACTGGAAGCTTCCGGTGGCCAACGCCTTTCGCTTTCAGGACACGTTCGACAACCACCACCCGCTGTACGCCGGCGACATGGGCCTGGGCATCAGCCCGCGGCTGGCCGCGCGCATCCAGCAAAGCGATTTGATCCTCGCGCTGGGCCCGCGGCTGGGCGAGGCCACCACGGGCGGCTACACGCTGATCGAGGCGCCGCGTCCGAAGCAGAAACTGGTCCACATCCACGCCAGCGCCGAGGAACTGAACCGCGTGTACCAGGCCGATCTGGCCATCAACGCGACCATGAATGCCGCGGCCCGCAGCCTGGAGGTGCTGACGGCGCCGCCCGTGCTGCCCTGGGACGCCTGGACGCAGGCCTGCCACGCCGACTATCTGGCCAATCTGGAACCGCAGCCGTTGCCGGGCGACATTGACATGCCCGCCATCGTGGCCGCGCTGCAAAAGCACCTGCCCGCCGATGCCGTGCTGACCAATGGCGCCGGCAACTTCGCGAGCTGGGTCCACCGCTTCTTCCGTCACCACGGCCTGGCCAAGGGCTGCAAGACCCAGCTGGCGCCCACCGTGGGCGCCATGGGCTATGGCGTGCCCGCGGGCATTGCGGCGGCCATCACGACCGGCCGCGTGGCCTTCACGATGGCCGGTGACGGCGACTTCCTGATGAATGGCCAGGAGCTGGCCACGGCCGTGCAGCACGGCGCCAAGACCATCGTCGTGCTGCTCAACAACGGCATGTACGGCACCATCCGCATGCATCAGGAGCGCGAGTACCCCACGCATGTGAGCGGCTCGCAGCTGATGAACCCCGACTTCGCGGCGCTGGCGCGCGCCTACGGCTATGCGGGCGTGCGCATCACGCGCACGGTCGAGTTCGAGCCCGAGCTGATCGCGGCGCTGGCGCGCAGCGAAGGCACGCTGATCGAGGTGATGCTGGATCCCGAGGTGATCACCACGCGTGGCACGCTGGCCGGCATCACGCAGGCGTCGCTACAAAAACAATAGCGCTTCACGCCCGCTGCATGGGGGCTTGGGCCCGTTTTGACTCAAGAAAGCAAGAAAAAAGGCCGGTCTGAACCGGCCTTTTGAATCAGCGCGAGGCCTGATTACTTGACGTGCTTGCCGATCAGGCCAGCCATCTCGAACATCGACACCTGGGCCTTGCCGAAGATTTCCTTCAGCTTGGCATCGGCGTTGATCATGCGCTTGTTGACCTTGTCCTGCAGGCTGTTTTTCTTGATGTAGGTCCACAGCTTGCTGACCACTTCGGTACGCGGCAGCGGGGTCGCACCCACCACGGCGGCCAAGGCGGCGCTGGGCGTCAGGGCCTTCATGAACGCGGCGTTGGGCGTGCGCTTTTTGGCGGGCGCCTTCTTCGCTGCTACCTTTTTGGCCGGAGCGGCTTTCTTGGCGGGCGCGGCTTTTTTGGCCGGTGCTGCCTTCTTGGCCGGGGCCTTGACGGCTACTTTCTTGGCCGGTGCTGCTGCTTTCTTTGCAGGTGCAGCTTTCTTTGCCGGCGCGACCTTTTTTGCAGGCGCTTTTTTAGCCGGAGCTTTCTTTGCAGTTGCCATGATTGAATTTCCTTCTAGAAGTTGATTAACCGCCAGTGAAGTACTGCTTGTTCACTGGTATGCGCATGCTACTGGAGAAGAAACGCGTTTCCAAGTGAAAAAGCACTTTTTTCACTCGGGCCTGTTGTTTTTTCATGCGCCGTTTTCAAGCGGTTTTCCCTCTGAAGATCAGAACCACGCCGAGCAGGACCACGCCGCAGGAAATCCATTCGGCGGCGGTGACGACTTCGCCGGCCGCCACCACCCCCAGGAACAGGGCAATCACCGGGTTCACAAAGGCGTAGCTGGTGGCCAGCGCGGCCGATGCATGGGCCAGCAGGTAGAGGTAGGCGCTGAAGGCGATCAGCGAGCCAAACACCACCAGATAGAGCCAGGCCGCCAGCGCCTGCGTTGGCGGCGGACCGCCGGTGGAAAACGGAACCGGCTCGCCCAGCGCCAGCGAGATCAGCATCAGCACCGCGCCGCCGCACAGCATCTCGCTGGCAAAGCCCGCCGGGCCCGCTGCCAGAGGCAGCTTGAATTTCTCCTGCGCCGACTTGGCGGTGGACAGCACCGAGCCCAGCGACCACAGCACAGTCGCGCCCACCATGCAGGCCATGCCCTGCGGCGCTGCGGCAAAGCTGCTGCCCTGCACCAGCAGCAATACGCCGGCCAGGCCCACGACCATGCCCAGCAGTTCCAGTCGGGTGGGACGCTGGCCCCACAGCCGCCCCCAGGCGCTCACCATCATGGGCACCGCGGCCACGAAGGTGGCGACCAGGCCGGAGCCGATGTGCGCCGAAGCGTTGGCCGTCAGACCCATGCCACCGCCCAGCATCAGCGCGCCTATCACCCATGCGTTGCGCCATTCGCGGCGGGTCGGCAGGGCGTGGCCCCGCGCGACGACCCAGAGCATCAGCTGCAGGCCCGCCGTCAGAAAGCGGCTGCCCATCTGGAAGAACGGCGCAAAGCCTGGCAGCGCGACGCGGATCGCGAGGTAGGTGCAGCCCCAAATCAGGTAGCAGGCCAGCAGGGCTGGCACGAGCAGCGGCGGGCCCAGGGGCCTGGTGGAGGCGAGCGGGACGGCGTTCATGCAGGCATGGTAAGTTGCCACTTGCGCGAAAACCATGCATGATTCAAGGCGATAAGGCTTACCAGCCTTTATTTTAAAGCTTGAAATACCTAATGACAGAAGTTTCAGAATTCGATGCCTACGACAGCCGCATCCTGGCCGAACTGCAGCGCGACGCCCGCCTGCCCATGGCCGAACTCGGCCGGCGCGTGCACCTGAGCCAGCCGGCCGTCACCGAGCGCGTGCGCAAGCTGGAGTTGAGCGGCGTGATCCGGGGCTACCGGGCCGAGGTCGACTACCAGCGCCTGGGCTATGGCATACGCGCCATCATCCGCGTGGCGCGGGCCGAGTACGCGCGCGTGGTCAAGCTCATCGAGCAGACGCCCGAAGTGCTCAATGCCTACAACGTGACGGGGGAAGACAGCTGGGTGCTGGAGATCGCGGTGATCGACGTGGCCCATCTGGACGCGGTGGTCACGAAGTTTTGTATCCTCACCGAAACCTCGACCTCCATCGTGCTCAACGCGCCGCGCGAAAACGCCGTGGTGCTGCCGGCGCGCCGGGAGAACATCAAACCCGCCATCAGGAAAGTCACCGGAAAATGAACCCTGCCCCTTCCACTCAGTTCAGCACCTGCGACTGGTGCGACGCCTACAAGAACGATGCCTCGGGCGAGTTCCGCGTGCTGCCGCCCGTGTTCCGCGACTTCGGTGCTCGCGCCAAGTTCTGCGGGCCGGTGGTCACCGTCAAATGCTTTGAGGACAACTCGCTGGTCAAGGCGGCTGTCGACTCCCCCGGCGAGGGTCGGGTGCTGGTGGTCGACGGCGGCGCCTCGCTGCGCCGTGCGCTGCTGGGCGGCAACCTCGGGGCGGCGGCCGCCAAAAACGGCTGGGCCGGCGTGGTGATCGATGGCTGTGTGCGCGACGTGGCCGAACTTGCCGCGCACCAGGTGGGCATCCGCGCCCTGGCGTCCATGCCCTTGCCGACCGAGAAGCGCAACGAAGGCCAGCGCGACGTGGCGGTGCAGATCCAGGGCGTCTGGGTGCGCCCTGGCGACTGGCTCTATGCCGATGAAGATGGCATCGTGGTCAGCGCCCGTGCGCTGGGCTAGCAGTCAAAGAAAGCAAGGGGCCGGTGGGGTAGATGACTTCTACAGACGCGCGGCATTTCATCCTGAACAATGCGAGGGATTAGCGTCGAGGGCGATTTTTCGCAGCGCTACAAAATAGCGGCTTGGGATCACAATTTTCTGAACGCCGAATCATGCCCCATGACACTTCTCGGAACTCTGCACCGGCCGCCTCCCCGCGCCACGTGTTCGTCTACGGCACGCTGCGCCGCGGCGACGACAACGACATGACCCGGC
>JBOHHM010000026.1:0-13994 GCA_050725495.1 Burkholderiaceae bacterium | reverse complement strand
ACTTGAGGCTCTCGTCCTGGATCTTGCCGCGCTGGTACTGGCGCTCCATCGCGCCCAGCACGCCGCCGCGCTCGTCGATGCGCAGGAACTCCTCGAGCACCGCCTCCTCGACCAGCTCGGTCAGCTCGAGGGCGACGTGGCTGCCCTGCATCGGGTTCTCGCACTTCGCGAGCCCCTGCTCCTTGACCAAGATGAGCTGGATCGCCATCGCTCGGCGCACGCTGGCCTCGGTCGGCGTGGTGATGGCCTCGTCGAACGCGTTGGTGTGCAGGCTGTTGCAGTTGTCGTAGATGGCAATCAGCGCCTGCAGCGTGGTGCGGATGTCGTTGAACTGGATCTCCTGCGCGTGCAGTGACCGGCCCGATGTCTGCACGTGGTACTTGAGCTTTTGGCTGCGCTCGTTGGCGCCGTACTTGTCGCGCATGGCCACCGCCCAGATGCGCCGAGCCACGCGGCCGAGCACGGTGTATTCCGGGTCCATGCCGTTGCTGAAGAAGAAGCTCAGGTTGGGAGCGAAATCATCGATGTGCATGCCGCGCGCCAAGTAGGCTTCGACGAAGGTGAAGCCGTTGCTCAACGTGAAGGCAAGCTGCGAGATCGGGTTCGCCCCGGCTTCGGCGATGTGATAGCCCGAGATGCTCACCGAGTAGAAGTTGCGCACCTGGTGGTGCACGAAGTACTCGGCGATGTCGCCCATCACCTTCAGGCTGAACTCGGTCGAGAAGATGCAGGTGTTCTGGCCCTGGTCTTCCTTGAGGATGTCGGCCTGCACCGTACCGCGCACGTTCGCCTGCGCCCATTCGCGGATCTTTTGACTTTCGTCGTCGGTTGGATCGCGACCGTTCTCACTCTTGAACTTTTCGAGCTGCTGGTCGATCGCCGTGTTCATGAACATGGCGAGGATCGTGGGTGCGGGGCCGTTGATCGTCATGCTGACCGAGGTGTTCGGGCTGCACAGGTCGAAGCCCGAATACAGCACCTTCATGTCGTCAAGTGTGGCGATGCTCACACCGGAGTTGCCGACCTTGCCGTAGATGTCGGGGCGCACTGCTGGGTCGTTGCCATACAGCGTGACAGAGTCGAACGCCGTCGAAAGGCGCTTGGCCGGCATCCCCTCGGATACCAGCTTGAACCGCTTGTTGGTACGAAATGCATCGCCCTCGCCGGCGAACATGCGGGTTGGATCTTCACCTTCGCGCTTGAACGCGAAAGTTCCGGCGGTGAACGGGAATGAGCCTGGCACGTTGTCAAGCATCAACCACTTCAGGAGTTCGCCGTGGTCCTCGTACTGCGGCAGTGCGACTTTGCGAATCTTGCTGCCGGACAGGGAGGTGTAGACAAGGGTAGTCCGAATCTCCTTGTCTCGGATCTTCACCACATATTCGTCTCCCGAATAGGCCTTCTGCATCTCAGGCCACATGGCCAGCAGCTTGCGCGCGGCCGTGTCGAGCCTCGCCTCGCGCTCTTGCGCCAACGGTTCAAGCACTTCGGTGGTCGCAGCTGCGTCGGGGTGAGCGGCTAACGCCATACGCTGCGCCGCACGCAGTTGCTGCACTTCGCGCGCCAGAGTCGCCTGCGCACGTGTGCGGCGCTTGTAGCCACGGACGGTGTCTGCGATTTCCGCGAGGTAGCGAACCCGTGCACCTGGCACAAGGGGAACCTGATGCGTGCTGTGGCGGGTGGTGACGAGCGGCAGTCGCTGCTTCGAAACGCGCAGGCCCAGCTCAGCCAGACGAGCCTTCAGTGCCTGGTAGAGAGCCGTTACGCCGTCATCGTTAAATCGGCTGGCGATCGTGCCGTACACCGGCATCTGATCCGGCATCACTTTGAAATCGCCGCGATTGCGTTGTACTTGTTTGGCCACATCGCGGAGCGCGTCGGCCCCGCCTTTGCGGTCGAACTTGTTGATCGCTACAAACTCGGCAAAGTCCAGCATGTCGATCTTCTCGAGCTGGCTGGCGGCACCGAATTCCGGTGTCATGACATACATCGGCACGTTCACCAACGGTACGATCGCCGCGTCGCCCTGGCCAATGCCCGGCGTCTCGACGACGATAAGATCGAATCCGGCGACTTTGGCGGCCAACAGTACGTCAGGTAGCGCCGCACTGACCTCGGTGCCGGTGTCGCGCGTGGCAAGGCTGCGCACGAACACCCGCTGACCCTGTCGCCAAGGACCGATTGCGTTCATGCGAATGCGGTCACCCAGCAATGCACCGCCGCTCTTGCGGCGCGATGGGTCGATGCTGATGACCGCAATACGCAAGTCGTCGTCTTGGTCGAGACGAAGGCGTCGGATCAATTCATCCGTCAGGCTTGACTTGCCTGCACCACCGGTACCGGTGACGCCCAGCACTGGCACGTTGGAGTCCTTGGCCTTTTCATGAAGTGCCTTCAACACCTTGGCGCCGGCTTTGCCGTTTTCCAGTGCGGTGATGAGCTGGGACAGAGCGCGCCACGCCGATTCGTCGTGACCAACAATCGTGTCGAGCGCTTTCGGCGCGTAGACCGACAGGTCAGTGTCGCAGCGCATGACCATCTCGCCGATCATTCCGGCGAGACCCATGCGCTGTCCATCCTCCGGGCTGAAGATCCGTGCGACGCCGTAGGCCTGCAAATCCCGAATCTCAGACGGCACGATCACACCGCCACCACCGCCGAAAACATGGATGTGCTCCCCGCCGCGCGACCTGAGCAGGTCCACCATGTACTTGAAGTATTCGTTGTGACCGCCCTGGTAGGAACTGATCGCGATGCCCTGCGCATCCTCCTGCAGTGCAGCGGTGACGACTTCGTCGACTGAGCGATTGTGCCCGAGGTGAATGACCTCGGCACCCATGTTCATCAAGATGCGCCGCATGATGTTGATTGCGGCGTCATGGCCGTCGAAAAGGGCCGCTGCAGTGACGAAGCGCACTTTGTTCACTGGGCGGTAGTCGGCAAGGGCTTTGTACTCGGCGGACAGGTCGGCCATGGTGGTGCTCTCCTACTGATATTGTTCTTGTGTCAAATGGGTGGGTGTTCTTGGACCGTTTCGTACATGGGGAAGCCCTTGCCGACCCCGTATTCGATGATCCCGTAGCCGACTTCATCGCCGTCGCGGACCTCGATGATCTGGTCGGCCAGGGTGCGCACCTTTTTGCGCACGGCCGGGTCGGTAAGGTCCCACTGGTCGTGCTCGGAATAGAACTTGCCCTTGACGTCGCCCTGGAACCAACCGTCGAGCCCGCCGTACAAGCCGCCCTTGAGGAAGTACTTGACCGGCAGGGTGCGCACCGAGACGGTCTTTTTGCGGCCGTCGGCAAATTCCAGGTGCAACAGGGCCGAGTCCAGGGATTGACCGAGAGGGTCGTCTTTCCAGACCATTTCGTGCCTGACATCGACCAGCTGGTTGCGGCTGCTGATCTTGCTGCCCAGGGTGAAAACCTCTTCGCCCGACAGGTAGATCTTGTTGCCCGGCGCGCGTTCCTTGAAGAAGATGACCAGGCCACGGTCCTTGAACTGTGCCGTGGTCCAGGCGTACAGGAAGGCCGGGTAGAACGTCTGCGGCGGCGTGGTCTCGTCGGTGCGCATTTCGGCACGGACGCCCCAGGAGTGGTCGCGCTGGCCGTACCACTTGTCCTGGTCCAGGGTGATGCGCCGACCGTCGAATTCCAGCCAGCCGCTGTAGCGGCCCATTTGCTGGCCACGGGCCATGTTTTCCGTGACGCGGCCGTCACGGCGGCGCAGGTGCGGCGATTCCTCGTGCGGGTTCAGCGCGCCGTGGAACTCGATGTCGAACTGGATGCCAGACTCGTTGGGGCCCAGCACCAGGCGGTGGCGCTTCAGGCCTTCCAGCACCGTGATCTCCAAAGGGCCTACCGTGGTCGTCAGGGGGTCGGGGCGCAATTGCCGCGAGACACGGAAGTTCCACTGCTTGCCGTCCACGGCCACGCCGGCAAAGGCGTCCATCACGTTGCGGTTGGGGTGGTAACCCAGACCGATGTCGAAGATGATATCGAGCGTGCCGATCGGGTGCCCGGTGTACCACAGCCGCTCCATCCAGGCGGGGTCACTGTTGTCGATTTGGTCAAATGTGGTCGGTAGCTGGTGACCGATCAGGTCGTCTTGTGCCGTCAGCATGTTTGCCTCCTGAAAGAAATCGCAATCATATCTTGCTGTAGCGTACCATACGATACTATACTAGAAGCAGATCCGCCATAGGGCATTCACTTAGCCATAAACAAGGAGACAAGACATGAACGATTCGACTGCCGTCCGCATCGAGATCCAAGATGGGCTGGCCACCGTGACCCTGTCACAGCCGGCCCGGGGCAACCCGTTCGACGGCGCCTTCGTTAAGGGCATGAAGGATGTCTTCCTGCAGCTGTGGGAGACCGAGGGCCTGAGGGCGGTGCTGTTGCGGGCCGATGGCGCCAACTTCAGTTTTGGCGGCGACCTCAAGACCTTCTACCCGCAGCGGGCCAGCCTCGCACCCATTGTGCGCAGCTGGACGGCCGACCTGCACATGGGCCTGCAGCGCGCCTGGCAGTTGCCGGTTCCCATCGTCGCCGAGGTGCAAGGGTTTGCCATGGGGGGTGCCGTTGCCTTGCTGGCCGGCGCCGACGTGGTGGTGGCGGGCCAATCGACCAAGATCGGGTCGGCTTTCTCCCAGATCGGTTTCAGTTGCGACTCGGGAACCACGGTGACCCTGACCGCACGCATGGGCGCGGCGCGCGCGAAGCGTTTCGTCATGCTGGCGGAGGTGCTATCGAGCGAGGAGGCCCGGCAGGCCGGACTGGTCGACAAGGTGGTTTCCGATGAGTCGTTGTCCAGTGAAGCGCTGGCACTTGCCCGCAAGCTCGCGGTCGGCCCCACCGTGGCGTACGGCGAAGTCAAGCGTCTGTTCCATCGCGCCAGTGCGATCCAGATGGAGGCATTGCTTGAAGACGAGGCGTTGACGCTGGCACGCGTGGCGGGCACTCAGGACGCCCAGGAGGGTATTGCCGCCATGGTCGAGAAGCGCAAGCCGTTCTTCCAGGGTCGCTGAACCGGGGTACGACGCATGCCGTCCAGTTACAACTGCCTGACCGTCGAGCGCTCCGGCCGGGGGTGGGCGACCGTGGCGTTCAACCGCCCGCACAAGCTAAACACGCTATCCATCGAGCTGCGGCGCGAGCTGGACGATGCCGTCCAGTCGCTCGAGGCGGATGACAGCGTCCATGTCTTGATCCTGACGGGTACCGGCAAGGCCTTCACGGCTGGTCTGGACCTGGACGAGTGGAGCGCGACTTCCGATCCCGCGGCGGCCGCCTACCGTTGGGATGCGGTCGCGTCCTTGCGCCAGTTTTCTGGGCCAATCATCGCCGCCGTCAACGGACTGGCCGTCACCGGCGGTGTCGAGATCGTGCTGGCCTGCGACGTCATCGTCGCCTCGGATCAGGCGCGCTTTGCCGATACCCACGTACGGGTCGGTTTGTTGCCCGGCTGGGGCGGATCGGCCCGGATGATCCAGCGGGTCGGCGTGCACCGCGCCAAGGAACTGGCCCTGACAGGACGGTTCTTCACCGCGCAGGAAGCCGCGCAATGGGGCTTTGTGAACCAGGTGGTCGAGCATGCCCAGCTGATGCCACGTGCGCAGGCGCTGGCCGCTGAAATGCTCCAAGCCCAGCCGGAACACCTGGTGCTGTACAAGCAGCTGCTGGACGAGGAGTCCCGGGTGCCGTTCGCGGAGGCGCTCACCTGGGAGCGCACCCGGTCGGTGGCGGTCAATTCCCTGGTCACGCTAGAAGAAATCCAGCGTCGAGTGCAAAAGCTCGTGCACAACAAGCGGGGCTCCTGAGCGGTCTTGGTTCTGTCGTAATAAGCCGGTGCTGGTAAGCTTGGCAGGAGTGACGACAGGGGCGAAGGCGATGATCGAGGCACTTCGCAAGGTGATCAAGCGGATGCACTACCCGCTGGAGGTGATGCTGGTGTGCGTGCGTTGGTATGTCGCGTACCCGCTGAGCTTTCGCAACATCGAGGAGATGATGGCCGAGCGTGGCGTGTTCGTCGATCACGCCACCGTGCACCGCTGGGCGATCAAGATCTTGCCTGTGCTCGCGGAGGTGTTTCGGCGGCGCAAACGCCCGGTAGGCACGAGCTGGCGGATGGACGAGAGTGTGTCACGAACACAAGCGAAAGCTTGTGGTGCTGTACTGAAGATGGGAGTAGGCCTCCCGAAGCCGGCTTGCGGGAGCAGGCTTCAAACCGCCCGGTGCTGCTGCGTTCAAAAGGCGTGGTGGTGAGCGACCGTGGAAAAGTCATCCATCAAGGGATTGCAGGTATGTGTTGAGAAGATGCGCGCGCAGCCTCATCGCGGGCGTCGAGACGATCCACATGATCCGCAAGGGGCAGCTCGACTGCCCCGGGGACCAAGCTTCGTCCGCAGCCAGCCAGTTCTACTCCCTGGCCTTCTGATCGGCCAGCAAGTGCGCGGCTTCGCTAAACCTCACGCCCTTATTGCGACAGACCCGGAGCGTGTTGCTCCCTTTGTCGTGGCGTTGTGCGCTGATGGCGCGCGTGATGTGACCGGGCAGATCTTTGGTGTGCGCAACAACGAGATCTTCCTTTTCAGCCAGCCGCGGCCGATCCGCAGCGCACACCGCGGCGAAGGCTGGACGCCCGAGGGCGTGCTGGATACCGCGCTGCCCGATGCTGCGCGCCGATTTCTACGGGTTGGACCGGTCTGGCGACATCTTTACCTGGGACCCGGCGTAGATAGAATGTATACTACCTTATAGTAACAAACCGGCCCCTGCGGCCAGAGAATGGTCATGGCACCAGAGACACACACCACCGATTGGGAGCTCCGGCTCGGTTTCCTGATTCACGATGTGTCGCGGCTGCGCCGCAGCGCCTTCGACCGTTGCCTGAAGCCGCTGAACGTGACGCGATCGCAGTGGTGGGTGCTGGCCTATCTCTCGCGCGAGGACGGCATGACGCAGTCCCAGCTGGCCGAGGAGCTCGACCTCGGCAAGGTAGCGGTGGGCGGCTTGATCGACCGGCTCGAGAAGTCGGGCCTGGTGCGGCGCGAGCCCGACGCCAGCGACCGCCGCGTCAACCGCATCTTCCTCGAGCCCAAAAGCAAGCAATTGATCGTCCGCATGCGCAAGGTCAGCCATCGCATGAACGAACAGATCCTTGCCGGCCTGACCGACGAGAAGCTCGAGAGCGCCGCCGTGACGCTCGACGAGATGAAGGGCAACCTGCTCGCTTACCTGCAGGCGGACGCGGCCTGACAGCCAACCCTAACGTCATTCCCGCGCCCGCCACGTGGGCGCGGGGGCTCTGGTGCAATTGATGGTGCGAGCGAAAAGCAGCCAGCTCGTTGGTCACTTCATCAAGTTCAAAGCATGGCATTCCAAGCGGCGGGCGCAGTGGCGTCTTTGCGGCTTACGTTGGTGAGGCTGAACTGGCCCTTGCGAGTCTGCGGTGCACGGCCCGGGCTCTTGATCGCGTTCTTGAAGAAGGCCTTGGCCGCAGCGACATCTCGCTTGGCGCTGAGCCTGAAGTCCGCGGTCTTGCCTGCCCGACCCTCAGCTCGTCCAGCTCTCCAGCATCACCGATTGGCGCCCGCTATTTGCACCAGAACCCGCATGCATGCGTTCATGCTCCTGGGCCTTGAGCAGGTCCAGCGCCACGTCCACGATCATGTCCTCCTGGCCGCCGACCATGCGGCGCTTGCCCAGCTCAACCAGTATGTCGACGGCCTTCAGGCCGTACTTCTTGGCCGCCACTTCGGAGTGGCGCAGGAAGCTGGAGTACACGCCGGCGTAGCCCAGCGCCAGGGTTTCGCGGTCCACGCGCACCGGGCGGTCTTGCAGCGGACGCACGATGTCGTCAGCGGCGTCCATGAGCTTGTACAGGTCGGTGCCGTGGTTCCAGCCCATGCGGTCGGCCGCGGCGATGAACACTTCCAGCGGGGCGTTACCGGCGCCGGCACCCATGCCTGCCAGGCTGGCGTCGATGCGTTCGCAGCCTTCTTCGACGGCCACGATGCTGTTGGCCACGCCCAAGCTCAGGTTGTGGTGGGCGTGAATGCCGGTCTGGGTTTCGGGCTTGAGCACATCCTTGAAGGCGCGGAAGCGGTCGCGCACGTCGTTCATGCTCAACGCGCCGCCGGAGTCCACCACGTAGCAGACGGTGGCGCCGTAGCTTTCCATGAGCTTGGCCTGTCCGGCCAGGCCCTTGGGGGTCTGCATGTGGCTCATCATCAGGAAGCCGACGGCGTCCATGCCCAGGTGGCGGGCGTACTCGATGTGCTGCCTGGAGATGTCGGCTTCGGTGCAGTGGGTCGCCACGCGCACGATGCGGGCACCGGCGTCGTAAGCGGCCTTCAGGTCGTGCACGGTGCCGATGCCGGGCAGCAGCAGAGTGGCGATCTTGGCGTGTTTGACCACGCTGGCCACGGCTTCGATCCACTCGACGTCGGCGTGGGCACCGAAGCCGTAGTTGAAGCTGCCGCCCTGCAGGCCGTCGCCGTGGGCGACTTCAATCGAGTCGACCTTGGCGTCGTCCAGGGCCTTGGCGATTTGCTTGGCTTGTTCGACGCTGTACTGGTGGCGGATGGCGTGGCTGCCGTCACGCAGGGTCACGTCGGAGATGTAGAGTTTCTTGTCCATGGTGCTTCTCCTTAAGCCGCAGCCAGCGTGCGCTGAGCCATGTGTTCTGCCGTGCGCAGGCCGGCGCTGGTCATGATGTCCAGGTTGCCGGCGTAAGCGGGCAGGTAGTGGGCGGCGCCTTCGACTTCCAGGAAGATGGAAGTCTTCAGGCCGCTCATGCGGGGGCCCACGCCCGGGATGTTGATGGGGTGGCTGGCTTCGATGCGGTCGAACTGCACCTTCTGCTTCAGGCGGTAGCCGGGCACGTAGGCCTGCACGTCCGCAGCCATGCGTTCAACCGATTCGGCAATCGCGTCTTCGCTGGCGCAACCGCTCAGGGTGTACACCGTGTCGCGCATGATGAGCGGGGGCTCGGCGGGGTTCAGCACGATGATGGCCTTGCCCTTGACGGCGCCGCCCACCACTTCGATGGCCTTGGAGGTGGTTTCAGTGAATTCGTCGATGTTGGCGCGGGTGCCGGGGCCGGCACTCTTGCTGGAGATCGAGGCGACGATTTCACCGTAGTGCACCTTCGCCACGCGCGACACCGCCGCCACCATGGGGATGGTGGCCTGGCCGCCGCAGGTGACCATGTTGACGTTCAGGGCGTCCAGGTGGTCTTCGCCGTTCACGACCGGGATGCAGTACGGGCCGATGGCCGCGGGCGTCAAGTCGATCATGCGAATGCCGGGCTTGAGGCTGCGCAGGAAGGCATCGTTTTTGATGTGGGCGCCGGCCGAGGTGGCGTCGAACACGAAGTCGATGTCGGCAAAGCCGGGCAGGCGGGTCAGGCCTTCGACGCCTTCATGGGTGGTGGCCACGCCCATGCGGGCGGCGCGCGCCAGGCCGTCGGAGGCCGGGTCGATGCCGACCATGGCGCCCATTTCGATGTTCTTGCCGTGGCGCAGGATCTTGATCATCAAGTCCGTGCCGATGTTGCCGCTGCCAATGATGGCAGCCTTGAGTTTGCGGGTCATGGTGGGCTTGCTCCTTCAGACCATGCGGCAGCTGACGGTGCCCAGCGCACCGATCTGTGCCTGAACCAGATCACCGGCCTGCACCGGGACCATGGGCCCCAGCGCGCCCGACAGGACCACCTGCCCGGCCTTGAGGCCCTGGCCCCGCGCGGCCATGGTTTGGGCGAGCCAGTAGGCCGCACGCAGCGGATGGCCCAGGCAGGCCGCCCCGGTGCCCACCGAAACGGTCTGGCCGTTGTTGTTCATGGTCATCCCCAGTTCGCCCAGCGACAGTTGGCCCACAGGCACCGGCTGGTCGCCCAGGACATAGAGGCCACAGGATGCGTTGTCGGCCACGGTATCGACCAGGCTGATCTTCCAGTCGATGATGGCGCTGTCCACGATCTCGATGGCAGGCAATGCATGCGCGATGGCGGCCATAAATTCGGCGTAACTGGGGCTGGATCCGCCCAGGTCGCGGCCGACCACAAAGGCGATCTCGGCTTCCACCTTGGGCTGCATCAGGCGGCTGGTCGGCACGTCCTGGCCATTCAGAAACTCCATGTCGTCCAGCAGCACGCCAAAGTCCGGCTGGTCCACACCGAGCTGCTGCTGCACGGCCTTGGCCGTCAGGCCCACCTTCAGGCCCACGATGCGGCGCCCTGCAGCCAGCTGGGCGCGTGTATTGATCTCTGCCACCGCATAGGCGGCCTCCAGGCCGGCGATGCCGTGGCTGACGGAGATGGGGGCTACCGTGGTGCGCGACGCACGCGCCTGGCGCAGGGTTGCGGCGGCTTGCTGGAACGAGGGATTGAGGGATGCATTCATGTGGGGTCTGCTTCGGTATGGATGAACAACTCGCCTTCGCGAACAATGGTCTTGTAGGCCTTGATCGGCGTGACGGCCGGAAAGGTCAGCGCAGCACCGGTCTTGAGGCAGAACCGGCCGGTATGCCAAGGGCATTCGATATGACCGTTCTCCAGACTCCCCTCCGACAGCGATGCGTCGCCGTGCGAACAGGTGTCGTCGGTCACGTAGAACTCGCCGTCCAGATGGAAAACGGCCAGCGGGGGGCGCCCGTCAATGTCCACGCGAAGAGCCTCGCCATCTTCAATCACATCAATGCGGCAAAGCCGCAGTTCGTTGCCGGTCATCTGGGCGTCTTTCTGTTCCATGACTGTCACCTTGCCTTTTCAGAAAAATCGGTCGTAATGAATCTGGGATGCGGACACCTGGTGGTCCACCATCAAGGTACGCACCACCGTCTCAATCATGGGTGGAGGCCCTGCCAGGTAATACTCGCGCGCGGCAAAATCGGTAGCGATGCTGCGGACCAGCAGCTCATGCACAAAGCCTCGCTCACCCGTCCAGCCGCCCTGGTCTGCCAGCTCGACTACGGATACCGCGGCCTTGCACTGCACCCGCTCGGGCAGGCCAAGCCATGCGTCAAACCGGGGAATATCTACAGACCCTCTGCCGCCATAGAACAGGGAGATGGTCCGCCCCTCCAGGGCGGGGCTGGCTGCCGCCGCGTTGACCACGGACAGCATGGGCGCCAGGCCTGAGCCGCCTGCAATGCAGACCACATCGCGTGGCACTTCGGAGCGCAGGTATGCCAGGCCGTAGGGGCCATCGATCTGCACCGATTGGCCCACGTGCAACGCATCGAACAACTGGTTGCTGACCTGCCCGTTGGGTACCCGGCGCACCATCACCTTCCAGTCGCCGTCATCGTTGGGCTGGTTGGACATGGAGTACGCGCGCACCTGCCCCGCGCCTGGCAGCTCCAGCAATGCGTACTGCCCGGGCAAGAAGCGGGCAGGCTGGTGGCCACGGAAGCTGAACTCCCGAATGTCGCTGGTGACATGCTCGCTGCCTGTGAAGGTCGCCTCGAAGCGGTCGGGGCGAACGACCGGCACGAAGTCCTCACCGACTCGGATCTTGATCTCGCAGTCCGTCAGGGGACGGCACTGGCATGCCAGGCGGCGGCCCTTGGCGCGGTCCTTGGCACTGATGCCGGGGGCCTCGGGCCAGAGGTCTTCGACTTCGCCGCGAATCACTTCGAACTTGCACGAGCCACATCCGCCCGCGTTGCATTCATATGGCATGCCGATGCCGGCGCGCAAGCCAGCGCGCAAGAGGTTGTCGCCTGGCAGTACGGTGTAGCGGGCTTCGTTGCCGGCGATTTGGATGGTGTGCCCTGTTTGGCTCATGGTGTCTCCCGGATACCGGTTTTGCAATGGCTCAGGCCAGATCCAGCCAGCGCCGGGCATTGTCCGAGCGCAGCTGATGAATGACGTCGTCCGGCAGGTCCAGCGAGCGCAGACGCCCCGCGGGGTCGTTGTCCATGATGGAAAACGGGTAGTCCGTGCCCACCATGATCTGGCTGCTGCCAAAGACCTGAATCAGACGATGGATGGTGTTGGCGTCGTACACCAGGTTGTCGTAGAACATGCGCCGTGCAGCCTGCAGGGGCTCCACAGGCAAGGCATCGCGCACAGGGGGCAGCGATTGCCATGCATGCTGCAGGCGGGGCAGCAACGCGTTCAGGCTGCCGCCGCCGTGGCTGTAGGCAATACGCAGTCGGGGCAGGCGCGCAAGCGTGCCTCCCGTGATCATGGAGGCCGCCGCCAGTCCGGTTTCAACCGGGAAGGCCAGCACCTGCTCCAGCGCAGCCGGACCGACCAGGCGGTCCATCCCGGTGGGGCGCAGAGGGTGGACAAACACGGCGGCGCCCCAGTCGGCTGCCGCCTCAAAGAAAGGCAGGAAGCGGGGGGCGCCGATGGCAACGCCGTTGATGTTGCCGCCGATTTCCACCCCCACAAGCCCGAGCTGGTGCACGGCGAAATCCAGCGCCTGGATCGCCAGGCCCACGTCCTGCAAAGGAACGGCTGCAAGACCCACGAAGTGCCCTGCGTCATCGGCCACCATGGTCGCTATGACCTCATTGAGGTAGCGGCACATGACCGCCCCGTCCTCGGGCTCCATCCAGTACGACAGCAACTCGGGCATGGGAGACAGCACCTGTCGCCCCACCCCGCGCGCCTGCATGTCAGCCTTGCGTACGGCGCAGTCCCAGCAATGGTGCGAGACGGTGCGATAGACCGACCCGGACACCATGACATGCTGGTGATCGCAGGTCTGCGCCGACGCCATGGAGGGCCACGGCGCATCCAGATGCCGACCGACATAGGCCGGGAACGATTGCGGTACCACGTGGGTGTGCACATCGATCATCCCGGTGTCGTTGTGTTGTGCGTGCAAGTCCATCAAGGCAGTCCGGTTGCAAAGGATGCTGGCGCTGTCAGGCCTTGGCCTGCGTCGGCACCTGACCTGTCGAGAAGAACTGGGTGGCTACCGCGTTGAACTCCTCGGGCGCCTCATATTGGGGCCAGTGCGCTGCATCGCCCTGCATCACATAGAACCGGCTGCCCGGCACGCGTGCGGCGGCGGCCCGGGCGGCTTCCAGGTCATGGATCGGGTTGTCCTGCGTCCACAGGAACAGGGTCTCACAGCGCAGCAATTCGAGCGGAATCAGGAAATCATCGTGGCGCTGGATCACCGCGTTGATGGTGGGCGCCACCCGGCGCGTGTCGGCCGCCAGATAGATGCGCAGGCGCAGATCGATCAGCTCTTCATTGAGCATATGGTGGTTGTTGGGGTGCATGAGCCACTGCATGCGCGCCGTGACGGTGGCACGGTTGGGCACCACGTCCACATTGGCCTTGTTCAGGGCCATGAAGTTCTGCATGTCCTGCTTGCCCTTGGTGGACACCACGGGAATCCCACCCGCGGTGTTGAGCATCAGGCGGCGCACGCGCTGCGGATACTTGGCTGCAAAGACGCCCGACACCCAGCCGCCGAGCGACTCACCCGACAGGTGGGCCGACTCGATCTGCAGCGCGTCCATGAGTTCGCGCAGCTGCTCGGCGAAAACGAGCGGGTTGTACTCATCCACCTTCTTGTCCGAAAGACCGTGCCCGACGTAATCGAACGCGATCACATGGAACCGGTCCGATAAGGCCACGAGGTTCTTGGCATAGGCCTCCAGGTGGCCATTGAGCCCATGCTGAAACAGGATGACTTCAGGGTTGCCACGGCCCGCTTCGGCGATGCGAATGCGGCCATGGGTGGGGGTGTTGACGTGGCGAATTTCAGCGCCGAAAAAATCAAGCCAGAGGCTCATGGGAATTTCCTTGGAAAGGTTAAATCAATCAGGAAGAGGGCGAATTCGGGAAAATTCAGGACAAGCACGCCCCATGGCTTTAACGCCATCACAAGGCCGCACGCGGGGGCTGGTTAGTCAGGAATGGGGTTCAACGCGTGGCAGGGCCTCCAGGTAGCAGGCGACCATGTGCCGCCAGAGCCCGAAAAGGCGATTGAAACGACGCGTGTCGTTTTGCCACAGGCGCCGCAC
>JBOHHM010000025.1:0-11003 GCA_050725495.1 Burkholderiaceae bacterium | reverse complement strand
ACAAGGGGGCGCGGTCCGCGCTGGACCTGCTGGACAACCCCACGCAGTTCCTGTCGTCGGTGCAGGTCGGCATCACCTCGATTGGCATGCTCAACGGCATCATCGGCGAAGCCGCGTTCAGCGATGGTGTGTCGGCCTGGTTTCAGGCCTTGGGGGCGCCGCAACGCGCGGCCAACGTCACGGCGACGGCGCTGGTGGTTGCGGTCATCACCTTCATCACCATTGTGTTTGGCGAACTGGTGCCCAAGCGCATCGGCCAGCTCTACCCGGAAATCGTCTCGCGCTGGATGTCGCGCCCCATGAGCTGGGTGGCCAGCGGCGCAAAGCCCTTTGTGGGGCTGCTCTCGCTGAGCACCCAGACCGTGCTCAAGCTGCTGCGCATCGACAACGCGGCGGGCCGTGCCGTGACCGAGGACGAAATCGCCGCCAGTCTCGACGAAGGCCTGGACGCCGGTGTGATCGAGCAGCATGAGCACCAGATGGTGCAGAACGTGTTTCGCCTGGACGACCGGCCGCTGACCTCGCTGATGGTGCCGCGAGCCGATGTGCAATGGCTCGATGCCGCCAATACCGTGGCCCAATGCTTGAGGCAGGCGGGCGCTGGAAGCCAGAGGGGAGCCCATTCATGGTATCCGGTCTGCCGCGGCTCGCTCGACGACGTGGTGGGCGTGATCAGCGTGGCCCGGCTGTTGGAACTCGGCCCCGACCAGAGCGGCAACATCGAGCCGCATGCGATGCCGGCCTCCTTCGTGCCCGAAACCCTGAGCGGCATGGAGCTGCTGGAGCAGTTCCGCTCCAGGGCGGGCCGCATGGTGTTTGTGGTGGATGAATACGGCGTGGTCCAGGGCCTCATGACGCCCCGCGACCTGCTCGAAGCCATCACCGGCGAGCTGCAGCCTGGCGCCCAGGCCGATGCCTGGGCCACGCAGCGCGAGGACGGTTCCTGGCTGCTCGATGGCCTGATGCCGGTGGGTGAGCTCAAAAACCGGCTCGATATTCGCGAACTGCCCGAAGAAGACCGCGGCCGCTACAACACCGTGGCCGGGCTGCTGATGTCGGCCTCGGGCCGCCTGCCCGCTGCAGGTGAGCGTATTGAATGCGCAGGCTGGGTATTCGAGGTGGTGGATCTGGACGGCAAGCGCATTGACAAGGTGCTGGCAACCGCGCTGCCGGCCAATTAGCCGATTATCGGAGCGGATATTTTTCTGTATCAATTAGAAACCGTTGCTTGAACTGATTAATAAGACATAATGGGGATGTCGATTAACCAATAATGACTCGGAAAGACTCAATATGGCGACCTATAAGGAACTTCTGAAGCAACGCGAATTGCTGGAGCAGCAAATCAGCGAAGCACGGCGCAATGAAACAGCACAGGCCGTCGGGCAAGTGCGGGCTTTGATTGCCGAGTTCGGCCTCACGGCGCAAGATGTATTCCCGGCAAGCCGGACCCGATCGAGCAGCCGCGGGAGCAAGGTCGCTGCCAAATACCGCAATCCCGCCACCGGCGAAACCTGGACCGGGCGCGGCAAGCCGCCCAAATGGATTCAGGCGAAGGACAGGTCGCAGTTCGTCATTGGCTGAAGCCGGCTGACCAGCGAGTCTGAATCGCTATCAATTCAATAGCGCCTCGCATCCATCGGATGAGGGCTCGCAGCCGAAAATATCAGCAACGACGGGCTCAACGCAAGAAGGTCTTGCGCAGGGTATCTCTGGGCTGCGGCCCGGCCTCGTCCCGCGTATCCTGATGGCTGGCCGGTCGCGCACCGGGCGCTGTCCCGCATGAACCGCTTGATTCCGGGGCACAGATCACCACAATGGCAGGGATCATGTGGTTTGCCGACCGGGATGTCTGCATCAGGCCTTTGGCCTGGAGCGCAACCGCCGGGGGAACAGGAGAGTCCCATGCCCCAGTACCGTAGCCGCCTGCCCCAGACCTCGGGGGATATCTTCATCACCGATGGAGGTCTTGAAACCACCCTGATCTTCCAGTCGGGCATTGTCCTGCCAGAATTTGCCGCCTTCGTGCTGCTGCAAGACGAGGCGGGGCGGCAAACCCTGCGACGCTATTTCCATGACTTCGGGCGCCTCGCCCAGCGCTACCGTGTGGGGCTGATCCTGGACAGCCCGACCTGGCGCGCCAACCGGGACTGGGGCGCCAGGCTGGGTTTTTCGACGCAGGCCCTGGCCGACATCAACCGACGGGCCATTGACTTGCTCGTCGAGTTGCGTGAGTCCCTGCAAACCCCCGTGACCCGCTGCGTCATCAATGGCGTCATCGGACCGCGGGCCGACGGCTATGTGCCGGCCGCGCTCATGACGGCCAGCGAGGCGGCCGACTACCATGGCGCGCAGATCGACACCTTCGCGGGCACCGAGGCCGACATGGTTACCGCCGTGACCATGAACTATGGGGACGAGGCCATCGGTGTCGCGCTGGCGGCCCGATCCGCCCGCATGCCGGTGGCCATCTCGTTCACGGTCGAGACCGACGGCCGGCTTCCCACAGGCGAGTCGCTGCAGCAGGCCATAGAGGGAACTGATGAGGCCAGCGATGGCTTTCCCGAGTACTACATGATCAACTGCGCCCACCCGCTGCACTTCGGCCCGGCTTTGGCGCCGGCTGGCGCCTGGCTGTCCCGGATTCGCGGGGTGCGGGCGAACGCCTCGCAAAAAAGCCACGCCGAACTCAACGAGGCGACCGAACTCGACGACGGCGACCCGCAGGAGCTGGGCGGGCAATACCGGGACCTCAAGGGCCGCTTGAGCCAGCTGACGGTGCTGGGCGGCTGCTGTGGCACGGACCAGCGCCATATCGACGCGATCTGCCGGCTCTTCCTGTCTTAAGCCCCGGCCGGCGGATTGCTATCAAATGGATAGCGCTCCACGCCCGCCGTGCGGGGGCTCAAGCCCTGGAATGCCCGCAAACTCAGTCAAGCTTGGCGCCGGAAGCCTTCACCACCTTTTCATATTTGGCCAGCTCGCTTCGCATGAACGCCCCAAAGGCCTCGGGCGTGGTGGGAACCGGTTCGGCCAACAAGGCGGCAAAGCGGGTCCTGGTTTCGGGAGCGTTCAGGGCTGAGACGAACGTCTGGTTCAGCCGCGTCACCACGTCTGTGGGTGTGGCTGCCGGCGCCACCAAGCCCCACCAGGTGTCAATGGCAAAACCCTTGAGCGTGTCGGCCACGGGCGGGATGTCGGGCAGGGCGGGGCTGCGCAGGGCTGTGGTCACGGCCAGGGCCAGGAGCTTGCCGGAGCGGATGTTGGGTGCGGCGGTGGCGAGGTTGTCGAAATTGAAATCGACTTGGCCGCTCAGCAGCGCGAGCTGCGCCGGGTTGCCGCCGTTGTAGGGGATGTGCAGAGCGAAAATGCCGGCCTGGGCCTTGAACATCTCGCCGGCCAGGTGGCCTGCGCTGCCATTGCCACCCGAGCCATAGTTGAGCTTGGCAGGGTTGGCCTTCGCATAGGCAATCAGGTCCTTGAGGCTGTTGATCCGCAGGCGCGCGGCGGTCTCGGCGTTCATGACCAGCACATTGGGCACGCGCAGCATCTGGGTGATGGGCGCGAAGTCGGTCGCGGCGTTGTAGGGCATCTTGCGGTAGAGCCAGGGGTTGACGGCATGGGTGGCGGTGGCCGCAATGCCTATCGTCAGACCGTCGGGCGCAGCCTTGGCCACGGCATCGGCGCCGATGTTGCCGCTGGCGCCGGGCTTGTTGTCGATGATCACCGGCCCCAGCGCGTCCTTTACGCGCTCGGCCAGCACGCGGGCCGTCACGTCGACCGGGCCGCCCGCGGCGTAGGGCACGATCAGGCGAATCGGGCGGGCCTGGGCCAGCGCCAAGGAGGGCGGCACCGCCACGCTGGCGGCGACAGAGGAGAGGAGAAGGGTTCTGCGATTCATGCCCCCTATTGTGCAAAACGGCGGAGCACCGGTTTTGGTGGCAATTGGTTGCATCTGTTTGCGCAAATGCTGTCGTGCCATGAGGGCGACGGGGCCGTTGTGTGGGGCATGGAGGTCTTCTCCATACCCGATCAACAACACAGGAGATGCTATGAAGATCCAGACCCTCATCGCCGCCCTGGCGCTCGCTGCCGCTGGCGGCGCTTTCGCCCAGACGTCCCCGGCGGACCCGACGGCCACGCCGCGTGTGGACCAGCGTGAAGCCAACCAGCAAAAGCGCATAGACCAAGGCGTGGCGTCCGGTCAGCTGACGCCCAGGGAAGCGGCGCGCATGGAAAAGCGCCAAGCCAAGATCCACGCTGATGAGGCGGCTGTCAAGGCCGATGGCATGGTGACCCGGGCCGAGCGCCGCAAGCTGCACCGTGAGCAAGACCGGGCCAGCCGCGCCATTTACCGTCAGAAGCATGATCGTCAGGCCGTGGCACCCGCCCGCTGAGTTCTTGCAGCCGGCCAAAGGAAAAGCGCCTGGGGTCGCGGACCGCAGGCGTTTTTTTTGAGGGCTGGCTGGGAGTTTTTTACCTGACCTCCACTCCATGCTTGTCCCTCTCCGAAGTGAAGGCATCGGCGTAGAACTCATCGGCCGGCAGGCCGGCCAGCGCGATGTAGTCTTCGCGCGCCGAGTCCACGACGATGGGCGCGCCGCAGGCATAGACCTGGTAGCCCGAGAGGTCGGGCAGGTCTTCCAGCACGGCCTTGTGGACGAAACCGGTGCGCCCGCTCCAGCCGTCTTCGGGTAGGGCGTCGGAGATCACGGGAACGTATTTGAGGTTGGGCATCTCGGCCAGTTTGGCCCGGACCCAGTCGTCCATGTACAGGTCGCCGGGACGACGCCCGCCCCAGTACAGCGTGGCCGGTCGGCTCGAGCCCTTGAACTGCAGGTGCTCGATGATGGCCTTGATCGGCGCGAAACCCGTGCCCGAGGCCAGCAGCACCATGGGCTTGTTCGAATCCTCGCGCAGGAAGAAGCTGCCATAGGGCCCTTCGACGCGCAGGATTTCCTTCTCTTTCATCGCGGTGAAGACATGGTCGGTGAACTTGCCGCCCGGCATGTGGCGGATGTGCAGCTCTACGCCGGGGCTTGGCTCTGCGCCAAGCGCCTGCGGCGCGTTGGCCATCGAGTAGCTGCGCCGCGCACCGTCGCGCAGGATGAACTCGACATACTGGCCCGCGTGGTAGCGCAGGGTGTCGTTGGCCGGCAGCTGCAGCTTGATCACCATCACGTCGGGCGATTTTTTCTCGAGCGTCGTCACGCGCGAAGGCATTTTCTTGACCGGAAAGGCGCTCTCGTCGGTGACCTGGCGCGCTTCGAGCACCACGTCGGTTTGCGGCATGGCGCAGCAGGTCAGGATGAAGCCGTGTTCCTGCTCCTCGGGGCTCAGCGCCTTGCTCTGGTGCGGGCCATGGACCACGATGCCTTCGAGTTTCTTGCACTTGCACGAGCCGCAGGCGCCGTCCTTGCAGCCATAGGGCAGGCCAATGCCCTGGCGGATGCCGGCGCTCAGGATTGCTTCGTCGGGATTGGCGGTGAAGGCGCGCCCGCTGGGCTGCACCGTGATGGTGAACGACATCTTTTCGGTATCCTCGGGGATCTTTTCCTCAACATTCTTGATTGTGCCCTCAAACCAGAATCCGCTCGGCGCGTTGCCCTCACGCTTTCGCCGCGAGCGGGTCTTGATCGTCGGCTGTGGCGATGTGGGGCTGCGGCTGGCGCGGGCCTTGCCCGAGCGGGTGCGGACGATCGCGCTGACCTCGTCGGCGCAGCGCGTCGGCGAACTGCGCCAACGGGGCATCACGCCCTTGCTGGGTAACCTGGACGCGCCGGCCAGCCTGCGCCGCCTCGCCGGCCTGGCGACCCGGGTCGTGCATCTGGCGCCGCCGCCGGGCGAGGGGCATCCGATGTGGTGGCGCGATCCGCGCACCCAGGCCCTGCTGCGCATGCTGCGCCTGAGGTCGTTGCCGGCCTCGCTGGTCTATGCTTCAACCAGCGGTGTCTATGGCGACTGTCAGGGTGAGTTTGCTACAGAAACAAGAGCGCCCAACGCCCGCACCCCGAGGGCTTACCGTCGAGTCGATGCTGAAAGGGCGGTGCGTTTCTTTGGCCGCGCAGCCCGGGTGCGCAGCAGCATTTTGCGCATTCCCGGCATCTACGCGAGCGATCGCGAAGGCGGCACACCGCGCGAGCGCCTGCTCAAGCGCACGCCGGTGCTTGAGGCAGCCGATGACGTCTACACCAATCACATCCATGCCGACGATCTGGCAAGCGCCTGCCTGGCGGCGCTGTGGCGCGGCCAGCCGCAGCGCATCTACAACGTCAACGACGACAGCCAGCTCAAGATGGGGGACTATTTCGACCTGGCCGCCGATTTGTACGGCCTGCCGCGCCCGCCGCGCGTGGCGCGCAGCACGGCGCAGCAGCAACTGCCGCTGGTGCTGCTGAGCTTCATGGGGGAGTCGCGGCGCATGGACAACGCGCGAATGAAGCGCGAGTTGCGCCTGGCCTTGAAGTACCCGACGGTGGCGAGCGGTCTGGCCGTCAAATCCCCGCCGGCTTCTTGAGCAGGCTCATGCGGTCCACCGCCTTGAGCGTGATGGTCTTGATGTCCGCGCCCTGCAGCACGGTTAGCTGGATTTCGGCGTCGGGCTCGGCGTGGGCCCACAGCTTCTTGTAGAACGCCTCCAGCGTCGCGACCTTGGCGCCGTCCACGGCCAGCACCACATCGCCGGGCTGCAGTCCGGCCGCCTGGGCTGGGCTTTCCTGGCTGACGCGGATCACCTGCACCCGCCCGCTCTGCTCGCTGGAACTCAATCCCAGCCAAGGACGGCGGCTGGGCTTGCTGCTGCCGGTGCGCTTGAGTTCGGCCAGGATGGGCTTGAGCAGATCCACAGGCACAAACATGTTGCCGGGAAAGCGCCGGTTGTCGCCCATGACGTCGAACATGAACAGGCTGCCAATGCCGACCAGTTCACCCCTCTGGTTGAACAGCGGCGCGCCGGAATGGTTTCCTATGGGGGGGCTGGTGAACAGCGCCGCCTCGATGTGGTACTCCCAGTAGCCCGAGAACGCGCGTTTGCTGACCAGCTGGGTCATGACCACATCGCCGTCCTCGCCGCCGGTGGAGGCCATCACCGGCTCGCCCAGCTCCAGGCTTTTGAGGCTGCCCAGCACGACGGGGCTGATGCCCCGCAGCGGCAGCAGCGGCTTGATCAGCCCAAAGCCCGTGGCCTGGTCGTAGGCCACGGCCCTGGCGGGCAGGGTTCTGTTGTCCTGGGTGAAGACCTGGATCTGGTCGGCCTCCAACACCAGGTAGCCAATGGTCAGGATCAGCCCGTCGGGGCCGATCACGACACCCGAGCCGCTGCGCTGCCAGCCCAGGGTTTCGGCGGAACGCGCACCCTCGGTCACCGTCACCTGGATGCCCACGACCGCTGCGTTGGCCTTGCTGAGCGCGTCAATCACCGCCTGCGCGCCGGGGGCCTGCGGCGTGGCCGCCAGGACCTGGCCCAGTGCCAGCAGCAAAGCCGCAATGACAATCCGGAACCAATGCAGTGGGCGCATGATGGACTCCTCCGGCACGGGCGCATGCCTAGGACACAGAATGCGCCCAAATCAGTTCGGATGCAAGAGAGGAGGGCGCTGAGAATTCACCGCCGAAGCGGTGGTGCCGGAGGCCGGAATCGAACCGGCACGCCTTGCGGCGGGGGATTTTGAGTCCCCTGCGTCTACCAATTTCACCACTCCGGCAGCAAGGAGGTAAGTCCGAAATTATGGCACAGTGCAAGCTATGAAGTACCCAACCATTGAAGACGCGATCGGCAAGACCCCTCTGGCGGCCTTGCAGCGCATTGGCGCGGCCGACAATGCCAAACGTGGCAACGTCGTTCTCGCCAAGCTCGAGGGCAACAACCCGGCAGGCTCGGTCAAGGACCGGCCTGCGCTCTCCATGATCAAGCGCGCCGAGGAGCGCGGCGAGATCCAGCCTGGCGACACGCTGATCGAGGCCACCTCGGGCAACACCGGCATCGCGCTGGCCATGGCGGCGGCCATCAAGGGTTACCGCATGGTGCTGGTCATGCCGGAGGACTTGTCGGTCGAGCGCGCCCAGACCATGAAGGCCTTCGGCGCCGAGCTGATCCTCACGCCCAAGAGCGGCGGCATGGAGTACGCGCGCGACCTGGCCGAGAACATGCAGCGGGAAGGCAAGGGCCGGGTGCTCGACCAGTTTGCCAATGCCGACAACCCGCGCGTCCATTACGAAACCACGGGGCCCGAGATCTGGGCCGACACCCAGGGCCGGATCACGCATTTCGTGAGCGCCATGGGCACGACCGGCACCATTACCGGCGTGTCGCGCTTTCTGAAGGAGAAGAACCCGGCTGTTCGGACCATCGGCGCCCAGCCCAGCGAAGGCTCGCGCATTCCCGGCATCCGCAAATGGCCGCAGGAGTACCTGCCCAAGATCTACGATCCGACCTGGGTCGACGAACTGGTCTATGTGAGCCAGGACGACGCCGAGGAGATGTGCCGCCGCATGGCGCGCGAGGAAGGCATTTTTGCCGGCATCTCCACGGCCGGGGCCTGCTGGGTCGCGCAGGAGATTGCCAAAACCGTGGAGAACGCGACCATTGTGTTCGTTGTCTGCGACCGCGGCGACCGCTACCTGTCGACCGGCGTTTTCCCTGCGTAGTTTGAATCAAACCAGGCTGTAGCTCCCGATAAACGGGCGTTATTTGCTATCAAATAAATAGCAACATGCATCACGAATTCAGGTTTTGCCCGAGCTGTGCCACGCCGCTGCAGTTCATTGCGCAGATGGAAGACGGCGGCGAAAAACAGCGCCTGCGCTGCCCCGCCTGTGCTTACACCCACTGGAACAACCCCACGCCGGTGCTGGCCGCGGTGATCGAATACCGAGACCGCATCCTGCTGGCGCAAAACGCGGCCTGGCCGGGCAAGATGTTCGCGTTGATCACCGGCTTCATGGAGGCCGGCGAGACGCCCGAGGACGGCATTGCGCGCGAGGTCAAGGAAGAAACCAATCTGGATGTCAGCGCGCTCGAGCTGATCGGTGTGTACGACTTCCAGCGCATGAACCAGATCATCATTGCCTACCACGCCGTGGCCGAAGGCGAGGTGCGGCTGTCGCCCGAGCTGGTGGACTACCGGCTGTTCACGCCCGAGACCGTCAAATGCTGGCCGGCCGGCACCGGCTATGCGCTGGCCGACTGGCTGCGCTCGCGCGGGCATGAACCGGCGTTCATCGAGTTTCCCCGGCGCGACGAGGGCCGCAGTGCTTAAAATGGAGGCAACCCCAAGGATTGTTTGATGAAGACCGACAAAGAGCTCGATACCCGCGGCCTGAACTGCCCTCTGCCCATCCTCAAGGCCAAAAAGGCCTTGACCGAGATGCTCAGCGGCCAGTTGCTCAAGGTCGTGGCCACCGATGCCGGCTCGGTGCGGGACTTCCAGGCCTTTGCCAAGCAGACCGGCAATGAGCTGGTGGAGCAGCTCACAGTCGGCAGCGACTACATCCACGTCCTGCGCCGCCGTTAGGCGCACCCGTCCGTCCGCGGCGCCGCGCCCCGGATCTACAGCCCCAGATCGCGCAGATAGCGGCGAAAGGACTCGCCCACTTCGGGGTGCTGGAGCGCAAGTTCCACCGTCGCGGCCAGGAAGCCCTCCTTGCTTCCGCAGTCATAGCGCTTGCCCTCGTACTGCCAGGCATACACGGCCTCGCTCGCCATCAGGCGGGCAATGCCATCGGTGAGCTGGATTTCGCCCTGGGCTCCCTGCGGCTGGTTGCGGATCTGCTCGAAAATGCCGGGGGTCAGGATGTAGCGCCCGGCCACGCCCATGCGTGAGGGGGCGGCCTCGGGCTGGGGCTTCTCGACAATCTGGCGCAGCTTGAGCAGCCGGTCTTCGACCCGGTCGCCCGCCACAATGCCGTAGCGGTGCACCTGCTCGGGCGGCACTTCCTGCACCGCGAGCAGTGAGCTTCCCAGACCGGCAAACACACGCGTCATCTGGGCCAGCACGGGCAGTCCCTGTGCCGGGCCCACCATCAAATCGTCGGCCAGCAACACGGCAAAGGGCTCCTGTCCCACCAGGTGTTCGGCGCACAGCACGGCATGACCCAGCCCTAGCGAGCGCGGTTGGCGCACATAGGAGCAATCCATGTCGGCCGGTTGGACCGAGCGCACCAGGGCCAGCAGCTCGTGCTTGTGGCTGGCTTCGAGCGCGCTTTCGAGCTCGTAGGCCGTGTCGAAATGATCTTCGATCGCGCGCTTGTTGCGCCCGGTCACGAAGATCATGTGGCGTATGCCGGCGGCGTAGGCCTCTTCCACCGCGTACTGGATCAGCGGCTTGTCGACCACCGGCAGCATCTCCTTGGGCTGCGCCTTGGTGGCGGGCAGAAAGCGGGTGCCCAGGCCGGCCACGGGAAAGACGGCTTTGCGGATAGTTGTGATTTTTTGCATCGACATGCCTGCTTTTTAAGGCTAGAGTGGTCCAAAACCGCTGCGCATCACACGACCAGAAGAACAATCGTGACCGTGCAGCACCGGAAAAGGACAGGGAAAGGGGGTGGCCAAGTGGATATCTTACTTTTGGAGGCGCTGATACCGGAAACCCGGCTGTGGCTGGAGGCCCGGCACAGGGTCGACTATCAGCCGCAACTCGCAGAAGACCCGAGCGCCTTGCGCAAAGCCGTGTACAAGACCCAGGCTCTCCTGGTCACGCCCCGCGTGGCCGTCACGCGCGAGTTCCTCGATTTCGCGCCCAGGCTCAAGGCCGTGGCCTGCATGCACGAGAGCCTGGACCACATCGATCTGGAAGCCTGCCGCGACCGCCGCATCCGCGTGATCCAGCCCGCCAGCGCGAATGTGCGTGCCAACGCCGAGTACCTGCTGGCCGGCTTGCTGCTGCTGTTTCGCCGGGGGCTCGGAATGAGCCTGTCGGGCGAACGGCGCCCCGATATCCGGCTGGGCCATGAACTCCATGGCAGTGTGATCGGAATTCTGGGCTTGGCACCTGCGGCCCATACCC
>JBOHHM010000024.1:0-6590 GCA_050725495.1 Burkholderiaceae bacterium | reverse complement strand
TCGATCACGCGGCTTTCGTCGATGTGGAAGTAGAACGTGTGGTTGGGGTCCTGCGGGTCATGCGGATGGCGGCGCTGCGCTTCCTTCCAGCTGATGATCTCGCCCACATACTCGATGATGGTTTCGCCCGCCGCGATATCCTGCACGGCAAACACGCCCTTGCCATGCACGCCCGAGCGGCGGGTCTGGATGCGGCGTCCGGCGGCGGCGTGAGATGGGGTTTTACGGGACACGACCAAAACTCTGTTAAGTTGAATATGCACACATGCGCGCGTACGCGCGGGGAAAACCGCCGATTGTAGGAGCGTCTCGGGACTTTGACGCCGCAAGCTGTCGACCGCTGCTGTGGTCACAATAGGCCCGGCGGGTCTGTCGGGGCGGTCTGGTGGTATCGACGGAGGCCGGGGAAATGTTCCCCGAAGCGATTGAAGGATGGGCGAAAGAGCTATGAGCAAGACTTTGGTGATTGCAGAAAAACCGTCGGTGGCGCAGGACATCGTGCGCGCGCTGACGCCGGTGGCCGGCAAGTTCGAGAAACACGAGGAGCATTTCGAGAACGATCAATACGTGGTGACCAGCGCCGTCGGTCACCTGGTGGAAATCCAGGCGCCCGAGGAATTCGACGTGAAGCGCGGCAAATGGAGCTTTGCGCATCTGCCCGTGATCCCGCCCTACTTTGACCTCAAGCCGGTCGACAAGACCAAGACCCGGCTCAATGCGGTCGTCAAACAGGCCAAGCGCAAGGACGTGACCGCGCTGGTCAATGCCTGCGACGCGGGCCGTGAGGGCGAGTTGATCTTCCGCCTGATCGAGCAGTACGCGGGCGGCCACAAGAGCGGCAAATACGCGCCGCTGGGCAAGCCGGTCAAACGGCTGTGGCTGCAGTCGATGACGCCGCAGGCGATTCGCGACGGCTTCTCGGCGCTGCGCAGCGAGCAGCAGATGCGAGGCCTGGCCGACGCCGCGCGCTCGCGCTCCGAGGCCGACTGGCTGGTCGGCATCAAGGGCACGCGGGCCATGACGGCCTTCAACTCGCGCGACGGCGGCTTCTTCCTGACCACGGTCGGCCGGGTGCAGACGCCGACGCTGTCGGTGGTGGTCGAGCGCGAGGAGAAGATCCGCAAGTTCGTGAGCCGCGACTATTGGGAAATCCATGCGAGCTTCCTCGCCGAGGTCGGCGAATACCCGGCCAAGTGGTTCGACCCCAAGTGGAAGAAAAGCGAGGACGATGCGGAACTCAAGGCCGACCGCGTCTGGACGCAGCGCGAGGCCCAGGCGATTGCCGATGCGGTGCGCGGCCAGACCGCCAGCGTCAGCGAGGAAAGCAAGCCCACGACCCAGGCTTCGCCGTCCCTGTTTGACCTGACCTCGCTGCAGCGCGAGGCCAACGGCAAGTTCGGTTTTTCGGCCAAGACCACGCTGGCGCTGGCGCAGTCCCTGTACGAGCGCCACAAGGCCCTGACCTACCCGCGGACCGACTCGCGCCACCTGCCCGAGGACTACCTGCCGGTGGTGAAGAATACCTTCGAGATGCTGGCCGACAGCGGCCTGAAGCATCTGGCGCCCCATGCGCAGACGGCGCTCGACAACCACTACATCAAACCCAGCAAACGCATTTTCGACAACGCCAAGGTCAGCGACCACTTTGCCATCATCCCGACGCTGCAGGCGCCGCAGGCTTTAAGCGAGGCCGAGCAAAAACTCTACGACCTGGTGGTGCGGCGCTTCATGGCGGTGTTTTTCCCGAGCGCCGAATACCTGGTCACCACGCGCATCACGACTGTCGCCCCCACGCTTGTCGCTGCGCGTACCGCGCCGCCCCCCGAGGGGGCCGCAAAGCACAGCTTCAAGACCGAGGGCAAGGTGCTGGTCAAGCCGGGCTGGTTGGCGATCTACGGCAAGGAAGCCGCTGACGAAGTGGCCGATGCCAAGGACGGCGACAAGGGGCAAAACCTCATCCCCGTGAAGCCCGGTGAGAAGGTGCGCGCCGAGACGGTCGAACCCAAGGGCCTCAAGACCAAGCCGCCGGCCCGCTACAGCGAAGCCACGCTGCTGGGCGCGATGGAAGGCGCCGGCAAGCTCGTCGAAGACGACGAGCTGCGCGAGGCCATGCAGGAAAAAGGCCTGGGCACGCCGGCCACGCGCGCGGCCATCATCGAAGGCCTGATTCTGGAGAAATACATGCACCGCGAAGGCCGCGAGCTGGTCCCGACCGCCAAGGCCTTCCAGCTCATGACGCTGCTGCGCGGCCTGGGCGTGGAGGAACTCTCCAAGCCCGAGCTGACCGGCGAGTGGGAGTACAAGCTCGCGCAAATGGAGCATGGCAGGCTCAGCCGCGATGCCTTCATGCGCGAGATCGCGCAGATGACCGAGCACATCGTGAAGAAGGCCAAGGAATACGACCGCGACACCGTGCCCGGCGACTACGCCACGCTGCAAACCCCCTGCCCCAACTGCGCCGGCGTGGTCAAGGAAAACTACCGGCGCTACAGCTGTACCGGCAAGAACGGGGCTTCGGAGGGCTGCGGTTTTTCCTTCGGCAAGTCGCCGGCCGGCCGCACCTTCGAGCCCGCCGAGGTCGAGCAATTCCTGCAGCACAAGCAGATCGGCCCGCTCGAAGGCTTCCGCTCGAAAGCCGGCTGGCCGTTCACCGCCGCGATCGCGCTGCGCTACAGCGACGAGGACAGGAACTGGAAGCTGGAGTTCGACTTCGGCGACGACAAGGGCGCCGAGGAGACCGGCGAACTGGTGGACTTCTCGGGCCAGGAGTCACTCGGCTCCTGCCCGAAATGCGGCGCCCGCGTGTTCGAATCGGGCAGCAACTACGTCTGCGAGAAATCCGTGCCCACGCACGCCCATCCGACGCCGGGCTGCGACTTCAAGAGCGGCAAAATCATCCTGCAGCAGCCGGTGGCGCGCGAGCAGATCGT
This sequence comes from Burkholderiaceae bacterium, assembly GCA_050725495.1. Taxonomy (GTDB): domain Bacteria; phylum Pseudomonadota; class Gammaproteobacteria; order Burkholderiales; family Burkholderiaceae_C; genus JBOHHM01. The sequence goes on along the minus strand of JBOHHM010000024.1, from coordinate 3,660 downwards.
CAAGCTGCTGGACACCGGCAAGACCGACCTGCTTGACAAATTCATTTCCAACAAGACGCGCCGCGCCTTCAAGGCCTTCCTGGCCTGGGACCCGGCGGCCGGCAAGGTGGGCTTCGAGTTCGAGCCCCGGGCCTCGAAGTTCCCGCCGCGCAAGACGGCCGGCACCGGCGCTGCCACAGATCCGGCGTCCGCTACAAAATCAGTAGCAAATCGCGCAGCAAAGGCGGGGGCTACCGCCACAAAAACCGCGAAAGCCCCGACGAAAACGGCGGCCAAGAAGGCCGCCCCCAAGCCAGCGCGCAAGACGGCCGCCAAGACCGGCGCCGGCCTCACGCCCAGCGCCGCGCTGGCCGCCGTGATCGGCGCTGAGCCGGTGGCCCGCACCGAGGTGATTAAGAAGCTGTGGGACTACATCAAGGCCCATGGCTTGCAGGACGTGCAAAACAAACGCGCGATCAATGCCGACGCGAAGCTGCTGCCCGTGTTCGGCAAGCCGCAGGTCACGATGTTCGAGTTGGCCGGGATCGTGGGCAAGCACCTGAGCTGACCGGGCGCGGGGCCGCAGGGCCATCCGCTGCCGCTGGCGAGGCCGACCGGCCGATGTCGGCCTCGGCGCGCTACGGCCCGGGGTTCAGCACTGCATCGACAAGCTGCGCGCCAGCTTTCTGGCGCACGCTGTCGACCACGCCCTGCGTGGCCCGGCGCAAGTCGGCGCGAAGCGAGGGACGCACCGGTTCGAGCGCCACGCCGCGGTTGGCCAGCTCGACGATCGCCCCGATGTCCTCGGCCGCTGCCGTGATGCGCTGGGCGTACACCGCATTGGCGGCGGCCTCGCGCACGATTTTCTGCTGCTCGGGCCTGAGGCCGTCGAACGCGCGCTTGTTGGCCAGCAGCAGGATGAAATCGAAGAAATGCGAGGTGTTCGAGAGGTACTTCTGGACCTTGTCGAAATTGCGCTGCCGGATCACCGCGAACGGGTTTTCCTGCGCCTCGACCGCGCCGCTTTCCAGTGCCCCGTACAGCTCCTTGATATCGATCGCGACCGGGTCCGCGCCCAGAGCTCGAAAGGTCGCCATGTGGATCTCGTCGGGCTGCAGGCGGACCTTGAGCCCCTTGAGATCGGCGAGCGAGCGGATCGGGCGCTTGCTGTTCGACAGCTGGCGCGGCCCCAGTTCCATGAAGCCCAACAGCACCAGGCCCTTGGCGGCGAACTTGCCCGCCAGCGTGGTCCCGACCTTGCCGTCCACGACCCGGAACGCCGCCTGCCGGTCCGCAAACGCGAACGGAATGCTCAGCGCGGCCAGCTCGGGAATGCTGCTCGACAGATAGGCCGGTGGAATCCAGGTCATGAAGATCGATCCGCTGCTGACCTGATCGACATTGTCCTTGGCGCTGCCCAGTTTCATCGCCGCAAAGACCTCGACCCGCATCTCGCCGTTGCTGGCTTTCTCCACGTCCTGTTTGAACTGCTCCATCGCCACGCTGCTGGAGTGGCTGGCCGGGAAGTTGCCGGCCACGCGCAGCGCTTCGGCCTGGGCCGCGCTGCAGGCCAGCAGCCCGGCCGCCGCCCAGATCAGCGCGAGCCTGATGAACCACGGCCTTGGCAGCCGGAACGCGGGACTGTTCATCTTGCACCCCTCTTGTGTCGACAATTTGTTAAAAATTAGTTGTCAGTATTGACGACGTTACATTAAACATGAATATCGACACAGCTGCAACAGGCGGTCGCCGGGCCTGCCCGGGCAGGCTGCGCGAAGCAGCCGTGACATGAGCCCAACGCCGGTTGCTATCAATAACATAGCGGCCGACGCCCGCGGCCCGCAGGCTATCGTGCTTAGCTCCTCACAAGCTGCTCAGCGCAGGCTGATCACGGGCCAGCCGCGCGAGCGCGCGATCGGGCCGAGCCGCGCATCGGGGTCGACCGCCACCGGGTGCCGGACCGCTTCGAGCAGCGGCAGGTCGTTGATCGAATCGCTGTAGGCCCTGCTATCGAAGGCTTCGAGGCGGTGGCCGCGCGCGGCCAGCCAGTCGTGCAGGCGCGCGACCTTGCCTTCGCGCATATTGAGCCGGCCCGTCGTGCGCCCGGTGTACAAGCCGTCGATGATTTCCGCCTCGGTCGCAATCAGGTGCTCGATGCCGAAGTACAGCGCGGTCAGCTCGGTCAGCGTGCGGTTGGTCGCGGTGGTCATCACCACGAGGTCGCCCGCGTCCAGATGCCGGCTCACGCAGTCGCGCGCGGCCTGCGTGATGCGCGGCACGATCTCGCGGGCCAGAAACTCCTGGCGCAGCGGCTCCCACTGCGCGGCTGTGCGCCCGGCCATGGTGCCGACATAGAAATCGGTGAACTCCTGCACCCCCACGGTGCCGACCTGGTAGCGCGCCTCCATGTCGGCATTGCGCCGCGCGAAGCTCTCTCGCTCGAGCAGGCCTTGGTCCATCAGAAACTCGCACCACAGCGCATCGCTGTCACCGCACAGCAGGGTGTGGTCGAGGTCGAACAGGGTCAGTTTTGGCATGGTCATTCCGAGCTCAGCGAAGAATCTCCAACGATGTCCGCATGCAAGTCCTTCCACCCCGGGTTCAGGCTTTCGATCAATTCCATCTTCCTGCTTCTGCGCCATCCCTTGAGCTGCTTTTCACGCGAAATCGCGGCTTCCACGGAGGATGTGGTTTCGAAGTAGGCGAGCCTTGAAATGTTGTAGCGCGAGGTGAAGCCTTCGGCGCGCTTGTTCCTGTGCTCGTGCATGCGGCGTATCAGGTTGTTCGTCACCCCTATGTACAGAGTTTTGGACTGGTTGGTTGCGATGTAGACGAAGTACTGGTGTTCCAAGGTGGAGATCCTTCACTGCGTTCAGGATGACAAGGTATCCGCTGCTGCAATTCTGAATTGAGGTCCTTCACCGCATTCGGGATGACAAGGCGCCCACGGTTGTCATTCTGAGCGCAGCGAAGAATCTCATGCAGCGGCTCACGCTGCTCACACGCTTCTCAAATGCCAAGCCTTGGGCCGGGTGAAGGTCTGGATGCCGTAGGTCGACAGGGTCAGTCCCAGGCCCGAGTCGCCGACCCCGCTCCAGGGCAGGCGCGGGCTCACGCGGTCGCAGCAGTTCCAGTAGACGCTGCCGGCATGAACCTGGGCCAGCAGGGCGTGCGCGCGCTGCCGGTCGGGCGTGTAGACGCCGGCGGTCAGGCCGTAGCGCGTGTCGTTCATCAGCCTGAGCGCCTCCTCGTCGCCCGAGACCTTCTGGATGCCGATGATCGGGCCGAAGCTTTCCTCGCGCATCAGTTCCATGCCGTGATGGACATGGCTGAACACGGTGGGCTCGAACCAGTGGCCGGGGCCGGGGCCGCGCTTTCCGCCGGTCAGCAGGGTCGCGCCCTGGGCCAGGGCATCGGCCACCTGGGCATCGAGCAGCTCGAGCGCTGGCGCGCGCGTGAGGGCGCCGATGTAAGTGTCTTCGCTCATCGGGTCGCCGGTCTTGAAGCGCTTGACCGCGTCGACGAAGGCGGCGACGAAAGCGTCGTGGATCTTTTCGTGCACATAGATGCGCTCGACCGAGCAGCAGCTCTGGCCGCTGTTGTACATGGCGCCGTCGGCCAGCGACTCGGCGGCCGTCTTCGGGTCGGCGTCATCGCAGACATAGCTCGGGTCCTTGCCGC
>JBOHHM010000023.1:0-2512 GCA_050725495.1 Burkholderiaceae bacterium | reverse complement strand
CCGGTGGCGGCAAGGTGCACCGCGTTGAAGACTGGGGCCGCCGCCAGCTGGCTTACCAGATCAACAAGCTGGGCAAGGCCCACTACCTGTGCGTCAACATCGAAGCCGACCAGGCTGTGATGGCCGAACTCGAGCACGCATTCAAGTTCAACGACGCCGTGCTGCGCCACCTGACGGTGCAGAAGAAAAAAGCTGAAACCGGCCCCTCGTCGATGATGAAAACCGTCGAACGCGAAGAAGCCCGCAAGGCCCAGCAGGCCGAGTACGCCGCCGCCTGATCGCGGCCTGGTTGCGAAGACGCCAGCCAGGAGTGAACCACGTTGTCTTGACCGCCTGTATTGCCGAGCTCAGCGCCTTGCGGTATACACCGGCCGGATTGCCCGCCCTGGATTTGCGACTCGAGCACGAGTCCAGCGTCGAGGAGGCGGGCCAGGCCAGGCAAGTCAAGGCAGCCGTCAAGGCGGTGGCTTTGGGTGCGATGGCCGAACGGGTCGGCAAGCAAGCCATAGGCAGCGTCTGGAAGTTCACCGGTTTTCTGGCGACGCCCCGCAACGGCAAGCACGTCGTGTTTCACATCCAAGAGTTTCAGCAAACCTAGTTACTTTGCGGGACAGAGCTTCAGCTCTGTCCCGCCACACTTTGAGAAAGAGGTCCCGAAATGGCCACGTTCAAGAAATTCAACAAAGACAAGCGCCCCAAGCGCGCTACCCAGTCCCTGCTGTTCAAGCGCAAGCGCTTTTGCCGCTTCACGGTCACCGGCGTCGAGGAAATCGACTACAAGGACATCGACACCCTGCGTGATTTCATTGCCGAAAACGGCAAGATCATCCCGGCTCGCCTGACCGGCACCCGCGCCATTTTCCAGCGCCAGCTCAACACGTGCATCAAGCGTGCGCGTTTCCTCGCCATGCTGCCGTACAGCGACCAACACCGCATCTAAGGAGCACGACCATGCAAATCATTCTGCTCGACAAGGTTGTGAACCTCGGTAACCTCGGCGAAATCGTCAAGGTCAAGGACGGCTATGCCCGCAACTTCCTGATCCCGTCCGGCCGCGCCCGCCGCGCCACGCAAGCCGCCAAGCAAGAGTTCGAAGCCAAGCGCGCTGAGCTCGAAAAGGCCGCTGCTGCCAAGCTGGCCGAATCGCAGGCCCAAGCCGAAAAGCTCGCTGGCACCGCCATCAAGCTGACGCAAAAAGCCGGCGTGGATGGCCGCCTGTTTGGCTCGGTCACGAACCACGACATCGCCGAAGAGTTGAACAAGCAGGGCTACAAGGTCGTGAAGTCCCAGGTCCGCCTGCCCAGCGGCCCGATCAAGACGGTCGGCGACAGCACGGTCAGCGTGGCCCTGCACACCGACGTGGTCGTGGAGATCAACGTGACGGTCTACGGCGAAACCGCCTGAGCATCGCCACCGCGAACTCAAAAGCCGCCTTCGGGCGGCTTTTGTTTTGAGCACCACCGGGGCCGCCCCAAGGCGCGAGGGCCCCCTCGGGGGGCAGCGCAGCGGCCTTGGCCGCAAGCGTGGGGGCCAAGTCCACCCGGCTTGTTAACGGCAACCCACCGGAAAACCACCGTTTATCCACAGCCTTATCCCATGACGGCGGCTCCCTGCCGACGTAGCATGGCGGGCTCCAAGGAAAAATATGTCTGCTGTTCTTTCCAGTCTTGATGGCGATTTCACGCCAGACCGTCAAGTCGCCCAACTGCGCATTCCTCCGCACTCGATCGAGGCCGAATCCAGCGTGCTGGGCGGCCTGCTGCTGGACAACGGGGCCTGGGACCGGGTCGGCGACCTGCTGGTCGACGGTGACTTCTACCGTTACGAGCACCGGCTGATCTATGCTGCTGTCGGCACCTTGATCAATGCGACCAAGCCGGCGGACGTGATCACGGTGTTCGAGCAGTTGCAAAACCTGGGCAAGGCCGAGGAGGTGGGAGGCTTGGGCTACCTCAACTCGCTGGCCCAGTATGTGCCCAGCGCCAGCAACATCCGCCGCTATGCCGAGATCGTGCGCGAGCGCTCCATCCTGCGCAAGCTGGTGAGCGCCAGCGACGAAATCGCCACCAATGCCTTCAATCCGCAGGGCAAGCCGGTCGACAAAATCCTCGATGAGGCCGAGCAGAAGATCTTCAACATCGGCGAAGAAGGCTCGCGCATGAAGCAGGGCTTCCAGTCGATGGACACGCTGGTGGTGGACCTGCTGGATCGCGTGCAGGAGATGGCCGACAACCCCAACGACATCACGGGCGTGCCCACCGGCTTTTACGACCTGGACCGCATGACCTCGGGCCTGCAGGCCGGCGACATGGTGGTGCTGGCCGCGCGTCCGTCCATGGGCAAGACCGCTTTTGCGATCAACATTGCCGAGCATGTGGCACTCCATGAAGGCCTGCCAGTGGCGGTGTTCTCGATGGAAATGGGCGCGGCGCAGCTGGCCGTGCGTGTCGTGGGCTCGATCGGCCGCATCGACCAGGGCCATCTGCGCACCGGCAAGCTCAAGGACGAGGAG
>JBOHHM010000022.1:0-10605 GCA_050725495.1 Burkholderiaceae bacterium | reverse complement strand
CGCCGCTCTTGCGCTGGATGCCGGCCATCACTTCGGCGTTGTCGGCCATCTGCGGCACCCACTTGGGACTGACAAAGCTGGTGACCTCGATGTCCTTGAGACCTGCGTCCTGCAGGCGGTGGACCAGCTCGATCTTGACCGCGGCGGGCACCGGCTGCTTTTCGTTTTGCAGTCCGTCGCGCGGGCCGACATCGACGAGTTTGACTTTGGCGGGAAGTTTCATGGCAGTCTCTTTCTTTCTGCTGGGTAGTATCGCAAATCCGGCGCCCGCGGCGCAGCGCGGCACCGGGCCCACCGCAGGCGGCCGGCGTCAGTCGCCGCCGGGCCGCCCCAAGGCGACTGAGGCCCCCGAGGGGCTGAGGCCCGCGGCTCCGAGCCTGCCTGCGCAGGCTCGGACGGGCCGAAGAGCCGCTGCGTCTCGCAGCGGAATGACCAGCGCAGTACACGAAGTGACAAGCGTGGGGGCCATATCAATACTTGAGGCGTGCGTAATAGGTTTTCTGCGCCGCGTCGCGCGCCTGGCCCAGCGTGTGAATGCCCTTCTCGGCCAGCAGCGGCAGCAGCCGCAGGAACACCTCGGCCGTCACCAGGGCATCACCTATGGCCGTGTGACGGCCCATGACCATCACGTCGAGGCGCTCGGCAATCTCCTCGAGCCGGTGCGACTTCTGGCTGGGATGGACCAGCGCCGACAACAGCAGCGTGTCGAGCACCGGCTGATCGAACCGTGACCCGGTCTGCGCTTCCTTGAGCTGCAGGAAGCGCATGTCGAAGGCCGCGTTGTGTGCGACCAGCACCGTGTCCTCGGCAAAGGCATGAAAAGCCGGCAGGACCTGGTCGATGGTCGGCTGGCCCCGCACCATCTCGGGCTGGATGCCGTGAATCGGTATCGACGCGGCCGGGATGTCGCGCCCAGGATCGACCAGTTGCTCGAAGGTCTCCTGCCGCAGCAGCTTGCCATTGACAATGCGGACCGCGCCGATCTGGATGATCTCGTCACCGCTCGACGGGTCCAGCCCCGTGGTCTCGGTGTCGAACACCGTGTAGGACAGCTCGGACAACCTGCAATCGGCCAGCTCGCGCGCCTGCGCCGAGGCCTGGAACAAATCGAAGTCGTAATACTCGGGACGGCTGCCGCTGCGCACCAGGCCGGCCGCATCGAACTGCTCCTGCGGACTGGCCAGCGGCAACAGAAAGCGGAACAGGGCCAGCTGATGAACGCGCTCGCGTTCGAACCAGAACGCGCCACCGTGGCGCTCAACCACGTCACGCACGGTCAGCGGCGTCGATTCGCTGCCGATCTTCATCGGATCCAGGTCCCAGCCGATCACGGTTTCCGTGCCCATGACCTGGTCGGACCAGAGCAGGTCCAGATGGGCATGCTCGCCGGCCGCGCTCAGCCGCAGGTCCACATGGCGCACCTCGAATTCGTCGACCAGCCGACCCGCGAGATAGACGAGCGCCTGCAGCAGCGAAAAGCTGTCGACCCGCAGCCACAGCGACGCATCGATATCCACGGCATTGCAGGGCAAGGCCAGCTCGATCCGCCGCAGGGCGGCCGCGACCAGGTCGCTGCCCAGCATGTCTTCCATCGGCCAGCGGGTCTTGAGCGCATCGGCCGAACTGGTGACAAGGTCCTGGACGCGCCGGCTCATGGCCGCGGTCTCGTCGCGAATCACCGCCTGGAACCGTTCGCGCATGGCAGCATCGAGCTCGGGGTATTCCAGCATGTCGAGCGCGGCCTGCATGTTGGCCAGTGACGACCGGCTGCCCTCCGTCAGTCCATGCAGCAGGCGGTCGCGCGCATTCTCGTCTTCGAGCTCGCGCGTGATGTTGTCCAGCATCAGCACAAAGCCGGTGATGGCCTGGCTGTCGGCGTCGACCGTGCTGGCGCGAACCGGCGCCATCTGGACGCGCAGCAGCTGCCCGGCACCCGTGGTCGTGACGAACTGGGCCGAGGGGCTCGCTGCGCCCCGCCGCATGCGCTGCTGAACGCTCTCCAGCGCATGGGCAATGAGCTTGCGGTCAAACACGGTATAGATCGAACGCCCGAGCCCGATCAGCTCGGCCCCACCGGCCACGGCAGGCGCCTGCGACAAGGCACGGAACTGCATGCGCGCGCGGTTGTTGTAGAGGATGACGCGACCGTCCAGGCTGCAGACCACCACGCTTTGCGTGAGCTCGGACATCAGCGCGGCCAGCCGGCTCTTCTCCTGCTCGATGCGGTAGCTGGCTTCGCGCACCCTGGCCTCGACGTCGCGCCGCAGCTGTTCGCGCTGGGCCACGAGGTCGTTGATGGCGCGGGTCAGACCCCGGTTTTCCGCGCTGCCCTGGGCGCCGAGTTCGCGGTGGACCTCGCCTGCAAGCAGGGTCTGCGCCTGTTCCAGCAAACGCGCCGGAGCCTGCACCCGGTCGCGGTAGAGCCGGCTCACGCCGTAACCCAGGCCGAGCGCCAGCACCAGCCCCAGCAGGAGCACCAGCGCAGCGCGGGACTCGAGCAAGGCGCCCAGAGCTTGCCGCTCCGTATCTGCGAGCGTGGCCCCGACCAGCGCCAGGACCAGGCCCGTCCAGATCACGAGCACCAGGCCGGGCAACAGCGTGGCCAGCAGCAGGCGCCGGTCCAGCCTCATGGCGTTCGCTCCAGCATCTCGCGCACCCGGCGCGCCAGCTCCTTGGTCGAAAAGGGCTTGGTGATGTAGTCGTTGGCACCCAGCGCCAGGCCTTTCGCGACATCGGCCTCGCGCCCCTTGGCGGTCAGCATCAGGATCAGGGTGTCCTTGACCTGCTCATGGGCCCGCACTTCCTGGCACACCTCGAAGCCCGTTTTCCTGGGCATCATCACGTCCAGCAGCACCAGGTCCGGGCGCTCGCGCAGGATCGCGTCGATCGCTTCCTGGCCATCGCGGGCCACGGTCACCTCGTAGGCTTCGCGCTTCATCAGGTACTCGAGCGAGATCACGATGTTGGGCTCGTCGTCCGCGATCAGTATCTTGTAGGTCATGGTGCGTCTCCTGTGCTGCGGGCCTGCGCGGCTTGCTGGCGTGGAGCGTGCCAGGGCAGATGGAACACAAACCGTGCGCCTGTCCTGCCTGCGGACTCGATCCACATGCGCCCGCCGAAATGCTCGACGATCTGGCGGCTGATCGGCAGCCCCAGCCCCGTTCCCTGCGGACGGTGGTTGCCGTCACCGCCCTGGCGGAACTTCTCGAAAATCAGCGCCTGCTGGGCCGGCGGCACACCCGGGCCGTTGTCCTGCACGGCGACCGTCAAGCCGTTGGCATCGGTGGACAAGCTCACGTCGACCCGTCCTGCTTGAGCCGGCACAAACTTGGCCGCGTTGGACAGCAGGTTCAGCACGACCTGCATCAACCGGTCCGGGTCGGCCCGGATCACGGCCGCCCGAGCGGGCTGCGACAGGTGGACGCTGGCGCCGCGCTGCCTGAACATCTCGGTTGTGGTCTGCACGGCCTGGGCCAGCAACTGGCCCATGTCGACATCGGTGCTGCGCCATTCGGCGTGACCCGACTCGATCTTGGCCATGTCCAGCACCTGGTTGACCAGGCGGCTCAGGCGCTCGGTTTCCGTCACGATGATGCCCAGAAACTGCTGGCGCTGCTGAGCCGGCATGTCGGCATCGTCGGCCATCAGCTCGGACAGGGCACGGATCGACGTCAGCGGTGTGCGCAGCTCGTGCGTGACCAAGGACATGAAATCATCCTTGAGCCGATCCAGGCTCTTGAGCTGCTCGTTGGCCTCACGCAGCTCGCGCGTCGCGCGCTCCAGGGATCGGGACTTTTCTTCGAGTTCGAGCGAGTGCGCGCGCAGCTGCGAAGCCTCCTCGAGCATCTGCATCACATCGTCCAGCACCAGCGCGTCCTCCTCGACGACCGAGGCCACCATCACGCGGGCCGAGGCGCTGCCGATCGCGCCGGCCAGCTGGGTTTCGACAAACTGCACCAGTCTGGCGTCGGGCGGGATCGGGTCCATCGCGCGCACGCCGCTGCGCCGTGCATAGTCATCGAACAGCTGGTCCGCCTTGGGCTCACCGAGGAAGCGGGCGACCAACGGCTGCAAATCCTGCACCCGGGCGCGACCTCGCCAAAACACCGGGCCTGTGTTCTGCACGCGCTTGAACACATCAACGAACAGCAAGGCCTGGCTGGCCTCGCTGGCCGTCGGGGCGCGCCACAGCGATATCGCCACATAGGCACCGGCGTTGGCCAGCAGGCTCCAGAACAGCGAATGCGTGAGATTGTCCAGCCCGCTCAGGCCCAGCAGTTGCTCCGGCTTGAGCAGCGCAATACCCCAGGGGCCGTCGGACAGAAAGCCGGGCGCCAGCCAGCCCGACTTGGCCAGCGAAGGCAACATCAGGGTGTACGCCCACAGGCCAAAGCCCAGCAAGAGCCCGGCCGTCGCACCGTGGCGCGTCGCGCCCTTCCAGTACATGCCGCCGAGCATGGCTGGCGCGAACTGCGCCACGGCCGCGAAGCTGATCAGGCCTATGCTGACCAGCGCGTAAGTCTCTCCCGCCAGATGGAAATAGGTGTAGCCGAGCAGCAGGATCACGACGATGGCGGCCCGGCGGATGCCGAGCAGCAGGCGCGTCAAATCGCCCCCGACACTCGCGCCAAAGCGGCGCGTTCGCAGCAGCAGCGGCATCACCAGGTCGTTGCAGACCATGCTGGCCACGGCAATGGTCTCGACGATCACCATGCCCGTGGCGGCCGACAGCCCGCCGATGAAGGCCAGCAGGGCCAGCACGGGCTGGCCATGCGCCAGCGGCAGCGACAGCACAAAGGCCTCGGGGTCCATGCGGCCGGCACCGAAAATCAGCAGTCCACCGAGCGCGATCGGCAGCACGAACAGGTTGATCAGCAACAGATACAGCGGGAACACCCAGACGGCGCGGCGCAGGTGTCGTTCGTCGACGTTTTCCACCACCATGACCTGAAACTGCCGCGGCAGGAAGATCACGGACAGCATCGCCAGCAGCATCAACGCCAACCACTGTCCCCAGGCGAACGGCGCACCGGAGCCGGGATTCAGCAGGCTGGCCAGCGAGGGAACCGCCTGCGCGCGCGCAAAGATGTCGCCCACACCCTCGAACAGCTCGTAACTGACAAACAGCCCCACGGCCAGAAAAGCCAGCAGCTTGACGATCGACTCGAACGCGATGGCGGCCACCAGGCCTTCATGCCGCTCCATCGCATCCAGGTGCCGCGTGCCAAAGACCATGGTGAAGCCGGCCAGGACCAGCGCCAAATAGAGCGTGCCGTCCCCCCACCAGGGACCCTGGCGGACCAGCGGCTCGCCCAGCGGCGTGGTCAGCAGGGCGTAGCCGACCGACACGGCCTTCAGCTGCAAGGCAATGTAGGGAAGAATGCCGACCACGGTGATCAGCGTGACCAGACCGGCCAGCAGCGGACTCTTGCCATGGCGGCTGCCGATAAAGTCGGCAATCGAGGTGATGCGGTAGCTCCTGGCAATGCGGATCATCTTGCGCACCACCAGCCAGGCCAACACCATCGCCAGCGTGGGCCCCAGGTAAATCGGCAGGAACCACACGCCCGATGAGGCGGCCCGTCCCACGCTGCCGAAATAGGTCCAGGCCGTGCAGTACACGGCGATCGACAGCGCATATACCCAGGCATTGGCGATGATGGAGCGGCCCTGACCGGCACGCCAGTCCCCGTAACTTGCAATGGCAAACAGCCACAGCAAGTAAGCGAACGAAGCGCCGACAACCAGCGGGGCAGGCAGCATGGACAGGCTCACTCCTCCATGTGCTCGACCAGCCAGCCCAGCGCCGCGATCAAAAGACCCCAGAGGACAAACAGGGCCGCGGGAAAAAGCGGCACGCCCCACACCGTCACGCGGTGGTCCCACAGGGCCAGCAGGGGGAAATTCAGCAGCAGTCCACCGCCCACGAACAAGGCCAGCAGGCGCTGGGCATCGAGTCGCTTGAACACGGCGTTCTCCTTGGGAAGCGGGCTGCGTTCAGGCCGCCCGCTGTTGGGCCGGATTGTGTCCACGGATCGTCAGCTGTCAAGTTGGTAGTGCAGTCGCAGCTGCTGCCTGAATCGCTTGATGATGGCCAGCGAGGCCTTCAGCAGGCCACGGTCCAGCGTCCCCAGGGTCGACAGGGGCAACAGGTTGTCAAGCGGCTGGTCCAGCCGTTGCTGGCGCAGGTTGTTCCTGAGCTTGAGGCCCATCAGAAAATGCAGCGCCTCGGTCAGATCGCGGGCCAGGTCCGGGGGAATCTGGCTGCGGGTCGCCAGGACGCGCAGGCGAGCGGCCGTGCTGACATCGTCCAGACGATGCTCAAGCGCCAGCGCCCGCACGCCGTGCACGATGGGAAAGGTGCCCAGCTTCTTGAGATCGAAAGCCTGTTCGTCGCGTGCGCGCAGCGCGGTCAGCCGGGCCCACCAGCCCCCGGGTTCGCCGAACTGTTCGATCGCACTGACAAAGCGGGCAAAGAACGCGTCGCTGCCAGCCAGGATGCCGTGCACATGGTCCCTGGCCTGCCGCAACAGCAACGCGTCTCCCGCCACCGCCCGGGCGTCCAAGAAAATGGCCAGATTCATCGGCCCGTCCGTCTCGGCGCCATACAGCCACTGCCGGATGCTGTCGCGCAATCCGGCCAGCGGCTGGCACCACAGCGGATTGGTCACCATGATGTTGCCCGGGCAAGGCGGGTAGCCGAACTCCATCAGGCCCAGATTGAAACGACGCACAATCTGGTCCAGTTCGGGACACGAATAGCCGTCGCGCAACAGCAGGGCATTGTCCTGGTCCGTCTTGAAAATCTGCTCGCCGCGCCCTTCGCTGCCCATGACGATCAGGCAGCTGTTGTGGACCAGTTCGGCAGGAGCGACGATGGACCAGAGCCGAGCAAAAATCTGGCTGTTGAGTTCGCTCACCAGGGCCGAAATGAGCTCGACCCCGGCGCCGCCGCTGTGCAGCAGCGCAATCAGGTCGTTGATCTGCAGAGCCGCCGCCTTGAGCTCATCGACGGACCTGGCCTGATCCACCTGCAACGCGATCAAGCGCGGATGGTTCGAGACAAAGCTTGTCAGGTCCAGCTGGCACAGCCCCCCCAGGACCGCGTCACCCTCGCGCACCAGCACGCGATCGACGCGATGACGGATCATGGCCAGCAGGGCATCCAACAGTTGCGCGTCCGGCGACAGTGAGATCAGGTTGAACTGCGTCACTTCACGCACCGCCAGTTCATGAGGGGGGACCTTGAGCAGCAGGGCATCTCGCAGGTCGGTGGTCGTGAACATGCCGATGCGTTCCACGCCGTCCTGCGCGTCGCGCACCAGCGCATGGCTCAGCCCCTGCTCCGACAGGAGCCTGCATACCGATAGCAGATCCAGCCCCCCGTCGACAAAAAGGGGCTTGCGGGTGGAGGCGTCCCGAATCCGCACCATCATCAGCGAGAAGTCGAAGGGCGGAGAGTCAAAGCGGAAGTCGTCTGGCACAGCGCTATCCCATGGAGCAAGGACTGCGGTCCTGTCGTCCTTCCTGCCTATCGCACGGCGGACCGGCAGGCCCGCCGTCCCCGCCCGCTTGCCATCAGTGCCCCGAAGCGGCTGCGGCCCCGATGCCGGTCTCCGAGCGCACCTGCTGCGCCAGAAAGCCGGCACGGTCCTGCTGGGCCTGCTTGCTGCGGTCGAGGATCGAGAACAGCCAGATGCCCACGATACCGATGGTCATCGAGAACAGGGCCGGAGACGTGTAGGGGAACAGCGCCGACCCCTTGGGGTTGCCGAGCGTCGCTTCCCACACCGAGGGCGAGACCACGGTCAGCGCCACCGATGAGATCAGGCCGAGGAAGCCGCCAATCACCGCACCCTTGGTCGTGCAATCTTTCCACAGCACCGACATGAACAGCACCGGGAAGTTGGCCGAAGCAGCAATCGCGAAGGCCAGCGACACCATGAAGGCAATGTTCTGCTTCTCGAACACGATGCCCAGCGCGACAGCCAGGACGCCCAGCGCGACGGTCGTCATTCTCGAGATACGCAGTTCCGAAGCGCTGTCGGCCTGGCCCTGCTTGACCACCGTGGCGTACAGGTCATGCGAGACGGCAGAAGCCCCCGACAGCGTCAGGCCGGCGACCACCGCCAGAATGGTGGCGAAGGCGACAGCCGAGATGAAGCCGAGAAACACGTTGCCGCCGACCGCATTGGCCAGGTGGATGGCCGCCATGTTGCCGCCGCCGATCAGGCCGCCCTTGCCGTCGAGGAACTGCGGGTTGGTCAGCACGAAGGTGATGGCGCCGAAGCCGATGATGAAGGTCAGCAGATAGAAGTAGCCGATCCAGCCGGTGGCCCACATCACCGACTTGCGCGCCTCCTTGGCGCTGGGCACGGTGAAGAAGCGCATCAGGATATGCGGCAGGCCGGCCGTGCCGAACATCAGCGCCATGCCGAACGAGATCGCCGAGATCGGGTCTTTCACGAAGTTGCCCGGCCCCATCATGGACTGACCGGCTGCAGCCGCCTCCTGTGGCGTCTTGCCAGCGCTCGATGCCAGCCCAGCCTTGATCTCGACGGCCTTGGCGAACATGGCCTCGGGGCTGAAACCGAACTGCCACAACACCATGAACGCCATGAACGAGGCACCGCCCAGCAGCAGACAGGCCTTGATGATCTGCACCCAGGTCGTGGCCGTCATGCCGCCGAACAGCACATAAACCATCATCAGCGCGCCCACGATAACCACCGCCATCCAGTACTCCAGGCCGAACAGCAGCTTGATCAGCTGGCCGGCGCCCACCATCTGCGCGATCAGGTAGAAGGCCACCACGACCAGCGTGCCCGAGGCCGCGAAGATGCGCACCGGCGCCTGCTGGAAGCGAAAGGCCGCCACATCGGCAAAGGTGAACTTGCCCAGGTTGCGCAGACGCTCGGCCATCAGGAAGGTGATGACCGGCCAGCCCACCAGGAAGCCAATGGAATAGATCAGGCCGTCAAAGCCGCTGGCCATCACGGCCGCCGAAATACCGAGAAACGATGCCGCCGACATGTAGTCGCCGGCGATCGCCAGGCCGTTCTGGAAGCCGGTGATGCCGGCGCCTGCCGTGTAGAAATCGGCGGCCGACTTGGTCCTGGCAGCGGCCCATTTGGTGATGAACAGCGTGGCAACGACGAAGACGCCGAACATGCCGATGGCCGTCCAGTTGGTCGCCTGCTTCTGCGCCTGACCCAGGTCGGCGCCGGCAGACCATGCCGCCGCAGACAAGCCGAACAGGGCCAGCAGCGTCAGGACGCGTCGGGTGTTTTCGCTGTGGCGGCTCATTTCAGCACCCCTTTGGTCACGGCATCAGTGAGATCGTCAAACTCGCTGTTGGCACGCCTGACGTAGATCGCGGTGATCACGACCGTGAAGACAATGACGCCGAAGCCAACCGGAATGCCGACGGTCATGACGCCCGCACCGAGCTTCAGCGAGAGGAGCTGCTTGTTGAAGGCCACCAGCAGAATGAAGCCGTAGTACACGACCATCATGGCCAGGGTCAGCCACCAGCCAAAACGTGAGCGCTTGGCCCTGAGCTCCTGGTAGTGTGGATTGCTCGCAATCCGTTGAACCACATCGTCTTCCATATCGTCTCCTTGAAGTAGCGTTGGGCCGAAGAGTAAGCAGCACCACTTACCAATCACTTACCAAAGACTTGCAGGCAAACAGACAAAAAAACGCGTGGCGGCGCGCAAGGGCTCAGCGTAGCACCTTCCAGTCCTGCCGTGAATCAGGAACGGGCCGCGCCAGCTTGGTCAATACCCACGCGCCGCGTTCACGATGCCGGCAATCGGCTCGCCACGCTCCAGCGCGGCGATCTTGCCCGCGATCTGGGCAATGCTTTCCTCGCGCAGCGTGCGCGCCGAGGTGTGCGGCGTGACCGCGATCTTCGGATGGGTCCAGAACGGGTGGCCGGCCGGCAGCGGCTCGGTGCGGAACACATCGAGCGTGGCGCCGGCCAGCTGGCCGCTGTCGAGCAGCGCGATCAGGTCCTCGTCGACCAGGTGCGCACCGCGCGCCACATTGATCACATAGCCGCCGGACTGCAGCCGCGACAAGCTGTCGCGGCGCATGATGTCGCGCGTGTCGGGGGTCAGCGGCAGCAGGCAGACCAGGATGCGCGTGGCCGCCAGAAACTCGTTGAACTGCTGTTCACCCGCAAAGCACTGCACGCCAGCCAGCACTTTGGGCGAACGGCTCCAGCCCCGCAGCGGGAACTCGAAGGCCTGCAAAGCCCGGACCACGCGCTCACCGAGCACGCCCAGGCCCATGATGCCGACGGGAAAGTCGGCGCGGCTGCGCGGCTTGCGGTACGACCATTTGCCCGCCTTGACATCGGCCTCGTAGCCGTCGAATTCGCGGAAATGCCGGATCACCGCATGGCAGACATACTCGGCCATCTGCACCGACATGCCCGCATCGTCGAGCCGCACGACCAGCGCCTCGCGCGGCAGGCGCAGCTTCATCAGCGCATCGACACCGGCGCCGATGTTGAAGATGGCCTTGAGCTGCGGCTGTTCGTCGAGAAACTGCTGGGGCGGCGACCAGACCACGGCATGGTCGGCCGGCGCGGCGCCGGGG
>JBOHHM010000021.1:0-9201 GCA_050725495.1 Burkholderiaceae bacterium | reverse complement strand
TACGCGGTCGAAGACATCAACGCCAAAGGCGGGGTCTTGAAAGGCACCAAGCTGCAGCTGCTGCAGTTCGACAGCAAGCTCTCGGCCCAGGAAAGCCAGAGCGCGCTGCAGGCCGCGATCGACCAGGGCGCGCGCGCCGTTCTGACCGGCGGCTCCGGCTCCTCGGTCGTGTCGGCGCTGGTGCAGGCTGCGGCCAAGCACAACGAGCGCAACCCCGACAAGGCGGTGATCGTGCTCAACCACTCGTCGATCGACCCCGACCTCACGGGCAAGAGCTGCAACTTCTGGCATTTCCAGCTCGAGGCCAACACCGCGATGAAGATGAAGGCCCTGGCCAACTACATCAAGAAGCAGCCCGACATCAAAAACGCCTACCTGTTCAACCAGGACTATGCACACGGCAAGCAATGGGCGCGCTACGGCCAGGAGCTGGTCGGCCTGGCCCGCCCGGACATCAAGTTCGTGGGCCAGGACCTGCACCCCATCGGCCGCGTCAAGGACTTCTCGCCCTACATCTCCAAGATCAAGGCCACCGGCGCCGACACCCTGATCACCGGCAACTGGGGCCAAGACATGACGCTGCTGCTCAAGGCCGCCGGCGACGCCGGCTACAACCTGCGCTACTTCAACCATAGCGCCGGCTCGATCCCCGGCACGGTGCTGGCCGTCTCGCAGGCCAAGATCGGCCAGCTCACCTGGGTCGCCGAATGGCACCCCGGTCAGCAGGATGCAGCCAAGGTGGAAGCCCTGGCCAAGGCCTACAAGGGCAAGACCGGCAAGGACTTTCTCGCACCGCGCATCGAGTTCACACCGCGCTTCCTGGCGGCCGCCATCCACAAGGCCCAGTCCACCGATGCGCTCAAGATTGCCCGTGCCATGGAAGACCTGACGGTGGACTCCACGGTCGGAGCGCTGCGCATGCGCGCCGAAGACCACCAGCTGCTGCTGCCGCAGGTGGTCAACACCATCGCGCCGGTCGACGGCAAGGCGGTCAAGGTCGGCTGGGAGGGCACGAACTACGGCTTTCGCACCGATGCGGTCTACAGCGGCAATGAACTGGCGCAGGGCACGGAGTGCAAGATGGCGCGGCCCTGACCGGCGGCGCCAGCGGCATGGAAGGCTCGTATCATTGATTCATGCCACGACTCGTCCCTCTGATTGAGCTGACCCGCGGCGGCACGCTGGAATGCCAGCACTTTGGCGCCGTCGCCGTGGTCAACACCCAAGGCCGGCTGCTGGCCCAGGCCGGCGACGGCCACTGGCTGACCTTCTCCCGCTCCACCCTCAAACCGTTCCAGGCCCTGCCCTTCATGGAAGCTGGCGGGCCAAAACAGTTCGGCTTCGGCAGCGAACAGCTGGCCATGATGTGCGCCAGCCACAGCGGCGAAGACAAACATGTTGCGCAAGTGCAGGCCATGCTGGACCAGGCCGGGCTCAGTTACAAGACGCTGCAGTGCGGCTGCCATATGCCCCTGTTCACGGAGCTCGGGATCGCGCCGCCGCCCGGCGCCGTGTACGACGAGCGGCACCACAACTGCAGCGGCAAGCACGCGGGTTTTCTGGCCTACTGCGTGCAACACGGCCTGCCGATCGGGGATTATCTGGACCCGGCCCATGCGCTGCAGCAAGCGATTCGCCGCGACGTGGCGCGCGCCATGCACCTGCCCGAGCAGACGCTGAAGATGGGCATTGACGGCTGCTCAGCCCCGAACTACGCGATGCCGCTGGCCCAGCTCGCGCTCGGCTATGCGCGGCTGGCCAGCGGCGCCCAAGACAGCGAGTTCGGCGAAAGCTTTGCGCAGCTGAGTGTTGCCATGACGGCCCACCCCGACCTGGTTTCGGGCACCGGCCGCAGCGACCTGGCCTTCATGCGCGCCGGCCGCGGCGACTGGGTGGCCAAGGTCGGCGCCGACGGCGTGCAGGTGGTCGGCAGCAAGAGCCGTGGCGAGGCGCTGGCAATCAAGATCAGTGACGGGAATATGCCGGCCCTGTACGCAGCCACGGTCGAGGTGCTGCAGCAGCTGGGCTGGCTCGATGATCAGCAGCGCGAGGAACTCAGGCCCTGGCGTGCCGAGGCCATCAGCAACGCACGGGGCTGGCAGGTGGGTGAGCGCAAAGCGGCGTTTGCGTTGCAGCTTGCGCGCTGAGCACCTGACTTGCTAGCCATGCGCCTTGCGTGAATCGGCCGGCGCCTGCTCGCGGTCGTTGAGGCCATAGTCGCGCGTGACCTCGGCGATGCGCAGCCGGTATTCCTTGAACATGGTCTTGCGGCCGGCGCTTTGCGCGGCGCGGTGCCCCTCGAGGTTGCGCCAGGCCGTCAGGCAGGCATCGTCGCGCCAGAACTGCAGCGACAGCAGCTTGGTCGGATCGGTCAGGCTCTGGAAGCGCTCGATCGAGATGAAGCCGTCCATGTGCACCAGTTCCCTGTGCAACTCGGCGGCCCAGTCGAGGTAGCCCTGCTTGTGGGCCGGGTCGGGCCAGACTTCAAAAATCACGGACACCATGGTCGAAACTCCTTCATTGTTCAGTGGGTGGCAAACACGGGAATGCGGGCGTTGGGCAATGGCCGATAGCCTGAAATCCGCCCGAAGTAATGGTCGAAACCAGCTGTAGCCCACATGGAATTTGCGCAAGCAGCTACTATTTCGATAGCAAGTTGCTCGCCGGGGCAGGCATGGGCGCCGGCGCCGAAGGTCAGGTTGCGGCGCCGTGGACGCTGCACCTCGAACCGGTCGGGCTGCGGGTTCAGCGCTTCGTCGTGGTTGGCGCTGGCCAGCACCAACAGCAGGCCTTCGCCCCGGCGAAGGCTTTGCCTGGCCAGCGTCAGGTCTTCGGCCGCAAAGCGCCGGGTGTTGTGGATCGGCGCGTCCCAGCGCACGACTTCGGCCACCAGTACGCGGGCGAAGTCCGGCGACGCGGCGACCTGCTCGCCCAGCTCAGACCGTTGCTGCAGCAGGTTCACCGTGTTGCCGAGCAGGCCTGCGGTCGCATCGAGCGACTGCTGCATCAGCGCAATGCGGTTGGCTGCCTGAACCGGGCTCAAGCCCTGCTCTGCGCCCTGCGTCAGCAAAGCCGTGGCCGCTTCGTTGGCGCGGGCCACGGCTTCGGCAGATGCGTCCGCCGCGATGCCGGCCGTGAAGTCGTGCACCCATTGCGTGGTTTGTTTCAGTTGCGAGTTGGACACGCCCAGCAGCCGGGCCATCACCTGCACCGGCAGCGCCGTGAGGAAGTCGTTGACGCCGAGCACCGGCTGCAATTCGGCTGTGGCCTGGCGGCTGATCTCGGCCACCTGCTGCAGCGTCCAGCGGCGCGCCGATTGCTGCACCTGGGCCTTGTGCGTGGCGTGAAAGGCGCCGTCGCTCATGCGCACCAGGTTGGCAAACACCTCGCCCGCGGGCGAGCCCAGCAGTGCGCGGGGCACGGGTTCAGCGGGCGGTCGCACGCGCAAGGCGGGCGACTGGAAGGCTTCGTCGATGACGGCGTAGCTGCTGGCGACCCAGAGTTTCAGCTGGTCGTCGAAATACAGCGGCCGCTCCTCGCGCAGCTGCCGGTAGTAGCTGTAGGGGTCGGCATGGCTGGCGGCCTCGACTGCATGGGCCGGGGGTCGAGTATCAAGCGCCCGCATGGACCGGCTCGCAGCGCACCTCGGTGCGCACGGAGTTGGCGATGAAGCATTCCTCATGCGCCTGGTGGTGCAACTGCTCGATCTGCTCGCGCGTCGGCAGGCGTTCACCCGAGAACTTGACCTCGGGCCGCAGCGTGACCAGGGTCATCGCCATCTTGCCGGCGGCGTTCTTTTCCATCACACCCTCGGCCGCATCGAAGTAGCGGTCGACGCAGAACCGGCGCTTGGCGGCCAGGGAAAGAAACCAGAGCATGTGACAGCTCGACAGCGAGGCCACGAAGGCTTCCTCAGGATCGACGGCCGAGGCGTCGGACATCGGCACCGGCACGACATGGGGCGACGATGAGCCAGCCACCTCGGCGCCACCGTCGAAACGCAACAGGTGGCGCCTGCTGTAGCGGTTGCCGAGGAAATCCTGCCCGTCGCGCTGCCAGAGAACTTCTGCGGTGTAGTGGGACATGATTTGTGCTCTGCCTTTGCTGTGGAAAGGCCGCCAGTGTCGCGGCGCAGCGCGGCTTTGTCGAGCAGCAACAGTTTGGCTACCATAAAACCATGAATGCAGAACCTGCAAATTCAGAGCCTGATATCGCCCGCCTCGCATCCACCGTGGGCGACCCGCGCCGCATCCAGATGCTGGTGCTGCTGATGGAAGGCCGCGCGCTCACGGCCAAGGAGCTGGCACTCGGCGCCGGCATCGAGCCGGCCACGGCCACCGCGCACCTGAAACGTCTGCTCGACGATGGCCTGCTTGAATCGGCCTCGCAGGGCCGCCACAAATACTTCCGCTTTGCCTCGGAACATGTGGCGCAGCTGGTCGAGATGCTGATGCGGGTGGCGCCGCGGCGCCAGGCCGAACCTCATGCCAAGGCCGATGAGCCGATCCGCCAGGCGCGCTATTGCTACGACCACCTGGCGGGCAGCCTGGGCACCGGGCTGCTGGCGCTGATGCTGCACAAGGGCTGGCTGCAGCCGGACGCTGGCGTCGACGCCAAGCTGCTCGAGGTCTCGGCCAAGGGCGCCAAGTCACTGTCGGCGCTGGGCCTCGACCTCGAAGAGGCGCAGGCGCGCCGCCGGCAGTTTGCCTGCCGCTGCCTGGACTGGTCGGAGCGGCGCGACCACCTGGGCGGTGCGCTGGGCGCGGCCCTGGCCGAGCGCTTCAAGGCGCTGCGCTGGATCGAGCGGCAAAAACACAGCCGCGTGGTGCTCGTCACGCCGCTGGGCCGGCAAGCCTTGGCGCGGCTCGGTTGGCGCCCCATGGCCTGAACCGGACTGCCGCCTGCGCGGCGCTCATGGCCCCCACGCTCGGCACTGGCGTGTCCTCACCGCGCCCCGAGGGGGCCTTCGCGCCTTGGAGCGGTCCGGCGGCGCTCAAAGAACGATCGCCACTTTGCCGAAGTGCTTGCCGCTTTGCAGGTGGTCGTAGGCGGCCTCGACCTCTTCAAAAGCGAATTCGCGGTCGATCGCCGGGCGAATCGCGTGCTCGGACAGGAACCGGTTCATGCGGTCGAAGTGTTCGCCCGAGCCGACCGTGACGCCATGAATGCTGGCGTTGCCAAACTGCAGCGGCAGCAAATTCGGCCGCGGACCGAAACCCCTGAGCACGCCAATCTGCAGGATATGGCCGCCTGCGGCCACCGACGCGATCGACCGCTCGAAGGTATCGGGCCCACCCAACTCCAGCACATGGGTGGCGCCCTCGCCGCCTGTCAGGCGCAACACCTCCTGATCCCATTGCGGCTGCACGCGGTCGTTGATCGTCTGCCAGGCTCCCAGCTCCCGTGCTCGCTGGAGCTTCTCATCAGATGAGGACATCACGATCACCCTCGCATCGACCGCGACCGCCATTTGCAGCGCCAGCAGCGCCACGCCGCCGGCGCCCTGGACCAGCAAGGTGTCGCCCGCCTTCAGGCCACCGCGCTCGAGCAATGCATGCCAGGCCGTCACGCCCGCGCAGGGCAAGACGGCCGCCTGGGCCGGGCTCAGATGCGGCGGCACCGCCACCAGGGCGTCCTGGGCCACGATGATCTGCTCGCTCAAAACGCCATCGGTCTGACCGCCACCCAA
The DNA here is from genome assembly GCA_050725495.1 of Burkholderiaceae bacterium. GTDB lineage: Bacteria > Pseudomonadota > Gammaproteobacteria > Burkholderiales > Burkholderiaceae_C > JBOHHM01. Next base: position 3,512 of record JBOHHM010000021.1, on the reverse strand, counting down.
GGCACTGCCAAAGTAGGCCGCGCGGAACGGCCCTTGCTGCCAGTCGGCAAAGAACGTCGGGGCCACACGGTCGCCCACTCTCCAGCGCGTAACGCCCGGCCCCATGGCGGACACCGTGCCCGCAGCGTCCGACAACGGGATCAGGTCCTCGCGCAATCCGTCGCCGGGGTCGGCACGCACCAGCAGGTCGCGGTAGTTCAGGCTTGCGGCGTTTTGCGCGGCACCTGCAAGCCGAGCCAGGAATCGTAGACAAAGTCCGTCAGCAAGCCGCTCTCGCCCAACATGGGGATGTGCGGATAGCGGGGATCCCGGCCGGTGGCCGCCAGCCCCAGCAAGCGGACCTTGCCGCTGTCCACCATGCCCAGCATGCTGCCGCCAAAGGGCAGGAACACCATCTCGATCTGCCCGCCGATCAGGTCCTGCACCAGCGGCGTGGTTCCCTTGTCGGGCACATGCAGCAGCTCGATGCCGGTCTGCGCGCGAAATCGCTCGGCCACCAGATGCAGCAAGGACCCGGCGCCGGCGCTTCCATACGACAAGGGATTGCGAGCGTTCTTCCGGGCGTGGGCGATCAGCTGCTCCACGGTCTGTGCCGGAAAATCCTTGCGCACGTACAGGGCCACCGTGGTCTGGCCCAGCAGCGCGATCAGCCGGGTGTCCTCGGGTTTGTACTTGACCGACGCCACGCCCAGCGGCGCTACGCACCAGCCAGTCGGCGCTCGGCGCGTATTTCAGGCGCATGTGCTCGCGCATGGATAAACCCAAGGCTGTCACCGCCGCGGCCCACAAGCTGGCGCGGTTGATCTACACGATGCTGACCAAGGGCGAGGAATATACCGACCAAGGTCAGGACTACTACGAGGAGCGCTACCGCGAACGCGTGCTCCGACAACTCGCCCAGCGTGCCACCAAGATGGGCATGAAGCTCGTCGCCGTCGAACAACCCGCCTGAAAAACTCATTCAAGATCAGTCACTTGAGTGGTGTTTCTTAAGAGCAACCCAACCCCGCAAGCGGGCCAGGCGCTCGCAAAGAAACTACGCATCATGGTTATGAGAATTGGCGCTGTTATGCGCGATTCGCGGGGTGTGAGCCCTCCGAGAGTTTTGTTTCTCATGAGATTGCAGCATCGCCTATCGAGTCCGTTACGGGAATGGCGGCAAGGGGCACGCCTCCAGCCGTCGACGTCAAGGATGAGCGCGAATGGTGCGCCCCATCGCTTCGCTGCGCCGTTTTGGTGCATGGACGGCGTCGCAACGACTCGCAGGGGCGGCGGGACGCGGAGCAGTTGATTCGGTCGGCCCTTCTACGAGGAACTGGCGCGGGTTTTGCTTCTGCTTTGGTCAGTGCCAGACACGTTCTGCATCGGTTTTAACGGAAGCGCGCCTTAGGAGTGGAGTATGAAAACTCAGTCGGTCCATCTCGGCAACATTTTCGTACGTTATGAGTTGGGGGAAACCTGGTTCGATGGGACGTTACAGGTATCATCCCTCTCAGCCGACACGGCTTCCATGACGTGTATCCACGGCACGGACGCTGTCATTGCGCTGAGGGATTTCCTGAATTCCTTGGATTTCAGCGGCAGAAGGCTGAAGCTCGTAAAGCAGGCCTGAGCCCGAATGTTGATGGATGACTTGCAGAACGGCGCGTGGTGGCCAGGGGCAGCACGATCATGTGCAGGCCAATCTCTGCGTGCGACGCGATGGTGATCGCCGGCATTCGACAAGCGCGAGCAACTGCGCAGCATTGCGCCCAGTCCCTTGGCCTACGTGAACTTGCAGAGAAGCTGGAGGCACTGGGCAAGCTGAGCGCAATTGCCGATGCGGAGTACCAGCCGGACAGCACATCGCAGCATCGGCCAGCGTCGTCCGCTTGCCCGTCGCGATGGTTTCCACGTACTCTATTTTTGCCACCGAGGTCTCGCCCGACTTCATCCGCAGCGTCACCGATGCCGTGATGGCCGAAGTCACCGCCTGCCAGGCCCGGGCGCTGGAGCCCATGTATCCGGGGGTCTTCTTCGACGCCTCGCGCGTGAAGATCCGGGAAGACGCGGTGGTACGCAACAAGGCCATCTACCTGGCCCTGGGCGTGTTGCCCGACGGCACCCACGACATCCTGGGGCTGTGGATCGAAGGCACCGAGGAGGCCAAGTTCTGCGATGTTGCGTGTTCAACGACCTGAAGACCCGCGGCATCAATGACATCCTGATTGCCGTCACCGACGGCCTGAAGGGGATGCCAGAGGCCCTGGCAGCGGTTTTTCCGGCCACCACGTTGCAGACCTGCATCGTGCACCTGATCCGCAACAGCGCAGCACTGAAGCGCCTGTCGGCGCCGATGCTGCATCCAAACTGATTTGGCTGGCGCTGCGCAACATGGCATCAAAACCGCCGCAGCGTTCACGTTCGCCGGAATGCCAGTTCACGGTGCCCGGAATCGCCGTTCATCATCCCGGAATGAGCGTTCACGTTCACCGGAATACGCAGTCGCATCGCCGCCTTCCGCTGCTGCCGCCGATTCTTCGTCCGCCATCTTGGCTATGCCAAAGTCGGTAACCTTCAAGTCGGTTAAGGAATAGCCGCCGACGACAATCACGTTCGTGGGCTTGAGACCGCGATGCACCACCCCAGCATGGAGGGCAGCCGCGACACCCTTTGCGAGACGATGGCAAACACCCGTGATGCGTCAAGCGGCGCGGAGCGCGCACCGCCGCGCACCTCGATGCCGGCGAACCGATTCGCCAGCAGGCAGCGCTGCTGAATCAGCCAGCACAACATTGCCCCGAGCACCGACAAGGCATGGGCCACCGACCGTGCCGACAGGCCGCTGGCGTACGGCCCCCTCGGGGCGGAAGGTGCCGGCTCGGTCCACGCTGTGGTTGTGCATGGCGGGGGACACTGCAATTGCGCTTTCACTGTAGGGTCTTTTGAGGAGTCAAGCGGATGCGCTGCGCGTACAGAAGGCCCGAGGCGAGTTCTCAGACGCCCTCATGCCAGGCCGCCCGCATGAGCCCCATTTGTCTTGAAACACATTCGCCTTGAATCGCGACATCGAGTGCCTATACTCCAATCCCGGCCGAAAGCCGGGCTCAGAGGTAGTCTGATTTCCCTTGGATTAACGTTCATCAACGTTTCATCTTTGATGATGAAAGGAAATAGTCATGTCAACGCAAAACGTGTCCGTTGAACCGAGCCATAGAACACGGCTGATGGAAGTGAACTGGCAGGAGATTCCCGAACCGGGGGCGTACGTCGAGAAGGGATCGGGGGATTTGTATCGGGTGCCCAAAGAAGCGTTGCTGCAGGGGGCTTCGCCGCTGATTCGCAAGGAAAGCGCCGGGTCCTCGTCGCTTGTGCAGGTCAGCAAGAACCCGTTTATCACGACGCTGGAAGCCCGCATGATCTGCTGCGAGCACAACATTACCCCGAATTTCTAGCGGCCTAAGTAGCCGTAGCAATGCACGGGACCAAACGCCCTTCTTTGGAGGGGCGTTTTTTTGAGTGCGCCCAGCATG
>JBOHHM010000020.1:0-43880 GCA_050725495.1 Burkholderiaceae bacterium | reverse complement strand
CCCCGACGCGAAGGAGGGGGCGTGATGACTCGATCAGTGCGTTTGTCCGTCGCCGTCGCTGAAGAGGCTGGGGGGCTTGCCGGTTTCGGGCAGGTGGATGCTCAGGTAGTCCCGCAACGCGCAGGCGTCGCGGGTGGCCATGTTGTAGGCCATCCACCCTGTTCCGCGGTTGCGCGCCCACAGCCGGATGCGTCCGTCCTTGAGGCGCACGGCGGTCATGGCTGGATCGTCTTCGATGGTCACGTGCTTGTCCGGTTTCTGCGTCGGATCGGGGCGGCTGTGCGGGACTGGTGGCGTCATGTCTGAGCGCAGCAACGCCAGCTGGCTGATGAGGTCTTCCAGGCTGTCGGCATCGAGGCCGGAAGCAATTTTTAGCAAGGCCGTGGTTTTGTCGCGGCTCGGTTTCATGAGCGCCCCTTTCAGTGGCAACGGTTGTGTGAGAACTCCATTCTCCGCTGACCGTGGGCGCTCGCCCTATTCCGTGAATCAATCCGACGCATTGCCGATGGACAGCGGCCGGCCTGCCAGCACCCGTACGAACATCAGTACGGCCCAGCATGTCCAGAAGGCGATCAGCGCCGTGTCGGCCCGCGAGGGTGGCCCGGGCTGCTCGATGAGCGAGCGTAGTTGTGTGATGAAGAACCAGAAGACGAAGGTGTACTGCGCCGCGCTCAAGACGGTGGGCAGCATTTTCCTGGTGGCGCTGCTGGCCACGCCTTTCACGATGCTCGCGGAGACCCTCGCTCGTGAAAGCGCCTGGCCAATGAGCCAGATGAGTAGCGCGGCGATCAAGTTGGTGATCGTCGGAATCAGCCATTGGCTGGTGAATTCTGTCATGGGGTCCCCTGTTGAAAGGAATGGTTGAGTGAGATCTCCATTCTCTATTGGCAGCGGGATCCCGCCTTCGCAGTTGCCGGGGCGCAGTCAGCCCGGCAGCTTTTCCCGCCATTGGGCCGCTCGCAGCGGTGGCCGCGCCCGAATGACTACGTCTCCTCAGCGCTCGAAAGGCGTGGGTGCGGCCGGCGGGGTTTTTTCTTCTTTGCATGCGGCCAGTGTCTTTTTTTTGCCCGCATGCGGTCCTTCCGAACGGGTCCGAAATTTTCGTAAGGGGTTGGAACAATGACTGAACTGATGCCCGAGAGCCTGAACGACGCGCTGATCGAGTGCGTGAAGGCGGCCGGTGGCTCCAAGCTGGTGGGCCACAAGCTGTTTCCGGAAAAGCTGGTCGACGCAGCCCAGCGCCACCTGCTTAACTGCCTGCAGGAGGGCCGCGCCGAGCACCTCAAGCCCGAGCAGATGCTGCTGATCTGCCGTCTGGCGCGTGAAGTCGGCTGCCATGCTGGCATGGCCTATATGGCCCACGCGCTGGGTTATGCGCCGCCTATTCCGGTGGAGCCGCGCGACGAGGTGGCCGAGCTGCAGCGCCAATTCGTCGAGGCCACCAAGCAGATGGCGGCCATGGCGGCGCGGCTGCAGCAGTTGCAGCCGCTGCAGCCGCAGGCCGAGCGGGTGTTGAAGGTGGCGGCATGAGCACGGCGCTGACCGACGCCACCGTGACGAGCACGCCGGCGCATAAGCGCGTCAAGCTGTCGCCGCTCAAGCAGGCCCTGTTCGATATCGTGCTTGGGGCCCAGCGCAATGGCGCGCCGAATATGAGCCTGCTGGAGATCCGCGACGCCTACGAGCGCCTGTACAGCAAGCGCATCGACGAGGGCAACATCAGCGGCCGCGTCTCGGAGCTGATCGGAGCCGGATATCTTGCCCGCCTCGACGAGCGGCGGCCCTGCTCGCGCAGCCGGATCCAGATCAGGCCGGTGATCGTGCCGGCGCACCAGGCGGGGCTGTTCCGTTGAACCACTACCCGCGCCACATCGGCGACTTCAACAACGCCACGCGTCACCTGACGCGCGTGGAGCGGTCGCTCTACAGCGACTGCATCGATCTGTACTACGACCGAGAAGCGCCGCTGCCCACGGAGTTCGACAAGGTGGCGCGGCTGGTGCTGGCAAGGTCCGATGAAGAGCGGGAGGCACTGGATATCGTGCTGCACGAGTTCTTCAGGCTGGATGAGGATGGCTGGCACAACGCCAGGTGCGATGCGGAGATTGCACGTTATCGGTCCCAGTTGGAGCAGGCTTCACGCGCAGGGAAGGCCAGCGCTGAACGTCGCTCGACGGGGCGGGTTTCGGGTGCCGCGACTTCACAGCAGCAAGATTCAACGACCGTTGACTTTGTGTTGAACGGAAATCCAACGACCGTTGAACGCCCGTTGGATTTCCGTTCAACCAACCAGAACCAGAACCAGAACCAAACAAAGAAACCAACACCTGACGGTGTTGGCAAAGAAAACGCAAGTGGTGGTTTTTCTGCAACAGATCAGGAAAAGCAGGAGAACCCCGAAGCCGCCGAACAGCCGTCTCCAGCGAAAACAGCCAAGCCACTGCGCGGAACGCGCCTGCCGGAAGACTGGCAGCCCGACCCCGACAGCGCTGCGCAGGCCGCGCCGGGCGTGGATGTGGCCGTGGAGCTGGCCAAGTTCCGCGACCACTGGCGGGCCAAGCCGGGCCGCGATGGCTGCAAGCTCGACTGGCAAGCAACCTGGCGCAATTGGCTGCGCAACGCCCGTTCAACGCCCGTTCAACGCCCGTTCAACGGAGCGTCAACGACCGTTGAAACGCCGTACCAACGGAGCATGCGCCAACGCTACGAAGAGGCCACCGGAAAGCGCGCGCCCGTTGCAACGACCCGCGACGTGATCGACATCACGCCCACCACCACCATGCTGGAGACCGCACCATGAGCCTGCCGATCAACTGGGTCGAGCGCATTTTTCAGAAGCTGACCGTCGCCTATGGCCGCGACTTCTTGGCGCGCTGGGAAGGCGTGCCGATGGCCGACGTGAAGACCGACTGGGCCGAGACGCTCGGCGGCTACATGGAGCACCCCGAGGCGATTGCCTGGGCCTTGGCCAATCTGCCAGACAGCAAGCCGCCCACGGCGCAGGAGTTCCGCGCCATCTGCCGCCGGGCCCCGGCACCCGAGCTGCCGCGCCTGTCCGAGCCCAAGGCCGATCCGGCCCGCGTGGCGGCCGAGCTGGCCAAGCTGGCGCCGGTGCGTGCGGCCGCGGCCGGCCCCGCGCCCGGCCGCCATGACTGGGCACACCGAATCATCGCCCGCCACAACCAGGGCGAGCGCATCAACCGCTTCCCGCGGCTGGCCGCGCGCCAGGTGCTGGGCCTGGGGGCATGACATGCAGCGACGGCCAGACCGCCTGAACCCGGCCGCATTGGGGCGGCTACGCCTTCAGCTGCGTGGCCTGCTGCGCCCGGCTCGTGCTGTCGGCCGCGCCCGACAAGGCGCTGGCCAAGGCGCAGCTGGCGGCGATTGCCCGCTTCCCGGGATCGCCACCGACCAAGGAGGTGCTCGCCTGCGCCAGCCGGATCAAGGCGAGACCGGCCTGAGCGTGGACGAGATCATGCACGGCGTGCGCATCGGCGTGATCGCGCTGGAGGGCTGACATGCAGATCAGCATCAAGACCAACTTCCCGGACGTGCAAAAGTACATCGACCGCGTCGGCAAGCAGGCCCGGTTCGCGGCGATGCAGTCCATCAACGACACCGCGTTCAAGGTGCGGGACGAGCTTCAACGCGAGATGAGGGCCAAGTTCGACCGGGTGACACCCTACATCCTCCGGAGCGTCCAGGTGACCAAGGCCACCAAACAATCCATGACGGCAACCATCGAGCCGAAGTACATGGGTGGCAAAGGCATCGATCCCCAAAAGATTTTGCGTGCCCAAATCTTTGGTGGCTCGCGCCGTCTCAAGCGCTCTGAAGTTGCGCTGAACCGTGCCGGGATACTGCCTGCCGGATACGTGATCGTGCCTGGTGATGCGGTGCCCTTGGACGTGTACGGCAATGTCAAGGGCGGCTTCATTGTGCAGCTCATCAGCTACTTTCAGGCATTCGGCGAACAGGGTTACAAGGCCAACATGACGGCCAAGCGCAAGGCCAGCTTGGCAAAGCGCGGGCGCAAGCAGGGTTACAAGACCATCGGTGGCGTTGAGTACTTCGTCAACTACGGCAAGCTGCGAGGTGGTCGTGGAGGGAAGCACCTTCACCCCGGCATATGGGCGCGCACGGGCATCCATGGCTCGGACATCAAGCCCATCCTGATGTTCGTGAGGGCTCCAAACTACCAGACCAGACTGGACTTCTTCGGAGTCTCCAGGCCCACGATCGATCAGGAGTTCCCCAAGTTCTTCGAGCGGCGCTTCGCCGACGCGCTGAGGACCGCCCGGTGAGCCAGGCCGACCCCGCCCCCGTCAATGGGTCCTTCCGGCAACTCCCCTGCACGGGTAATTCGAACCCCGGAATCGCGCTAGTGAATGGGCTTTCCAATTGCTTGACAGGTGCCTTGACATGACCATGACCGATCTCTTCTCAGGTTTCGACCCCGCCGAAGTCCTCGCCGCGGGTCGCCAATTCCAGGCCGATCGCCAGCAAACCGAACGCGCCCGCGCACAAAAAAGCGCCAACCGCCACCACATGCGCCGCGCCACAGCCGAAGCGTACCTTGCCGACATCCTGCCCGCCCGTTTTGCCGACGGCGAAAGCTGGCACGTCATCAGCCGGGGCGACATCGACAGCCTCAGCTACCTGCGCCACGTCCTGGCCGGCGTGAGCCACCTCGACCAGGTCCTGATGTCGACCTGGTGCATCGCAAAAAACGACCTCCAGGAGATCGCCACCTGGCTCGACGCCGGCAAGATCGAGCAGTTCGACCTCTACGCGGGCGAGATTTTCCCCGGCTCCTACGGCGACGAGTACGAGCAGATGATGAAGATGTGCGAGACCTACGGCTGCCGCCTCGTGATCGCCAAAAACCACAGCAAGATCACCCTTGCCAGCCAGGCCGAAACCGCCTACCACCTCACCATCGAATCGAGCGCTAACGTCAACACCAACCCGCGCATCGAGCAGAGCACCATCCACTGCGGCGCCGAGCTGCACGCCTTTTACCTGGAGTTTTTCAGTGGCATCAAGTCCATCGACCGCCATTCGAAAACTCACTGAATCGGGCCTAGCCCGTGAACTCGGCGTCTCGCGCCAGGCCGTCCACGACCTGGTCAAGCGCGGCATTCTCACCAAAGACAAGGACGGACTGATCGACGTCGAAATGGCCAAGATCGCCCTGATGAACCGCGTTCGCCCCTCGTCGAAAACATCAGCCGCCCTGCAACCGGACACCGCCCCCGCCACGCCCCAGGCGGCAGAGCCACAAGACGGCACCGAGGCCACCAGCTATCACGTCGCCAAAACCCTGCGCGAAGCGGCCGAGGCCCAGATTGCCAGACTCAAGCTCGCCGAAATGCAGGGCGAGCTGATCCGTGTCGCTGCGGTCAAGTCCACGCTGGCCACGGTGTTCGCCACCACGCGCGACGCGTTGCTGCAGATCCCCGCGCGGCTGGCGCCGCTGCTGGCGGCCGACACCGACCCGGCCAGCGTGCAGAACACGCTGCATGCCGAGATCCACCAGGCCCTGCACCACCTGGCCGGCGCGCCCGACCGCATCGGCCAGACCGAGGCCGCCGTCGAATGAGCGCCCGCGACCTCCCCGACGACCAGGCCCGCGCCGTCGAGCTGCTGGACCAGCTCAAGGCCAGGTTCCTGGCGCCGCCGCCGCGCATCGACACGGCCGAGTGGGCCGCGCAATACCGCCACATCGCCAAGGGCCCGGAGCGCGGCCCGTGGCGCAACGAGCGCACGCCCTACCTGGTCGAGCCGATGCGCTGCGCCTCGTCGCACACGCCCTACGAGCGGGTCGCGCTCTGGTTTGCGACCCAGCTCGGCAAGTCCGAGGTCCTGTACAACGCCGTCATGCAGCGGATCCACACCGATCCGCAGGACATGATGATGGTGCAGCCCACCCTGCAGGACGCGCAGGACCACAGCGCCCAGCGCTTCCTGCCGACCATCATGCAGACCCCGGCCATGCGCGGCAAGGTGGCCGTGCGCAAGAGCCGCGACGAGTCCACCAGCTGGCGCAGCCGCTCGATCCAGGGCGGCTTCACCGTGTTTTTTGGTGGCGCGAACAGCGCCTCCTCGCTGGCGTCCAAGCCGCTGGGCTTCGCGGTGGCCGACGAAGTCGACAAATGGCCCGCCGACGTCGACAACGAAGGCCCGCCGCTGGGCCTGCTCGAAGAGCGCATGAGCAACTTCAGCCGCCGCAAGCTCATCATCGCCAGCACTTGCAACATCAAGGGCCAGAGCACCATCGAGCGCGAGTACCTGGCCAGCGACCAGCGCAAGTACCATGTCCCCTGCCCGCACTGCGGCCAGGCCCAGGTGCTGCTGTGGGGTGCGAAGACCGAATGGGGCCTCAAATGGCTCAAGAGCGACAGCGGCCAGGCCCGGCCCGAGACCGCCGTCTACATCTGCCGCCACTGCGGCGCGGCCATCGAAGAGCACCACAAGGAGGGCATGCTGGCCGGCGGCCTGTGGATCCCCGACGCACCCGGCGCCGGCCTGGGCAAGCGCGCCGGCTTCTGGCTCAACAAGCTCTACAGCCCGCTCGGTTGGAAAAGCTGGGCCAGCCTGGTCGAGGAGTGGCAGGCCGCGCAAGAGGCCAAGCTGATCGGCAACAGCGCGCCGCTCAAGAAGTTCCTGAACTCCAGCCTGGCCGAAACCTGGGAGGAGACCGGCAGCGGCGCCGACCACCGCGCCCTGGCCGCGCGCGCCGAAGACTACGAGCTGGGCCTCGTGCCGCGCGGCGGCCTCATGCTCGCCATGGGTGTCGACACCCAGCCCGACCGGCTCGAGGCCCGCGTCTGGGCCTTTGGCCGCGGCGAGGAAAGCTGGCTGGTGGCCCGCCACATCCTCTACGGCGACCCGAACCTCGACGAAAACACCGAGGGCAGCCCCTGGACCCGGCTCACCGAAATTCGCCGCACCCCGATCCTGCACGCCAGCGGCGCGCAGATGCTGGTCGAGGCCTGCTGCGTCGACACCGGCGGCCACAACACCCACGCCGTCTACGCCTACTGCCGCAACCACGCCCATGGCCATGTGCTGGCCATCAAGGGCGCCAGCAGCTACGGCAATGCCGTCATCGGCAAGCCGCGCATGCTCGACGTCAACTGGCGCGGCCGCACCATCCCGAACGGCGTCAAGCTCTGGAGCATAGGCACCGACACCGCCAAGCACCTGCTCTACGGCCGCATGCGCATCACCCAGGTCGGGCCCGGCTATGTGCATGTCCCGAAGTCGCTCGCCAACACCGACGAATTCGAGCAGATGACCGCCGCCCGCCTGATGCCCGTCACCGTCAACGGCAAGGCCAGCATGCGCTGGATCACGCCGGCCGGCCAACGCGAGGAGGGCGGCGACTGCATGGTCTACGCCTACGCCGCGGCCTGCCACCTGGGCATCCAGACCTACCGCGAGCCCGGCTGGGCCCGCCGTGAACAGAAATACGCGCCCCGCGCGCCCGACCTTTTTTCAGAGACGACAGGCCAAAGCCAGCAGCAGCCGGCCGCAGATAGCTATCAAAACAATAGCAAAAACAGCGCTGCGTCCCCCGCCAACGCCGAGCCGCAACGGCCCGCCGCTCCCCGACCCTTCGCCCGCGACTGGTAACACCGATGCCCAACCCCACCCCCGAACTGCAGCAACTCATCCAGGCCAAACCCGATCTGGTCGATCGCATCTTTGACTATCTCCTGGCTGAGTTCCCGCAGATCAGCGACCAGATCAGCCAGCGCAAAGCCGCTGTGCGGGCCGAGTTCATGGGAGAGAAATGCTACATCGCCGGCCGGGCCACCTCCGAGCGCCAGCAGCTCGTGCAGCAGGTGTTGGCGCTCTTCGATGGCCGCAACGCCAGCGAGGTGGCGCGCCGACTGCAGATCAGCCGCGCCACGGTGTACCGGATCCTCAAGCAGCCCGGCGGCACGAAAAAACTGTCTCAGATTTTCTTGAAATGAGACAGCCGCCTCGGTACTGTCAGTGCTAAACCGCGCGCCGCGCGGTCAACACACTGACCCATGGCACTCACCCAGACCGACCTCGACAACCTAGACGCCGCCATCGCCGCCGGCGAGCTGTCGGTCGAGGTCAACGGCCGCAAGCTCGTCTACCGCAGCGTGTCCGACCTGCTGCAGGCCCGCGCCCATGTCAGCAGCGTGCTGGCCGTCGGCGCCACGCAGGGCAGCTCACCGCGGCGCGGCAGCTTCCGCGTGACCTTCACGACCGCGCGGGGAGACTGATCTATGGCCGGCAACCTGATCGACCGCCTGATCGGCGTCTTCGCACCCGACGCCGGCCTGCGCCGCCTGCGGGCCCGCGAACTGCTGGCCCGCGCCTACGAAGGCGCCAGCCAGCGCGACGGCTGGCGGCCGCGCCGCGCCGGCGCCAGCGCCAACACCGACCACATGGCCGACGCCGCCACCCTGCGCGTACGCGCCCGCGCCCTGGTGCAAAACAGCCCCTACATTTCGCGCGGCCTCGAGTCTCTGGTGGCCAACGTCATCGGCACCGGCATCACGCCGCGCAGCCTGTCGGCCCAGGCCAAGGCCATCGACGCGCTGTGGAACGACTGGGCCAAGCTCGCCGACGCCGACGGCCGGCTCGACCTCTACGGCCTGCAGGCCGCCGCCTATCGCGCCATGGAGCAGGACGGCGAGGTGCTCGTGCGCCTGCGCGCGCGCCGCGCCGCAGACGGCCTGCCCGTGCCGCTGCAGCTGCAGCTGCTGGAAATCGACTGGCTCGACAGCGCCAAGACCGGCGCCAGCGGCCCCAACAGCATCGTCAACGGCATCGAATACGACGCCCTCGGCAAGATCGTCGCCTACTGGCTGTTCGACCAACACCCCGGCGAAATCCAGGCCAGCCGCCGCGGCCGCGCCAGCAGCTACCCCGTGCCGGCCGAGCGCATCATCCACCTCTACAACCCGCAGCGCCCGGGCCAGGGCCGGGGCTTCACCCGCCTGGCGCCCGTCATCGCCCGCGTGCGCGACCTGCAGCTCTACGAAGACGCCGAGCTGCAGCGCAAGAACCTCGAAACCCGCCTGAGCGTGATCTACAGCGGCGACGCCACCACCATGAGCCTGAGCGAGAGCCAGGACCAGGCCACGGTCCGCAGCACCGGCGAGCTCGGTGCCTTGGCCAGCGGCAGCATCACCCAGGTGCCCACCGGCGGCAACCTGACCCTGGTTGAGCCCAAGGTCGCGCCCGGCTATGTCGAATATGTCAAATACCAGCTGCACCTGATCGCCGCCGGCATGGGCGTCACCTACGAAATGCTGACGGGCGACGTGCGCGAGGTCAACTTCAGCAGCGCCCGCGTGGCCCTGCTCGAGTTCCGCCGCAACGCCGAGCAGACCCAGTGGCTCACCCTGATCCATAAGCTGTGCGATCCCATCTGGCGCGCCTTCGTCGAGGCCGCCGTGCTGGGCGGCCAGCTGCGCCAGGCCGACAGCGCTTGTGAATGGTCCACGCCGAAGTGGAGCTACGTCAACCCCGTGCAGGACGTGGCCGCCGACCTGGACGAAATTGCCGGCGGCCTGTCGAGCTTCAGCGAAAAGCTGCGCCAGCGCGGCTACCAGCCCGACCTGGTGTTTGCCGAGCTCAAGTCCGACATGCAGCGCCTGCAAAAAGACGGCACGCTCGACCTGCTGCTGATGCTGCAAAAGGGCCGCACCCTGGGCATGGCGCAGGCCGAGGCCGCGACCCACAAGCCCTGAATCCAGATTAAGGACAACTCATGCCGGTACTCTCCACCATCCAGGCAGCCATCCTGCTAACAGCCGCAACTACTGTCGCGGCCGGTTCCCGCGTAGCCGGCGTCTCCGGTCAAAAGACATTCCAGGCGTCCGGCAGCACATCCTCTGGTACAGGCGCTGCCACCATCCTCGTGCAGGGCAGCCACGACGGCACGAACTGGGACACCATCGGCACTATCTCACTGACGCTGGCCACGACCACGAGCAGCGACAGCTTCGCCAGCAACGACCGCTATGCCTATGTACGCGGCAACGTGACGGCGATCAGTGGCACGGGCGCGGCGGTGTCTTTGACTGCGGGGTACTGACATGACAGTCACCCTCGACGCCCGAAAGACCGGGCTTTACAACCCCGCCGCCGTCGCCATCACGGGCGGGACGATCAAGCTTGATAACGGCACGGCGGCAGCGCCGAGTTATGCGTTTGCGAGTCAGCCGTCATCCGGTATGTTTCTGGCAACTGCAGGAGTAGTTGGCCTTGTTGCGGATGGGCAGGTCTTTGCTTGGGGTGACAGTAGTTGGGGTTTTAGATTATCTACTTCAACTCTGGGACTAGGGATTGTTGGTTCAAATACTGCTGATGTAAGGCTTGAACGCGACGCCGCCAACAGCCTGGCTCAGCGCAATGGCGTGAATGCGCAGGCGGGCAGAACATACACCAGCTTCACCGACGGCAGCAACTACGAACGCTTCGGCCTCAATACAGCACTCGGCGTCATCACGTTGGCCGCTGAAAGCGCCGGCACCGGCAGCGCAAACATCGACCTGGCCTTGAGTCCATTGGGCACGGGCCGCATCAAGATCGCCAACGGCATGACGGCCAACGGCACGGTTGCTACGGCCTTGAGCAGTGTTGGCCCAACCGGTGCCAGCACCACGGTGCAGGAGTGGCTGGCCATCAAGAACGCCGCTGGCACGGTGCGCTACATCCCTTGCTTCTGAAAGATCCCATGGACCAAAAAACCCAAGCCATCATCAACCAGCTCGTCGCCCAGCGCAACCAGGCGCATGACACCGTGGCCCATCTGTGCGGCGAGATTGCGGAGCGCGACGAGAAGATCGCGCTGCTGCAGAAGGAACTCGACTCCTTGAAGGCAAACCCTGCGCCCGAACCTGCCTTCGACCCCGTCACCGCCCAGGAGGCCGCATGATCTTCACGCTCGACATCAAGGACGCCAAGCTGCTGGCCGGCATCGCGGCCGCGCGCCAGGCCTACAACGCGGCCAATGCCCAGGACAAGGCCTTCGTCCCGCTGGCGAGCGATGCGGACTACATCGCGTTCGTGATGCAGAAGGCCTGCGAGAGCTACTGCAACCAGTACCAAATCACCTAGCATGAACTACCTGCTGCAGGTGCTGATCGCACTGGACCAATTTTTCAACACTTTGTTTGGCGGCTGGGCCGACGAAACCATCTCGTCCCACCTCTACCGCCTCAAGCGCGACGGCAAGCCCTGGGGCTTCTTGGCCGACCTGGTGAACGCGATCTTCTTCTGGCAGCACGACCACTGCCGAGGGGCTTATGAGGCCGAGCGCCGCCGCCAACAGTTAGAGCCCGAGATGCGCGGCTGAAAATCGTCTCAGTTTTCCGGGAAATGAGACAGTCCCATCGCCACGATACGTGGCATGGACCAGCAACAAAACCGCTTCCTCCCCACCCAGCAGCGGGCCGCCTCGGTGGCGCCCGCCACCTTCAATTCCAAGGAGCGCACGGTTGAGGTCGTGTGGACCACCGGCGCGCGCGTGCGGCGCCGCGACTGGTGGACCGACCAGAGCTACGACGAAGAGCTGGTCGTCGATGCCAACGCCATCGACCTGACGCGCCTGAACACCGGCGGCGCGCCGGTGCTCAACACCCACAGCAGCTACAGCCTGGACGACCAGATCGGCGTGGTCGACCGCGCCTGGGTCCAGGGCGGCGAAGGCCGCGCCGTGTTGCGCCTGTCCGAGCGTGACGAGGTCGCCGGCATCGTGCGCGACATCGAGGCCGGGCTGATCAAGAACATCAGCGTGGGCTACAACGTGCGCAAGTACGAAATCGTCAGTGCGGCCAACCGCAGCGACGGCGGCACCGTGCCCCTGTACCGCGCGGTCGACTGGGAGCCCGCCGAAATCTCGTTTGTCCCTATTCCTGCGGATGCGATGAGCAGCACCCGCAGCGACAGCTTGCGCGGGTCTCCCTGCGAATTCATCGAAACCCGCGCTGCGGGTGCAACCCAATCGCCCACGGTGGGCGCTTCCGCCGAACCCCTCAACTCTGGAGAAATTTCCATGACCCCTGAAGAAATCGCTGCCGCGGCGGAAGCCCAACGCGCTGCCACGGCTGCAGCCGCTGAAACCGCCGCCGCGGCCACCCTCGCCCAGCAGGCCGAGCAAACCCGCTCTGCCGACATCACCGACCTGTGCGCCCGCCACGGCGTGGCGCAGCTGGCCGCCGGCATGATCCGCGCCGGCAACAGCGTGGAGCAGGCCCGAGGCGCCGTGCTCGAAGAGCTGGCCCGCCGCGATGCCGCCCAGGGCGGCCACCGCAACCTCGGCCGCATCGAGACCGTACGCGACGAAATGCAGGTCCGTCTGGCCGGCATCGAGCAGGCCATCCTGCACCGCGTGGCCCCGGCCACCCAGCTCGACGACAACGGCCGCCAGTACCGTGGCATGAGCCTGCTGGAGATCGGCCGCGACTTCCTGGAGGCCCATGGCGTGCAAACGCGCGGCATGGCCCGCATGGAGCTCGCCGGCACCATCCTGCACTTCCGCGCCGGCGGCATGATGGGTACGTCGGACTTCTCGAGCCTGTTCGCCAACGTCGCCAACAAGCGGCTGCGTGGCGCCTACGACGAAAACCCAGGCAGCTACGCCATGTGGGCCCGCCGCGCGCCCAATGCGCCGGACTTCAAGTCGATGAAGGTGGTGCAGCTGTCCGGCGCCCCGGACCTGCTGCAGGTCAACGAGCACGGCGAATTCAAGGTCGGCAACCTGACCGACGGCGCCGAGAACTACGCTGTGCTGACCTACGGCCGCATCGTCTCGCTGACGCGCCAGGCCATCGTCAACGACGACCTGCGCGCCTTCGAGCGCCTGGTCTCGGCCTTCGGCTTCGCCGCCCGCCGCCTGGAAAACCGCACGGTCTACAGCCAGCTCACCGCCAACGCCAACCTGGCCGACGGCATCGCCCTGTTCGAGGCCGCCACGCACAAGAACCTGGGCACCGGCGCCGGCAGCGCCCTGCAGTTCTCCAGCCTGGCCACCGCCCGCACCGCGATGCGCGTGCAAAAGGGCCTGGCCAGCGAGGAGCTCAACCTCGCGCCGTCCTACCTGATCCTGCCGGCCGCGCTCGAGCAAACGGCCTACCAGCTGACCAGCAGCAACTATGTGCCGGCCACCAAGGCCGAGGTCAACGAGTTCCGCACCGGTGGCCGCACCGCCCTCACCCCGGTGATCGAGCCCGTGCTCGACGCCAACAGCGCCACCGCCTGGTACCTGGCCAGCGAGAGCTCGCAGGTCGACACCGTCGAGTACTGCTACCTCGACGACGCCGAAGGCCCGGTGATCGAGAGCGAGGTCGGCTTCGAGGTCGACGGCGTCTCCTACAAATGCCGGCTCGACTTCGCCGCCAAGGCTGTCGACTACCGCGGCCTCTACAAGGCCAACGGCGCCTGATGACGCGGGGCCCGGCGCGCCGGGCCCCATCGGCCTGAACCCTCAACCTTGGAGCACCTCTCATGAAAAACTTCACCCAGCGCGGCGACATCCTCACGCTGACCCCGACCGCCGCCGTCGCCTCCGGCGTCGGCTACCTGTTCGGCGCCGCCGTGTTCGGCGTGGCCACCAACGACGTGGCGGCCAACGCCGCCGGCGAGTTCATCACCCAGGGCGTGGTCGAGATCGCCAAGACCAGCGCCCTGGCCATCAGCGTCGGCGACCGCCTGTTCTGGGATGCCACCAACAAGGTCGTCAACAAGACCGCCGCCGCCCAGCAATGCGTGGGCGTCGCGGTGGCGGCCGCGGCCAACCCGTCGGCCACCGTCGCCATGAAGCTGGGCCAGTACCTGCCGGTCGCCACCTGATCAGCCGCTGCCCCGACTCCTAGGCCGCCGCCATGCCCGCACCGTTCGCAGCACTCGAAGCCCGCCTCAACAGCGCGGTGTTCAAGCGCCTGCCCAACGCGGACGCCACGCTGGCCGGCCTGCCCGTCAGCGGCATCTTCGACAACGCCTACCAGCTCGACGAGCTCAGCGGCGGTGTCGCCGGCAGCGCGCCCGAGTTCGACCTGCTCTCCAGCAGCGTCCCGGCCAATGTGCAAGGCCTGCTGCTGGTGGTCAACGGCACCACCTACAAGGTGGTCGAGCCCATGCCCGACGGCACCGGCATGACCACCCTGCGCTTGAGGGTCTGAGGCCATGGCCCACGCCCAGCAACAGATCCTCGACGCGCTCGCCGCCTTGCTGTCCAGCGGCGGCACCGTGGCCGGCACGCGTGTGTTTGTCGATCGCGTCGACCCGCTGCAGGCCAATGAGCTGCCGGCCATCCTGATCGAGGAAGACCAGGAAGGCGAGAGCGCCGAGCCCTACACCATCCACGGCGTCGAACAGCGCGAGCTGTCGGTGCTGGTCAGCGGCGTGCTGAGCCACAGCACCACCGCCGCGGCCGATGCGCGCGCGCTGGGCCTAGCGATGGAAAAGCTCATCGCCCCCAGCACCGCCCTGGCCGCGCTGGCCAAGCTGGGCGTGCGCATCACCCACAGCCGCCTGGTCATCACCGGCGAACTCGACCGCCTGCTCGCCGCCCGGCAGCAGTCCTGGCGCTTCACCTACCTGGTGAACGCCGCCACCCCCGATGTCATTTTCTGAACGGAGCACCACCCATGGCAACCATCAATGTCTGGAGCAAGGTCGCCGTCGCGGTGCAAACCGTGCTGGCAGCGGCCAAGACCATCACCGCCATCACCAAGGCCAACCCGGCCGTGGCCACGTCCACCACGCACGGCTACACGAACGGTGATGTCCTGCTGCTCAAGATCAGCGGCATGACGCAACTCGACTACCGCGTGGTGCGCGCGGCCGGCGTCACGGCCAACGACTTCCAGCTCGAAGGCGTCGACTCCACCAGCTTCGACACCTTCGTCTCCGGCACGGCCGAGAAGATCACCTTCGGCGCCACGGCCTCGACGCTGCAGGACATCAACGGCAGTGGCGGGGAGGCGGAGTCGATCGGTGTCTCCACCATCCACGACGACCAGAACATCGAGATCCCGGGCAACCGCACGCCCATCGTCTACAACTTCGGCTCGCTGTGGGATCCGGGCGATGCGGCGCTCAAGCAGATGCAGGTCTTCGACAACAGCAAGACGGCGGGCTGCCTGCAGATCACCTTCGCCACTGGCGCCAAGCTCTACTTCGCGGCCTACATGAGCGCGCCGCTCGTGCCGGTCGGCAGCGCGGGCCAGCCCGTGACCACGCCGGTGACCTTCCGCCTGCGCGGCCGCATCACCAACTACACGAGCTGACCGCCATGGCCCTGGAACGCAATCAGATCAAGCCGCCTGTGCTGCCCAAAGAAGCGGTACAGGTCGACGCCCTGGGCGGCGAGCTCATCGTGCGTGGCCTGCTGCTGTCGCAGCGGCTGGAGATGTCCGCGCTCAATGCCGGCCTGAGCGCGCCGCTTGCGGGCGAGACCGAGCTCCAGGCGCGCGCCCGGGCCGGCGGCCGTCTGGTGGCCAACACCCTGGCCCGCTGCGTCGTGCTGGCCGACGGCGAGCCGATGTGGAGCGCCGACCAATGGGACCAGTTCGGCGCGACGCACCCCGAGCCGGTGCTGCATCTCTTCAAGGTGGCGCGCCGCCTGGGCGGCCACGACGAAGAGGCCATCGAAAAAAACTGACGCACCAGCCGGACCGGCGCTTCGCCTTTGCCCTCGCACTCCGGCTGGGCTGCACCGTGGAAGAACTGGGCAGGCGCATGACGGCGCATGAATTCGGAGAGTGGCAGGTGTATTTCAGGAACGAGCAGCAACACCCGGCGGCCGACCGGCTGCACCATGCGCAGCTGCTCGCGGCGGCGCACAACGGCCCGCTCTCCAGGCCCGACAAGCGCCTGTGGCGCGCGGCCGACCTGATGCCACCCGACCCCTGGGCCCCCGCGCCGCCGGAGCCTGCGCCGCCCACGCCTGCGGACATCGCCGCCCAGGTGGACGCCATCAACCGGAGCCTTGACGCATGACCACCCAGGCCAACATCAAGATCACGGCAGAAGACAAGACCGCGGCGGCCTTTGCCTCCGTCAGCCGTCAGTTCGACCAGCTGGGCTTCAACGCCAACACCCTCAAGAGCTCCATCGGCGGCGCGCTGGCGGCGCTGGCCGTGCCCGTCTCCGCCGGCGCCATTGCCGCCCTGGTGGTTCAGTCGTCCAAGGCCATCGACGAGTTCAACGACCTGGCCGACGCCACCGGCGCGAGCATCGAGAACATCAGCGCGCTCGACCGCGTGGCGCGCGAGACGGGGGGCAGCTTCGACACGGCCGCCTCGGCCCTGCTCAAGTTCAACAAGATCCTCAACGACAGCGAGGAGGACGGCAAACGCGCCGCGGCCATCCTCAAGGCGTTGGGGCTGAACGCCAACGAGCTCAAGCAGCTGGACCCGGCCGAGGCCATGCGCCGCCTGGCGGTGGCGTTCTCCACCTTCGCGGACGACGGGGCCAAGGGGCGGGCCATCCTCGAGCTCACCGGCAAGTCCGCGCGCGAGATCGCCCCCTTCCTGAAAGACCTTTCGGAAAAGTCGTCCCTGGTGGCCACTACCAGCACCCAGGCGGCCGAAGAGGCCGAGAAGTTCAACAAGCAGCTCTACCAGCTCAAGGCCAATGCGGAGGACTTCGCGCGCTCGCTGACCGTCGACGTCGTCACGGCGCTGAACGAAACTATCGCCAAGTTCCGCGAGGGGCAGAAAGAGGGCAAGGGGTTCCTGCAGATCGCCGCGGAGCGCTACTGGCAGAACGTGCGCAGCTTCTATGGCATGGCGCCAGAGGTGGGCGGCGGCCGTGGCTTCGTGAACCCTGCCGCCGTCGACCCCACTGCGCCGCGCGCGGCGCTGGAGATTCCGGACGATCCAGCCAGGAAGAAGACGGGCTCGCCGAAAGGTGGCGCCGCCAAAGACCCGCTGGCCGAGGCCAAGCGCTACCTCGAGAACCTGCAGCGCCAGCTCGAGAAGACCAGGGAGCTCGGCATCGAGGAGCAGACCCTGGCCGAGATCCAGAGCGGCCGCATGGGGCTGGTCAACCCGGCGCTGGAACAGCAGCTGCTGGCCACGGCGCGGCTGATCGACCTGAAGAAGGCCGAGAAGGATAGCGAGAAGGCGAGCGAGAAGGCGGCCAAGGAAGCCGCCGACGCCGCCGGCAAGCTGTTCGAAGAGTCCGAGCGCTTCGCGCGGGAGGTGGAGACGCCCTACGAGAAGCTGCAGCGCCAGCTCGAGGAGCTCGCCCGCACCGCGCAGAGCAACCCCCTCATCAGCGCAGAAACCGCCGAGCGGATGGGCACGAAGCACTGGCAGGAGTACCTGGAGAGCCTGGAGGAGGTGAACAAGGAGGTCAACCAGTTCGACGAGTTCAACAAGCGCGCGGCCCAGAACATCCAGGACGCGCTCGGCCAGGGCCTGTTCGACCTCATGGAGGGCAATTTTCAGAACATCGGCAAAGGCTTCACCAGCATGATCAACCGCATGGTGGCCGAAGCCGCCGCAGCCAACATCGCGCGCGAGTTGTTCGGCGACCTGGTGCCGGGCGGCACCGGCAAGGGCATGGCCGGCGGCCTGCTGGACAGCTTTGGCAAGGCCCTGCTGGGCGGCGGTGGTGCCCCCAAGACGGGCGGCGACTTCGCCCGCATGGACCGGGGCCAGTCATCCGCGGGTGGCGGCGGCGGCCTGATCAGCAGCATCGGCAGTTGGTTCGGCAGTTTGATGAGCTTCGATGTCGGCACCGACTATGTGCCCCAAGACATGGTCGCCAAGATCCACAAGGGCGAACGCATCATCCCGGCCGCGCAGAACAAGCCCGGCTTCGGCGGCAACACCGTCAACCTCACCATCCAGCAGAGCTTCGCCCCGGGCACCAACCGCCAGACCACGCTGCAGGCCGCCGCCGATGCGCGCCGCCAGCTCGAACACGCGGGGAGGAATCTCTGATGGCCATCACCGTCTACAGCGACGTGATCCTGCCCAACAGCGTGATCGCCGCCGGCGTGCGCGGCAAGAACCTGCGCAACAACACCCGCTCGACAAACGGCGGCGGCTACCAGAGCGTCAACATCAACTGGACCAAGACCCTGCGCCAGTACGAGCTGGGCATTGTGCCCATGCTGGTCGCGCAATGGCAGGCGCTCGAAGGGCTGCACGAGGTCACCGACGGCGGTGCCTACGGCTTTCTCATGGAAGACCCGAAAGACTGCACGCTGGACGCGACCACGGGCCTGCTCTACCCCATCGTCGCTGGCGTGCTCGGCGGCAGCATCGGGCTCGGCTACGGCGTGCCCTCGATGCGCCTGCACAAGCGCTACACCTCGGTCGGGTCCACGCGCAGCAAGGACCGCCTCATCACCAGGCCCAAGACCGTGGCCCTGCTGCGCGGCGGCGCCCCGGTCACCCTGGGTGCCGGCGCGGGCCAGGCCGCGATCAATTACGACACGGGCACCGTGACCTTTGTGGCCGACTCGTCGTCCACCGTCACGGGCGTCACCGTCGGGGCCACCACGCAGGTCACGCTGACCGCCGCGCTGGCGGGCCTGGCCGTGGGCGATCGCCTCTACCTGGCCGGGCTGACCGGCGCCGACTCGGCCCTGCTCAACGGCCTGTCGCATGCCATCACCGGCATCGCCGCCAACACCTACACCCTGTCCACCAACACCGCCGGCAAGACCATCACGGCGGCCGGCAGCGGCTACAAATACCCGCAGGCGAGCGAGACGCTGACCTGGAGCGGCCGCTTCTACGTGCCGGTGCATTTCATGGAAGACGCGATCGACTGGGACCTGGTCGCCGGCGGTGCGGCCGATGCGCGGCTGCTGGCCGGGCCCTCCGTGGTGCTGCAGGAGGTGCGCGAATGAGGGCCGCCGGCGCCGCCCTGCTGGCCCACTACGCCCAGGGCAGCACCACGCTGGCCCGCTGCTGGAAATGCCTGCGCGCCGATGGCCAGGTGTTCGGCTTCACCAGCGTGGACATCGATATTGAGTTCGAGGGCGTGACCTACAAGGCCGCCACCGGCTTCACGCCCAGCGCCATGGAGGGCAAGCTCGACATGTCGGTGCCCAATCTCGAGGTGCAGGGCTTCCTCGACTCGGCCAGCATCACCGAGTCCGACCTGCTGGGCGGCAAATGGGACAACTGCGAGGTTGAGATTTTCGAGGTCAACTACCGCGACCTCACGCAGGGCCGCATGATCCTGGCCACCGGCAAGACCGGCAACGTCAGCGCCGGCCGCGTCGGCTTCATCGTCGAGCTGCGCGGCCTGCTGCAAACCCTGCAGCAGCCGGTGGGCGGCTACTACACCAAGACCTGCCCGGCCAACTTCGGCGACAGCAAATGCGGCTACAACGTCGAGGCGCTGCGCGTCAGCGGCACGGTCAGCGGCGTGACCAACCGCGCCGTGTTCGCCACGGCCCTGGGCCAGGCCGCCGACTACTTCGGCGCCGGCGTGCTGACCTGGACCGCAGGCCCGAACAACGGGCTGAAGATGGAGATATCGGCCTTCACTGCCGGCCTCTTCACGCTCAACGCCGCCATGCCCTTCAACATCGCGGTCGGCGACGCCTTCACCGTGGTGCCGGGCTGCCGCAAGCGCCGCACCGAGGACTGCAAGACCCGGTGGGCCAACGTCGTCAACTTCCGCGGCTTTCCCGACACGCCGCTGAACGACAAGGTGCTCGGCTCGGCCGGAGTGACGAAAACATGAACTGGTACCACGGACCCAATGCCGACATCGTGGCCGAAGCGCGCAGTTACCTCGGCGTGCGCTGGCAGCACCAGGGCCGCAGCCGCGAGGGCGTGGACTGCATTGGCCTGCCCATCGTGGTCAGCAACGCGGTGCGCGGCACCGAGTATCGGACGCCCGACTATGGCCGCACCTCGCAGGACGAGGCCATGATCGATGCCTGCAAGCAGTACCTGTTGCCCATCGGCAAAGACGAGCTGCAGCCCGGCGACGTGATCGTCGTCGGCTTCGGGCGTCAGCGCCACATGGCCATCATCGGCGACTACCTGTACGGCGGCCTGAGCATGATCCACGCCCATCTGCTCAATCGCCAGGTGGTCGAGGCCCGGCTCGATTCGGTCTGGTCCGGCCGCATCCTCGCGGCCTTCCGTTTTCCGGGGGTGGCGTAATGCCGATGCTGGCATTCGCCGCCATCGGCGCCTGGGCCGGCGGCACCTTGGCCGCCGGCACCGCCTTCGCGGCCTACGGCGCCTCCATCGGCTGGACCGTGGGGGCGATGGTGGGCCAGGCCGTCACGGCCAAGGACATCCACAACGAGGGCCCGCGCATCGGCGACCGCACGGTCCAGTCGAGCACGCTCGGCACGCCCATGACGACGCTGTACGGCACGGCGCGCATCGCGGGCAACGTGATTCACTGCTCGGAAATCCGCGAGGTCTCCAAAACCGAGCGCCATGGCAAGGGCGGCCCCAAGACCACGAGCACCACCTACAGCTACAACGCAGACCTCGCGATCGACCTGTGCGCCGGCCCGGCGGCCGGCATCCGCAAGATCTTCAGCGATGGCAAGCTGATCTACGACAACTCCAGCGGCAGCAGCGCGGCCACGGTCATTGCCAGCAGCGCGTGGGCGGCGGGATTCAAGTTTTATGGCGGCAGCGAAACGCAGTTGCCCGACCCGACGCTGGAGGCGCTGTCGGGTGTCGGCAACGTGCCGGCCTACCGGGGCCGCGCCTACGTGGTGTTCACGCAGCTCGATTGCCCGGGTGGGCGCATCCCCCAGCTGACCTTCGAGCTGGTCCAGGTTGGCTCGGTCGGGTCCGCGCTGCAGCAATATTCGGCTGTCGTTTTGCCGCAGAATTTTACCGGCATCTTTTCAAGCGTCACCAAAGATCAGTCGCTGATCTTCAACCAGTACGGCGCGTCGCCCGACCCGTACTTCCCGTATTTAAACGTCGGGCTGGGATACTTTTCAAATGCGGGGCAGTCCCCAACGGCGGCACCGATCAGCGACTACCCGTTCGGCTTCGTTCCGGTGCAGAGCAGCGGGCAGACACCCGAAGCGGTCGCCATTCGCACCCGAAGCGCGGGTGTGTTCGATCTGGTCTCCTTCACGGGCGATGGTTCGGAGTCGGTCATCTCTGGGGTGCCTGCTCCGTCCGGTGGCGGATCGCCGGCAATCCAGTACGCCGCCTTTGATAGCGTCACAAGCTCTTACGCCCTCGCGTTCTCTTCACCGAGTCGGATTGAGATATATCCCAACGGGCCGACTATTTCCGGCACAGGCACGTCAGCCATCCATGCGTTTCACAACGGGCTGGTCTATAAAACCGATACGCGGCTGGGGGTGACCTATCTGGACAAATACAGCGCGACCACCGGGGCGCTGTTGGAGAGCATTGGCTCTGCGCAAAACCTGGGCAACGGCATGCTGTTGTGCGCCTCTGCCGCGGGCGTGTTCGCCTTGAGAGTCGGTGTCGACCTGACGGTTTTCAAGATAACCAGCTCGGGCTGGCAAACGCTGTACCTGCAGACCGACACCAGCTTTTCATCGCCCCAAAGAACCTTCTACGCCAATGAAAATTACGCAATCATCGGCGCGAGCAGCGTGGTCGCGGGGGCGACCGATTTCAAGCTCATCCACTACTCCGCGCTGACGCCAGCCGCGCCCACGGTCGCCAGCATCATCACCGACCAGTGCAGCCGCGCCGGCCTGCCCGCCAGCAAGATCGACGTGTCGGGCCTCGCCGACACCGTGACCGGCTACCCCATCACCCGCGTGTCCAGCGCCCGGGCCAACATCGAGCCGCTGCTCAAGGCCTTCTTCATCGACCCGGTCGAGGTCGACGCCAAGCTCAGGTTCGTCAAGCGTGCCAACCAGGCGCAGGCCGCCACCATCGCCTTCGATGAGTTCGCCGCCACGGAAAACGGCGGCGAGCCCGGCGACCCGTTCGCGCTCGTGCGCGCGCAAGAGACGGAACTGCCGCGCTCGATCACGGTGCAGTTCCTGGACGTCAGCAGCGACTACCAGCCCGGCGCCGAGCAGGCCGTCCGACAGGTCAGCAGCTCCATCAACGACCTGTCGGACGATGTGGCGATATGCACCACCAGCAATCACGCCAAGCAGGTCGCCGACGTGCTGCTGTTCGACGCCTGGAGCGCGCGCAACAAGCGCAGCGGCAAGCTGACGCGCCGGTTTGCCCACCTCACGCCCGGCGACATCGTGTCGGTGGAATATCCCCGGGGCAGCTTCCAGAGCCGCCTGCTGACCCGCGTCAGCGACAGCGGCGCGCTGATCGAGTTCGATGCCGTCGACGCCAACGCCGAGCTGTACCAGACCGCGCCCGCAGGCAGCGCGCCCGGCATTGGCCAGGCCGTCGACGCGCTGCCCGCGCCCAGCCGCCTGGTGCTGCTCGACATCCCGATCCTGCGCGATGCCGACGACAACGCCGGCCTGTATGTGGCCCAGGCCGGCCTCGGCACGCCCTGGCGCGGCGCGGCGCTGTACCTGGGTGCCGACGATGCGTCCCTGCTGTTTCGCGGCGACGTGGACCTGTCCGCGCCCATCGGCATCGCCGAGACGGCGTTGGGTGATTGGGCCAGCAACACCATCGACGAAAAAAACACCCTCGTCGTCAGCATCGGCCCCGATGCGCTCAGCAGCTCCACCCGCGACAAGATCGTCAGCGGCACCGACAACGCCTGCGCCATCGGCAAAAACGGCCGCTGGGAGATCCTGCAATTCATCCGCGCCAGCGCGCTGGGCGGCGGCCGCTACCAGATCAGCGGCCTCAAGCGCGGCCAGCGCGGCACCGAAGCCAACCGCGGCAATCATGCCGCCTATGACAGCTTTGTGCTGCTGACGGCAGCGGGCCTGCTGCGCCCGCTGTTCGACATTGCCGAGCTGGGCCAAAACCGCAAGTACCGCAGCGTCAGCAAGGGCCTGGCGCTCGACGCCGTGGCGTCCAGCGTCGGCGTCAATGCCGGCGTCGGCCTCAAGCCGCTGTCGCCCTACAAGCTGCGCGGCGCCCGCGCGGCTGGCGACCTGACGCTGACCTGGAGCCGCCGCACGCGGCTGAGCGACAACTGGTTGCTGGGCACGGTGCCGCTGGGCGAAACCAGCGAGAGCTACAGCATCGATGTTTTCACCGACGGCGCCTTCACCACCGTCAAACGCACCTTGACCAGCACCACGCCGACCGTCACCTACACCAGCGCCCAGCAGGTCGCCGACTTCGGCGCCAACCAGGCCACGGTCTATCTGCGCATCTACCAAGTCTCCGGCGCCATCGGGCGCGGCTTCTACCTTCAGGGAACCATCTAAATGGCAGATTCAACCAGCCCGATTCAGCAGGTGGTGGCCGGCACCGGCGCCGCCACCCAGGTCAACGACAATTTCGATGGCGCCAGCCCGGCCATTTTGTACGGCCGCAACCCGGTCACCAGCACCGGCCTGACCTGGGGCTATGTCGGTGGTCGCTTTGCCAGTACTCTCATCGCCAGTGGCACGGTCGCGCTGACGGCCAGTGCGACCAACTACCTGGTTGCGGCAAGATTAAACGGCGCGGTGTCGGTCGCAACCACAGTCACGAATTGGAATGACACGGCCAACTACGCCCGGCTGTACCTGATCGTGGCCGGCGCCTCTACCGTCACCAGCTATGAGGATCATCGTCAAGCGGTCGGGGTCAGCGGCGCGGCCTTCACCGGCGGCACGCTGACCAGCGCGCTGAACGAAGCGCCCACCGTCACGATTGCCTCGGCCGCCACGGTCGCGATCGGCGCAGCGGCGGCCAACAGCATCAGCATCAGCGGCGCGGTCACGATCACGGCGTTCGACAGCATCGCCGCTGGCGCGATTCGGCGTACCGTGTTCCAGGGCGCGCTGACCCTCACCCACAACGCCACCAGCCTGATCCTGCCGGGCGCGGCCAACATCACGACGGCCGCCGGTGACGTGGCCGAGTTCGTCTCGCTGGGCGCGGGCAACTGGCGCTGCGACTACTACAGCCGCGCCAACGGCACGCCCGTGGTCGCCGGCACCGCCTCGTCGGACGAACTGCCCAATGCGCAGACCGGCACTGCCTACACCTTCGTCACGGCCGACAAGGGCAAGCTGGTCACGCATTCCAACGCAGCGGCCATCGCGGGCACGCTGCCGCAGGCCGGCGCCAGCTTCCCGAACGGCTGGTGGGTCGACGTGCAGAACCGCGGCGCCGGCACGCTGACCATCACGCCGACCACCAGCACCATCGACGGCGCGACCTCGCTGGCCGTCACCACCGGTCAGGGCGTGCGCATCGTCAGCGACGGCACGAACTATGTCACCCAGCGCGGCATGGGTTCCGGGATGACAAATCCCATGACCACGGCGGGCGACCTCATCCGGGGCGGAGCGGCAGGCGCTCCGGAGCGCCTCGGTATCGGGACCGTCGACCAGGTGCTGACGATGATTGCGGGGCTCCCGACTTGGTCCACTCCGGCCGGTGGGGGCGGGCTGACCAACTGGACGGAATCCGTCAACACGGCCGCGCCCAACGCCACCGTGCCCGTAGTCCGGTTTTACCCCAACAACGCCGGTGCCGACATTGATGCAGCGATTGGCCCAAAAGGGACGGGTTCCTTGCTGTCTCAGTTGCCCGATAACGCAGCGGCAGGCGGCAATAAACGCGGCGCCAGGGCCGTTGACTTTCAGCTGCAAAGGGCGGCGGCGTCGCAGGTGGCGTCCGGTGCCAACGCCTTCATCGGTTCGGGCTACAACAACACCGCTTCCGGGGCCAATTCTGGAGTGGTCGCGGGGCGGGATTCTGTCGCGTCCGGGCTGTTGTCTTTCATCGGTGCGGGCTTCAGCAACTCCAACAGCGGCACGGCCAGTTTTCTGGGGGCTGGCGGAAACAATTCGATCACGGTGACTTACTCCTTCATTGGCGGGGGAAGCGGCAACTCAGTCACAAATGATTATTCCGTGATCGGTGGTGGCAGCAGCAACACAGCGTCAGGCCTCAATTCTTATGTTGGTGGCGGGGCGAATAACGTAGCGTCGGGCAGCTATTCTTTTGTTGGCGCCGGGGATGCCAACACGGCATCGGGCAACCACTCGTTTGTGCCCGGCGGGAAGGACGCGACGACACGGGGGCTCAATGGGGCAACCGCCCAGGGCGCAGGCAAGTTTTCCGCGCAGGGCGATGCGCAAACCGAGGGTTTTGTTCAATCCGCATCGACTACTGACGCGACACAAACCACGCTAAGCGCGGGGGCTGCGGCGGTCACCGCCGCCACGACTATCGTGCTGCCAAACAGCTCGATGTATGGTTTTGATGCAATTATCTCCGCACGAAACAATGCCAATGGCGACGGCGCGGCATTCCGGATTTCGGGCGCCATAAAACGCGGCGCCAATGCAGCGGCCACGGCCCTCGTCGGTAGCCCGACAGTCACCGCCCTGGGCGCCGACGCTGGCGCGTCCGCTTGGACGGTTGCCGCAGCGGTAAACACCACGAACGGCAGCCTGGAGATCAAGGCGACGGGCGCGGCTGCGACCTCCATCAAATGGGTGGCCCGCATCAACACTGCGGAAGTGGTGGGCTGACTTTATGGCCGAACCCACCTCCACCGCCACCGCCACGCTGGCCGCCGCCGCGGCCGCCGTGCCGGCGCTCAGCGTCGCCGGCGTGCCGCTGGGGCTGCGGCCCGATCTGCTGCTGGCCGGCTTCAACGGCTCGATCGTCGCCATCATCCTGCTCAACAGCGTGCCCGGCACCGGCGACACCTGGCGCGAGCTGCTGCGCACCACGCTGAGCCGCATCATGGTGGCCGTCGCCAGCAGCCTCACGGCCGGCTACCTCGCGCCGCTGGCCCTGCTGCTGGCCAGCCTGCCCGAGTCGCTGCTGCTGGGCGGCGCCTTCGCGGTCGGTGCCGGCGCGCAGCAGGTGCTGATGGCCGCCATCCGCCGCCTCGGCGGCCGGCCCGCCGCAGCCGGGGAGGGCGCGCCATGAGCGCCGCGCTGAGCCGCCCCAAGCAAGCGAAGGCCCCCTCGGGGGGCAGCGAGGACACGCAGTGCCGAGTGTGGGGGTGGTCATGAGCGCCGCGCTGTCCACCACCTTGCAGATCGGGCATTGGCTCGCCGGCCTCGTCGTGCTGGCCGAGGCGCTCAACAAGCTCGAGCGCAGCAACCCCTGCGCGCGCGGCCTCAGCGCCCAGCAGCGCCTGGTCGACGGCCTCAAGGCCCTCGCCTGGGCCCTGCTGGCCGTCGGCGGCGCCGGTGCCGTCATCACGCCGCTGCTGGCGCTCGACCCGCCCACGCTGCAGGACGCCTGCGTGATGGCGGGCTTTGCCGTGCTCATTGTTCGTACCCGAATCAAGGAGGGATGACCCATGCAACTGACACCGCATTTCACGCTGGCCGAGCTCACCGCCAGCACCCGGGCCCGCGAGCTGGGCCTGGACAATACGGCGCCGCCAGAGCTGCTGCCGCCGCTGATCCGCACCGCCGAGCTGCTCGAGCGCATCCGTGCCACGCTGGGCGTGCCGCTCACCGTCACCAGCGGCTACCGCTGCGCTCGCCTGAACGCCGCGCTCGGCAGCCGCCGCACCAGCGACCACACCACCGGCCGCGCCGCCGACATCGTCGCGCCCGGCTTCGGCACGCCCTACCGGATCGCCAAGACCCTGGCGCCCCTGGTCGCGGTGCTGGGCATAGGCCAGCTGATCCTGGAGGGCGTCAAGGGCAAGCAATGGGTCCATGTGTCCACCGCCCCGCCCGAGCACGCCGTCAACCGCGTGATCACCATCACCGACGCCGGCGTGCAGCTGGGCATCCAGGAGCTGGCATGAGGCCCGGCAGCTGGCTCATCCTGTGGGCGATCTGGATGGGCTGGATGTGGCCGGATCGGCGGAATCGGCGAGATGACGATGACAGGAGCGAGGAATGATGGCCCTGCTGTCGCCCAGGCTCTGGCTGGCGATCGGCCTGGCGGCCTCGCTGGCCCTGTCTCACGGCTGGATGTACCGCGCCGGCAAGGCCGCCGTGCGCGCCGACTGGGCCGATGAGCGGGCGCAACAGGCCGAGCAGCGCCGCCACCAGGAGCGGGCCGCCAGCGCGGCCAGCGCCGCCCATGAAAAGGACAAGACCGATGACAACCGCCGCATCAACACCCTGCGCGTCGAAGTGGAAAAGATCGTGGAGCGCCCTGTCTATCTGCGCGCTTGTTTTGACGACGACGGCCTGCGCTCACTCGCTGGTGCGCTCGGACAGCCTGCTCCTGCCGCCCAACCTGGCCACGCCCTGCCCGGACCTGCAGCCCCCCGCTGACGGCACCGGCCGCGCCGTGCTGCGCTGGTCCATAGCCACCGCCCAGGCCTACCGCGAGTGCCAGAGCCGGCACCGGCGGCTGGTGGAGGCTTGGCCGCAATAGTCGGCCTCAGCGCCGTTTGAGCGCGTAGCCGCTGTGTTGCCCTGTCGCGAGCAGAAAAAACGCCCAGGTCGCCGCGTGGAGCTTGGGCGCGCCACTCGCTTCGGCATCCTGCCAGCCGCGCAGCGAGTAGCCGACCAGCTCGGCCGCGGCGGACTGGCTCAGGCCGACGGCCAGCCGCGCGGCCTTGATCTCGGGGCCGGTCGGGGAGGGTGGAAGCAGGTCCATCAAAACTCGCCCTCCAGCCACAGCTTGACAGCCTGCTCGGTGAGCTGGCCCACGTCCCAGCGCGTCAGGTCGGCCCGGTCCACGCCCTCCAGCGTGATGCGGTCCTTGCTGGGGTCGCTCGGGCTCGGCTGCACGCGCGCCGTCACGCCGCTCTTGTGCACGGCGGTGCGACTGATGGGCTCCGGCGTCCACTGGGCACGCCAGGAGCGGTTGCGGTGGTTTTTGGTCATTTCTGGCGGCGCCAAACGTCCGCGTCATTGACAGACTCAAATGCCATGTAGCCGCCGTCCACCTTGATGATGACGGCCGCCCAGGGGCAGCGGCGCACGGCGGTGGCGCGGGTCTTGCATTCTACGAATTCTTTCCGCATGATTTTCTCCTGTGGTGGTTTGGTCTTGGTGCTTAAATGATCTTCGCCAGAATCCGGCCCCGATTCGTGGTCACGGTGTAGAGCACAGGCACGCTGGCGGCCAGTTGCTCGGGCGTGAACGGGTTTTGCGTGCCACAGGTGATCAAGCGGCCTTCGGTGGTCAGGCGGGTGCGCGTTCCACCTTCGCAAAGGCCCACATCGCAGCCGTGAACTTCTCGCACCAGGGCGGTGGCTTCCTTCGCATCGGCCACTTCGACGCGACGTTCGGCATTTTCATTGATCACGCGGGACACCATGGTTTTGCCGTTTTCCGTGGAGACAATGGCATCTCCGATGCGTTCTCTGGCGAAAATGTCCTTGCGGTCCTGCTGGACCAGCGCCTCAGCCATGACCTTCTCAAAAGACTCGGGGAAAGCGGCCATGACAGCCTCTGTGTTGGCCCGGCTCATGCGCCCCCTGAAGGGTGCCAGCAAGACGGGGACAGCCTGGTAGCTGGCGTTGATGACAACTTGCATTTTGATACTCCTGTGAAGGGCCCCTGTGCTCCGAGGTGCGAGTGGACTGCTTTGTTGCTGTCCATGGATCAATAATAGCACGTTAAACGTGCAATTCAAGAAGTATTTTTTAGGGGCAAACCCTAAGAGGAAAAGCCATCATCCGGCGACTTGCCCTGTGTAATTTCGGTGCAAAAAACTGGCGTGCACGGCCTTTTTGTGACGGCCTGCAGCGCCGCTTCACTCTGGCGCCGAGACGGCCGTGACGCGCCAAGAGCCTTCACACGGCAGGGGTCACAGGTTCAAACCCTGTACCACCCACCAGACAAAAGAGCCCGGGTCGAGCGACTCGGGCTTTTTTCATTGAGATCGCAGCCGATGATCAGCGGATCATCATGCCGCCGTCGGCCACGATGGTCTGGCCCGTGATGTATTGGCCCGCGGCGCTGGCCAGCAGCACGGCAATGCCGCCGATGTCGTCGGGCTCGCCGATGCGGCGCAGCGGCGTCTCGCCTTCCACCTTGGCCTTGAGCGCGGGATTTTCATGCAGGGCTTTGGCGAAGTCGGTGCGGATCAGGCCTGGCGCGATGCAGTTGACGCGGATGTTGTCGGGTCCCCATTCGACAGCCAGGTTGCGCGCCAGCTGCATGTCGGCCGCCTTGGACACGTTGTAGGCGCCAATCACCGGCGAGCCATGCAGGCCACCGATCGACGACACGATGACGATGGCGCCGTTTTTCCTGGCCGCCATGTCGGGGTAGGCCAGCTTGCACAGCCACAGGTTGGACAGCACGTTGTTGCGCATGATCTTGTCGAACATCTCGTCGGGCAGCTCGGCCATCGGGCCGTAGTACGGGTTGCTGGCGGCGTTGCAGACCATGATGTCGATGCCGCCCCAGGTGGCGCGCGTTTGCTGCACCAGGGCCTCGAGCTGGGCCTTGTCCGAGATGTTGGCTGCGATCGCGATGGCCTGGCCTCCGGTGCTGCGAATCGTTTGGACGACTTCCTCGCAGGCCTCGAGTTTGCGGCTGGAGATCACGACCCGGGCGCCCGCTTGGGCGAGCTGGATCGCGATCGAGCGGCCGATGCCGCGGCTGGAGCCGGTGACGATGGCGACCTTGCCGCCGAGCTTGAATAAATTCATGGAGTTTCCTTGAAGGGCTGTGGGGCGATGGCGTCAAGTTTGCCCAGTCGCGGCGGTTTTGGCTGTCGTCCTTGCGTCACAATCCAGGCATGCAGTACCTGACCTCTCTTCCCGGGACGACGCCGCTGGTGCTCGATTCGCCGCACAGCGGCACGGCCTACCCCGACGACTTCGGCTTCGCCTGCGAACTGGCCACGCTGCGCCGGGCCGAAGACACGCATGTGGACAAGCTCTACGACTTCGCGCCGGCGCTCGGCGTGGCCTGGATCGAGGCACATTTTCCGCGCAGCTACCTGGACGCCAACCGCAACACCACCGAGATCGACACCACGCTGTTCGACGAGCCCTGGCCCGATCCCGTGGCGACCGACCCCCAGGTGCTGTCCAAGGTGCGCCTGGGCAAGGGTCTGGTCTGGCGCTTGACGGACGAGGGCATTCCCATCTATGACCGAGCACTCACGGTGGCCGAAGTGCGCGCGCGCATCGCCCGCTGCTGGCAGCCCTACCATGCGGCCGTGGCCCAGGCGATCGAGGCGGCCCACGCGCGCCATGGCTACAGCATCCACCTCAACTGCCACTCCATGCCGGCGGTGGCGTCCAGCCATGCGACCGAATTTCCAGGACTGGTTCATGCCGACTTCGTGATCGGAAACCGCGACGAATCCACAGCCAGCGGGAGTCTGTCGCTACAAATTTGTGAGCATCTGAAAGGGCTGGGCTACAGCGTCGCCTACAACCATCCCTACAAGGGCGTGGAGCTGGTGCGCCGCTACGGCAAGCCGGCGCAGCAGCGCCACAGCATTCAGGTGGAGATCAATCGCAAGCTCTACATGAACGAGCAGACGCTGGAACTCACCGAGGGCTTTGCGCCGCTCCAGCAGAGCCTGCGCTCGCTGCTGGAGTTGCTGCTGCGCACCGACCCGCGCTGACGCCGCGCAGTTTGTGCGCCGCCTTGCGCAGCGCCGCGCCATCGGCCTGCTGCACGGCCTGCGCCAGCGCGCTTCTGGTCCTCGATCACCCGTTTGGAGACGCCCGTCAGGTTCTGCTTGCCAATCAGCTCTTCCTTCATCGGCCAGCGCGTCATCAGGGTGAAATCGCGGCGGTACAGCGAGATCGAGGCGCCTTCACCCAGGTCCGCGCCCACGCGTTCATAAAAGCGCGAAAACACTTCGGCCGAGATGCCGACCAGCACCAGGCCCAGCATCTCGCCACTGGCGTTGTCGATGCGGCGTGTCAGGAAGAAGGACCATTTGCCGTTGCCCCGGTTCTTGACGGCTGTGCTGGTGAAGACGTCCAGCTTGCTGTCGGCCGCATGGGCGAGGAAATAGTCGCGGTCCGCCGCATTGATTTTGGCGGCCGGAAACGAGCGGGAAAAATTCAGCACGTCGCCCTTGGCGTCGATGAGGGCGACAACGTCGATGATGGGGTTGCCCTCGATCTTGTCCTTGAGCTGCTTGTGCCAGGCCTCGGTGCTCAGGGCCGTGCGAAAGCTGTCGCGGTCCTGGAGGTTGGCGGCGCGCACATTGCCGGTCACGGTGTCGAGCACCGTGTGCGCGGAGAACAGCACCTGGCTGGCGTGGTCCGCGATGATCAACGACAGGCTGGAGAGCTGGTTGCGCCACTCCTTGAGGGTTTGCTGGCGCAACATCCAGGCGGAGCTCAGTGCCGCAGCAATGACAGCGATGAGGGCCAGGATGCCAAAGATCAGTACCAGTCGGCTGCTGTTCTTGCCCGGTGACAGTAGTTTCCTGATCGACATGGCTTCCTCCTGACAGCGCAGTTTTTGGGCCAATTCTGCGATTGGCTTGTGACATGGACGACACGTTTAACGGGCTTTCACCACAAGGGTATGTCAATCGTGTTGGCTTTTCGCATCGGTGGCGGGCATGAATTTGGTCTGCCGGGCCTGGTCACACCGTGAGAAACTACAAGCCGCTCATTCGCAACGGCCTTAGGGCAATGCCGCACCAACATGATTACTTTCTTCAGCGCCAACCACCTTGCGCACGCGCCCGCTTTCGAGATCTTCAGGGGCGAGCGCGTGCCCTGCTTTGAAACGCCGGCGCGCGCGGAGTTTGTCAAGGCCCGCCTGAGCGAGCGCGGTCACACGCTGCGCGAGCCGCACTGCGACAGTCGTGCCGTGCTGGCCCAGGTGCATACCGAGCGCTACCTGGCGTTTCTGGAACATGCCTGGCAGGACTGGCTGGCGCTGGACCCCGCCAACGCGCAGCGCCAGCCTTTTCCCTCGGTCTGGCCGGTGCGCACGCTGCGCAGCGACCTGGAGCCGGCCAACTTCACCGCGCGCCTGGGGCTGTACTCGATGGACAACGGCTCGCCGCTGGTGGCCGGCACCTGGGGCGCGGCCAAGGCCGGCGCCGATGCGGCGGCCAGCGCGGCGGCCTTGTTGAGCGCCGGCGAGCGAGCCGTGTTTTGCTGTACCCGCCCGCCGGGCCACCATGCCGGGGCCGACTTCATGGGTGGTTACTGCTTTTTGAACAATGCGGCCGTCGCGGCCCAGGCCCTGCTGGAGCATGGAGGGCGCGGTGGTGCGCGCCGGGTGGCCGTGCTCGATGTGGACTACCACCATGGCAACGGCACGCAAAGCATCTTCTATGACCGCGACGACGTGTTGTTTGTGAGCCTGCATGGCGACCCGCGCACCGAGTACCCGTTCTACCTCGGCCATGCGGACGAGACCGGCGAGGGCGCGGGCACGGGCTTCAACGTCAACCTGCCCCTGCCCGCCGGCTGCACGGCCGACGCCTGGTTCGAGGCGCTCGAGCAGGCCTGCGTGGCCATTGCCCAGTACGAGGCCGACGCCCTGGTGGTCTCGCTCGGGCTCGACATTTATGCGGGCGACCCGATCTCCAGGTTCGCTTTGCAGCAAGACGATTTCTCGCTATTGGGCGAACACCTGGGCCGGCTGGCACTGCCCACGGTGTTCGTGCTCGAAGGGGGTTATGCCGCGGCCGAACTGGGCGTGAATGCGGTCAATGTCATCGAAGGTTTCGAACAGATTTGAGGAGAAGTTTTGAGCATGGATCAGCTCGACTGCGTGGTGGTGGGCGCCGGTGTGGTGGGGCTGGCTGTGGCCCGCGCCCTGGCCCTGCAGGGCCGCGAGGTCATGGTGCTGGAGGCCGCAGACGCGATTGGCACCGGCACCAGTTCGCGCAACAGCGAGGTGATTCACGCGGGCATCTACTACCCCCAGGGCTCGCTCAAGGCGCGCCTGTGCGTGCGGGGCAAGCAGATGCTCTATGCCTACTGCGCCGAACGCGGCATCGCCCATAGCCGCTGCGGCAAGCTGATCGTGGCAACGTCCGAGGCCCAGCTCGCACAGCTGCAGGGCGTGGTGGCCAAGGCCGCAGCCAACGGCGTGGACGATCTGTTGCGGCTCACGCGCGAGCAGGCCCTTGCGCTGGAGCCGCAACTCGAATGCGGGGCCGCCGTGCTGTCGCCCAGCACCGGCATTGTCGACAGCCACGCGCTGATGCTCAGCCTGCAGGGCGACATCGAGAACGCCGGCGGTCTCGTTGTATTGAACACGCCTCTGGCTGGCGCCAGATGGTCGCAGGGTGCTATTGTTTTGGTAGCAACCGACGGCACGCAGCTGCAGGCCCGCAGCCTCGTGAACGCCGCCGGCCTGCAGGCGCAGGCGCTGGCCCGGCGCTTTGAGGGCCTGGCGGCGCGCCATATTCCGCCGAGCTACTACGCCAAGGGCAGCTATTTCACGCTGGCCGGTCGCTCGCCGTTCAAGCGCCTGATCTATCCCGTGCCCGAAGCCGCGGGCCTGGGCGTGCACCTCACCCTCGACCTGGGCGGGCAGGCCAAGTTCGGCCCCGATGTGCAATGGGTGGATTCGCCTGACGACCTGGTCGTGGACCCGGCGCGCGGCGACAGCTTCTACGCCGAGGTGCGCAAGTACTGGCCGGCGCTGCAGGACGGGGCGCTGATTCCGGGCTATGCCGGCATCCGGCCCAAGATCCAGGCGCCGCACGAGGCGGCGAAGGACTTCGTGATCCAGGGGCCGGCCGACCACGGCCTGGCCGGTCTGGTCAACCTGTTCGGCATCGAGTCGCCGGGCCTGACCAGCGCGCTGGCGATCGGCGAGCAGGTCGCGCAGTTGCTATCAAAAGAATAGCAAACGACGCCCGATCGACGAGGGCTAACTTCTGTTCTTGATCGCCATCGCGGCCTGTTTGACGAGCTCGGGGCCCTTGTAGATCAGCCCGGTGTAGATCTGGACCACATCGGCTCCGGCCTGGATTTTGCTCACGGCATCTGAAGCGCTCAGAATGCCGCCGACGCCGACGATGGGAAAGCCCCGGCCCAGGGCCGCGCGCAGTTGGCGGATCACGCGGTTGCTGGCTTCGAGCACCGGTGCGCCGCTCAAGCCCCCGGCTTCTTCGGCGTGCGGCAGGCCCTTCACCGCGTCACGGGCGAGCGTGGTGTTGGTGGCGACCACGCCGTCCATGCCGTGGCGCTTGAGCGTGGCGGCGATCACCTCGACCTGGGCTTCGTCGAGGTCGGGCGCGATTTTCACGAACAGGGGCACGCGCCTGCCATGCTGCAGCGCCAGGGCTTCGCGGCGCTGCGCCAGTGCGCCCAGCAGGCCATCGAGCGCCTCGTCGCTTTGCAGCGCGCGCAGGTTTTGGGTGTTGGGGCTGGAGATGTTGACGGTCACGTAGTCGGCATGCGGGTAGACGCCGTCCAGGCCCTTGAGGTAGTCGCTGGTCGCGCTCTCGATCGGCGTGCTCGCGTTCTTGCCGATATTGAGACCCAGGATGCGGCCCTTGCTGCGGAACGACGAGCGCTTGACGTTGGCGATGAAGGCCTCCAATCCCTCGTTGTTGAAGCCAAGCCGGTTGATCAGCGCATTGGCCTGCGGCAGCCGGAACATGCGCGGCTTGGGGTTGCCGGGCTGGGCCAGCGGCGTGACGGTGCCGACCTCGACGAAGCCAAAGCCCATGGCACCCAGGCCGTCGATGCAGCGCGCGTTCTTGTCCAGCCCGGCGGCCAGGCCCACGCGGTTGGGAAACTTCAGGCCCGCCAGGTTGATCGGGTCATCGACCATGCCCTCGCAATAGGCCCACTCCAGCGGCGTGCCCTGGGTGCGTGCCAGGGACTGCATGGTGAGTTCGTGGGCGGTTTCGGGGTCCAGGCCGAACAAAAAGGGACGGGTGAGGGCGTAGGGGATGAGCGACATTGGATAATTCGGTGACTTCCCGAGATTTTCCCCCATGACAGCACTCTCCCAAGACGAACTCAAAACCCTGGTCGGCCAGGCCGCGCTCCAGTATGTGGTGCCCGGCGAGATTGTCGGCGTGGGCACAGGCTCCACGGTCAACAAGTTCATCGACGCGCTGGCTTCGATCAAGAGCCAGATCAAGGGCGCGGTCTCGAGTTCGGTGGCCAGCACCGAGCGCCTGCAGTCGCTGGGCATCCCGGTGTTCGATGCCAACGAGGTCAGCGAGCTGTCGGTCTACATCGACGGCGCCGACGAGATCGACGGCCAGGGCTACATGGTCAAGGGCGGTGGCGCGGCGCTCACGCGCGAGAAGATCGTGGCCGCGCTGTCGCGCCAGTTCGTCTGCATTGCCGATGAGTCCAAGCTCGTGCAGACGCTGGGCAAGTTTCCGCTGCCGGTGGAGGTGATTCCGATGGCCACGCAGCGCATCATGCGGCAGTTTGCGGCACTTGGCGGCACGGCGGCCGTGCGGCTGCGCGATGGCCGGCCCCTGGTCACCGACAACGGTCAGCACATCGTCGACGTGACCGGCTTGCAGATCCATGACCCGCTCGCACTCGAATCCCAGATCAACCAGTGGCCGGGCGTCGTGACGGTGGGGGTGTTTGCCCACCAGAAGGCCAGCGTGTGTCTGCTGGGCACGGCTGGCGGAGTGAAGACGCTGACGTTCTAGTCGCCAGCCCTCGGCCTCTGCGATCTAAAACCGGATGCCGGCCGGGTTGTCGTTGGCTGCCGGGGCCGAGCCCGATGCCGCCGGTCCGCTGCGGCGGTTGGTGGTCGTGGCAATGGCTGCGCCTTCGGCCGCGCCGCCCTTCGCATCGGCTGTCGGTGTGTCCGGTTTTTGCGCTGCAACCAGGGGCGTGGCCGCCGGTTGGCGGTAGCTGGCGGGCAGCTGCGAGGTCTTGGGGTAACCGGCGGCGTCGAGGAACTGGGCCCACTCGGTTTCCGAATAGCCCTTGAGCTGCTGGCCGCCAATGGTCGCAAAAGGCAGGGAGCTGTCGCCGCTGATGCGCTGCAAGGCCGCGATGTCCTCGTTGGTGCTGACGGTTTTTTCGGTGAACGGAACGCCCCGGCTGCTCAGGAAAGCGCGGCCCGAACCGCAGGGCCCGCAGTTGGCGCCGGTGTACAGGGTCACCGGGTAGCGGCTGGCCACCTGGCGCAATTCGAACGGCAAGCTGGCCAGGCCGCCGCTGGCACCCGAGGGGGCGCCGGCAGCCGCTGTGGTCTTGCCCACGGCAGACGGCGGCGGGGGCTGGTCGGAGAAGGTCACGCGGCCATCGGCGCCGACACTGCGATAGATCTGCTGAGCCTGCAGGCCCGCGCCGCTCAATGCGAGCACGACGCCTGCAGCGAGCCATGACAGGCGCTTCGGCAAGGATTGTGTCTTCATCGTTGTCTCCAATCAGGCATCAGGCCATGCCCTGGTGACGCAACAGCGCGTCCAGACTCGGCTCGCGGCCGCGGAAGGCCTTGAACGACTCCATCGCGGGTCGGCTGCCACCGGTCTCGAGAATGGCTTGCCGGTATTTTCGTCCGGTTTCGGGATTCGCAACACCGCCCTGGGCCGCGCTTTCCTCAAAAGCCGCGTAGGCGTCGGCACTCAGCACCTCGGCCCATTTGTAGCTGTAGTAGCCCGCCGCATAGCCGCCTGCAAAGATGTGGCTGAAGGTGTGGGCCGTGCGGCTCCAGGCCGGGGGCTGGACCACGGCAATCTCCTCGCGCACCTGGTTGAGCAGGGGCATGAAATCCTGCGCCGGGTCGTGTTCGGTGTGCAGCAGCATGTCGAACAGCGCGAATTCGATTTGTCTCAGGGTCTGCAGGCCGCTCTGGAAGTTCCTGGCCTGCAGCATCTTGTCGAACAGCGCGCGCGGCAGCGGCTCGCCGCTGTCCACATGGGCCGTCATGTGCCTGAGCACCTCCCATTCCCAGCAAAAGTTCTCCATGAACTGGCTGGGCAGCTCCACTGCGTCCCATTCCACACCGCTGATGCCCGAGACGTCGTGCTCGTTGACCTGGGTCAGCATGTGGTGCAGGCCGTGGCCGAACTCGTGGAACAGGGTGGTGACGTCGTCGTGCGTGAGCAGCGGCGGTTTGCCATCGACACCCTCGGCGAAGTTGCAGACCAGCTGCGCCACCGGTGTTTGCAGCTGCCCGCTGTCGGGCCGCAGCCAGCGCGCACGCACATCGTCCATCCAGGCGCCGCCGCGCTTGCCGGTGCGGGCCGCGGGGTCGAGGTAGAACTGGCCGACCAGCTTGCCGTCGCGTTCGATCCGGTAGAACGCGACGCCCGGATGCCAGACCGGGGCCATGTCGGGGCGGATCGCCACTTCGAACAGGGTCTCGACGATCTTGAACAGGCCGGCCAGCACCTTGGGCGCCGTGAAATACTGTTTGACCTCCTGCTCGCTGAAGGCATAGCGCGCTTCCTTGAGCTTTTCGCCGATATAGGGCCAGTCCCAGGCCTGGGGGTCGTCCAGGCCCAGCTGCTGCGCCGCGAACTCGCGCATGTCGGCCAGGTCTTGCTCGGCATAGGGGCGGGCGCGCCGTGCCAGATCACGCAGAAAGCCGATGACCTGCTGCGGCGACTCGGCCATCTTGGGCACGACCGACACCTCGCCGAAGTTCTTGTAGCCCAGCAACTGCGCCTCTTCCTGCCGCAGCGCCAGCGTTTCGCGGATCAGCGCCGAGTTGTCGAATTTCACGGCATCGCCCTCGGCCTGATCCGACGCGCGCGTCGCATAGGCCCTATACAGCTTTTCGCGCAGAGCGCTGCTGCGCGCGAACTGCATCACGGGCAGGTAGCAGGGCATCTTGAGCGTGAGCTTGTACCCCGGCTTGCCCTCGGCCTGCGCGGCCGCCAGCGCTGCGTGCTGGACGTCCTCGGGCAGGCCCTCGAGCTCGTCGGCGCCGGCGTAGTAGGCATAGGCGTCGGTGGCGTCCAGGGCGTTTTCGCTGAACTTCTGGGCGAGCTCGGCCTGGCGCTCCTGGATCTGGGCAAAACGCTGCTTGGCGGTGCCCGTGAGCTCGGCACCCGAGAGCACAAAGTTGCGCACCGCGTTCTTGTGGGCCTGGCGCTGCTCGGCGTCGAGCGTGGCCGGGTCGATCGTCTTGTACTTGGCGTACAGGCGCTCGTCGGCCCCCAGCCGGGTCCAGAACTCGGTGACTCTGGGCAGCGCCTCGTTGTAGGCGGCGCGCAGTTCGGGGGTGTCGGCCACGCCGTTGAGGTGGCTGACGGCGCCCCAGGCGCGGCCAAGTTTCTCGGTGGCCACATCGAGCACCTGGGCGATGGCCGCCCACTGCGCCGGGAAATCGGCCTGGGTCACGGTCTCCAGGGCCGTGTTGGCCTGCGCCAGCAAGGCGTCCATGGCCGGCGCCACATGGGCTGGCTCGATGCGGTCGAACAGGGGCAGGTCTTGGAAGTCGAGGAGGGGATTGCTCATGGGGTTTGACTTGGGGCTCGGGGGGATCACTTCAAGCTCTGGGCCATGCGTTCGGCCGCTTCGAGCGTGTTGACCAGCAGCATCGTAATGGTCATGGGGCCGACGCCACCGGGCACGGGGGTGATGTGGCTGGCGACCTCCCTGACGCCGGCAAAGTCCACATCGCCGCAGAGCTTGCCTTCGTCATTGCGGTTCATGCCGACATCGATCACCACGGCGCCGGGCTTGACCATGTCGGCCGTCAGCACGTTGCGCTTGCCCACGGCGGCGACGATCAGATCGGCTTGCAGCGTCTGGGCCTTGAGGTCCTTCGTGGCGCTGTGGCAGATGGTGACGGTGGCGTTTTTCTGCAGCAGCATCAGCGCCATGGGCTTGCCCACGTTGTTGCGGCGGCCAATCACCACGGCATGCTTGCCGCGCAGCTCGTAGCGGTAGCTCTCGAGCTTCTTCTAGCAGCCGTAGGGCGTGCAGGGCCAGAAGCCGGGCATGCCGGTCATCAGCGCGCCGGCGCTGGCGATGTGAAAGCCGTCCACGTCCTTGGCCGGGGCAATCGCTTCGATCACCTTCTGCGCGTCGATATGGGCCGGCAGTGGCAGCTGCACCAGAATGCCGTGGATGGACGCATCGTGGTTCAGCGCCTCGACGCGCGCCAGCAGCTCGGCCTCGCTCATGCTGGCGGGGTACTGCTCCAGCACCGAGTGCAGGCCGCTTTCATGGCAGGCCTTGACCTTGTTGCGCACATAGACCTGGGAGGCCGGGTTGTCGCCGACCAGCAGCACGGCCAGGCCGGGCGTGTGGCCCTGGGCCCGTAGCGCGGCGGCGCGCTGGGTGACTTCGGTGCGCAGTTGGCGAGAGAGGGCGTTTCCGTCGATCAGATGTGCGGTCATGGGCTGGTGTTAGAAGTAAAAACGCCCGCTGGTCCAGATGAGGCGGGCGTGAGCTGCTATAAATTGAGTAGCGTCAGGTCTTCGGGGCGTTCTGTCCCAGGGCGATCTTGAGCAGATCAGCCACTGTGTTGGCGTTGAGTTTTTCCATGATGTTGGCGCGGTGCGCCTCCACCGTCTTGATGCTGATCCCCAAGTCGTCGGCGATCTGCTTGTTCAGGCGGCCGGCCACGATGCGTTCGAGCACCTGGGCTTCGCGCGAGGTGAGCTTGCCCATCAGCGCATCGCGGCTGGCGGCCTGCTGGTATTCGCTGAAGGCGCCCTTGGCATGGTCCAGCATGCGTTCGACCAGACCGACCAGTTCCTCTTCCTTGAACGGCTTCTGGATGAAGTCCATCGCGCCCTTTTTCATGGTGTTCACGGCCATCGGCACGTCGCCATGGCCGGTGATGAACACGATGGGCAGGGGCGAGCGGCGCTCGAGCAGGCGGTCTTGCAGCTCCAGCCCGGTCATGCCGCCCATGCGGATATCGACGATCAAACAGGCCACTTCGCGCGGGTCGTAGCGGCTCAGAAACGACTCGGCCGAGTCAAAGCACCGTACCCTGTAGTCCTTGCCTTCGAGCAGCCACTGCAGGGAGTCGCGGACGGCTTCGTCGTCGTCCACGACATAGACCGTGCCTTTTTTCGGAATCAAGCTCATGCGGTTATCCCCGTGTCTTTTGGTTTTGCGACTGAATTGGCAGTGTCACTGGCAGATCCGGCAAGCGGAATCCAGAATGAAAAACGACATCCCGTGACCTCCGTTCCATTGTAGAGGTTCTCGGCCTGCATCCGGCCCTGGTGCGACTCGACGATGCTGCGGCACAGGTTCAAGCCTATGCCCATGCCCTCGGCCTTGGTGGAGAAGAAGGCCTCGTACAGTCGCTCCATGACCTCCGGCGCCAGGCCCTTGCCCGAGTCCAGCACCGAGAACTCGATCACGGGCTGCTCGCCCACCCTCTTGGGAACCACCCGCAGCTCCACATGGCGGCGCGCCGTGGGCCGGTGCGAGTGGTCTATGGACTCGGCCGCATTCTTCATGAGGTTGACCAGCACCTGCTCGATCAGGATGGGGTCGACCATCAGCTTGGGCAGGCGCGCCGCCACATAGTGGCTGAGCCGCACATTGCGGCGGCGCAACTCGATGCCGACCAGCTCGACCGCTTCGTCGACCATGGTGGCGACGTCCGACAGCGTGCGGTTGGGCTCGCTGCGCTTCACAAAGGAGCGGATGCGCTGGATGATCTGTCCCGCACGCTGGGCCTGCTTGGCGGTCTTCTCCAGCGCCGCGAGCAGGGCTTCCTCGGTGATTTGCTGGCCCTTGATGCGCGACACCATGCCGTTGCAGTAGTTGTTGATGGCGGTCAGGGGCTGGTTCAACTCGTGCGCCACGCTGGAGGCCATCTCGCCCATGGTGATCAGCCGGCTGGCTGACTGGGCGCGTTCGGCCTGCGTGGCGGCCTGCTCCTCGGCCTGGCGGCGCGGCGTGATGTCGGTGGCGATCACCATCTGGGCCAGGCGTCCGTCGACCCAGTTGAGATAGCGCGAGCGCACCTCCAGCCACTTGCCCAGTTCGGGAACGAAGATCTCGGCGTTTTCGGTCTGTGCCGAGGTCAGGGGGCCGGTCGGCAGACCCATATAGGGATCGACCTCGTCCAGCGCGTCATCGCTGGGCGGTGTGCGGGGCACGCCGGCCTGTGCGACCAGCTGCAGATGTCCTGCGGTATTCGAATCAAACCAAAGTCGGTACAGCTTATTGGCAAACAGCAGCTCCTCGCTGCCCAGCGGGGCCACGGACACCGAGGCGTCGAGCGCTTCCAGCACGGTGGTGAAGCGCTCGTAGGAGGCCGACAGCTGCTCTCGGATGCGGTTGGGCTCGGTGATGTCG
Organism: Burkholderiaceae bacterium; assembly: GCA_050725495.1. Classification (GTDB taxonomy): domain Bacteria; phylum Pseudomonadota; class Gammaproteobacteria; order Burkholderiales; family Burkholderiaceae_C; genus JBOHHM01. The sequence goes on along the minus strand of JBOHHM010000020.1, from coordinate 2,762 downwards.
GTCATCGAGGTCATCCAGCCGGTTTGCTGCCCCTTGGCATCGATCAGTGGCGACACGTACATGCGGGCATCGAACAGGCTGCCGTCCTTGCGCTTGACGTGAACCTGGAAGCCGCCGGGCGTGGTGCGCCCGCTGAGCTCATCGTCGAGCCGGGCCGCCAGCGCTTCACGGTCGGATTCGGGCCAGTAGGGGAAGGGCGGGGTGCGGCCCACCAGCTCGCCCTCGCTCCAGCCCGTCATCTGGCAGAAGGCGGCATTGACGTAGGTGATGCGGCCCTGCAGGTCCAGCGCGCGCATGCCCGTCAGCATGGAATTTTCCATGGCGCGGCGGAAATTGGTTTCGGCCACCAGGGCATGCTGCGCCTGCATGCGTCGTCGCGTGTGGCGCCAGGTGGCGATCAGCATCCAGGCGGTCATCGCGCTCAGGGCGCCGACCAGCCAGAACAGGCCGCTTCCGACCACGCCCAGCGAGGTGCGGTAGGCCTGGGCCCGGATGATCAGGCCGTTGCCCACTGGCGAGACCGGGACTTCGTATTCATTGGGGGGATCGACCCAGGGCAGCAGGCGCGTGGCGGGATTGCGCGCCGGGACCATGGTGCCCGCGAGCAAGTGGCTGTTGCTGTCGAGCAGGGCCACGGCGTACCTGGCCGAGATTTCCGTCGGCACGCCGTAGCGCAGCAGTCCATCGAGCGAGTATTCACCGAGCACCACCCCCGAAAACCGGCCCAGGTCGGACAGCGGGATATGCAGCTGCAGCAGGGCCTGCTGGTTACTGGCTGCCGCAGGCTGCGCATAGACCGGTTGCTGCAGATCGCGGGCCAGCCCGTAGCTGTTCTCGGTGTCGCCCAGCCTCAGGGTCTCGCCCGGCTGGCGCTGCTGTGCCACAGCGGCACTCGGCGAGGCCTGGCTCGCGACGACGCGGCGCCGGTCGTTGACCCAGGTGACGGCCTGCAGCTCGGGATATTGGCTGACCAGTGATTCCGCACGGCCGATGAAATCCTCGGGATCAATCTCCTTGTTGGAGACATCGCGCGCCAGGCGCATGAGCTGCTCCTGCCGCTCCAGCAGGCGCAGGCGCACCCTTTGCTGCGCGTATTCGACGTCGCGCTTGACGGCCTCTTGCTCCCGGTCCAGTTCCTCGACCCGCAAGTACCAGAATGCGGCGGCAATGGCTGCCAGGAACAGCACGACGGAGGCCAGCGGGGCGAGCATGGCCACGCGGTCCTGGCGGGTGGGCGTCTGGCGTTTCCACCAGCTGCGCCACCAGACCAGGGGCTGGACGGCGATGGAGCTCGACGGAGTGTCCGGGGGGCTTGACTGCATAAGGGAAGTGTAGGTGACGCGCCATCACATATGACTCTGCGGGATATGCAGGGATGCGTCTTTTCAGTTCATAATATGAAATCACAAAGCACTATTTGAAATATTCAGAAAACTGTGAGAAACTAGGGCGACCGTACTAAATTACGTGACAACCATCAGGAGACCCTCCATGTCAGCCAACCCCGACAACCTGTTCGGTTCTGCCGCCAACGACGCGGACAGCCAGGAAACCCGTGAATGGATGGACGCCTTGTCCGCCGTGATCGAAAGCGAGGGCCCCGAGCGCGCTCACTTCCTGCTGGAGCATCTGCTCGAGCACGCGCGCCAGCACAGCATCGACAAGCCATTCTCGGCCACTACCGCCTACATCAACACCATCGAGACCGACCGCGAAGAGCGCTGCCCCGGCAACCTGGAAATTGAGGAGCGCCTGCGCGCCTACATGCGCTGGAACGCGATGGCCATGGTGGTCAAGGCGAATCGCCACAACCCGGCGGACGGTGGCGATCTTGGCGGCCACATCGGCTCATTCGCCTCGCTGGCGCATTTGTTCGGCGCCGGCTTCAACCACTTCTGGCATGCCGAGAGTGAAAACCACGGCGGCGACTGTCTCTTCATCCAAGGCCATGTGTCGCCCGGCGTCTATGCCCGCGCCTACCTCGAAGGGCGGCTCACCGAAGAGCAGTTGCTCAACTTCCGCCAGGAAGTCGATGGCAAGGGCCTGTCGAGCTACCCGCACCCCAAGCTGATGCCCGAGTTCTGGCAGTTCCCCACGGTGTCCATGGGCTTGGGGCCGCTGATGGCCATCTACCAGGCCCGCTTTCTGAAGTACCTGCAGGCGCGCGGCATTGCCAATACCGAGAACCGCAAGGTCTGGGTGTTCTGCGGTGACGGCGAGATGGACGAAGTCGAATCGCTGGGCGCGATCGGCCTGTCCGCGCGTGAAAAGCTCGACAACCTGATCTTCGTCATCAACTGCAACCTGCAGCGCCTGGACGGCCCGGTGCGCGGCAACGGCAAGATCATCCAGGAACTCGAAGGCGCGTTCCGCGGCGCCAACTGGAACGTCAACAAGGTGGTCTGGGGCCGCTTCTGGGACCCGCTGTTCGCCAAGGACACCCACGGCCTGCTGCAGGCGCGGATGGACGAAGTGGTCGACGGCGAATACCAGAACTACAAGGCCAAAGACGGCGCCTTCGTCCGCGAGCATTTCTTCGGCGCCCGTCCGGAGCTGCTGGAGATGGTCAAGGACCTCTCCGACGAGGAGATCTTCAAGCTCAACCGCGGCGGCCACGACCCCTACAAGGTCTATGCGGCCTACCACCAGGCGGTCAACCACGAGGGTCAGCCGACCGTGATCCTGGCCAAGACCATCAAGGGTTACGGCACCGGCGCCGGTGAGGCGAAGAACATCGCGCACAACGTGAAGAAGGTCGATGT
>JBOHHM010000019.1:0-9713 GCA_050725495.1 Burkholderiaceae bacterium | reverse complement strand
CCTTCGCGCTTGAAGTAGCCCTGCTTCTGCGCATAGGTCACCGGGATGAACGCGATGGTGCGCAGGCCGGCGACCTTGACAGCGGTCTGGGCCTGGGCGGCTGAGATCGGGGCGAGGGCCGCGATAGCCAGCGCCGCGCCCAGCAAGGCAAGGCGCATGCGGGTCTTGAGAGGCGGGTTCATGGAAGGGCTCTCCTGAAGGCGTTGAGGGCAGAGAAATCAGTTCAGCGGCAGCACCACATCTTCGGCCTTGAGCTCGGACTTGTGCAGGCCGTGGCGTTGCATGGCGCTCAGGATGGGCTGCAGATCGCGCGGTTGCGCGCTCAGTTCACCGAAGTCGAAATAGATCGCAATCTGGTCGGCGGTCGCCGGGGTCAGTTTGAACTCCTCCACCATCAGGCGGCGGTACAGCGCAGGGCTCTTGCGAAAGTCCTCGGTCGCACGGGCCGTGGCCTTGATCAGCTTGCGCAGCAGGTCCTTGTTCGCACTGCCCCAGTCGTCGCGCACGAACATGCCGTCCTGCGCCACGCGGGTCTGGGGTGCGAGGTCGGCCACCATGCCCGCCGCCAGCGCCCTCGCGCGCACCTGAGGCGCCAGCTTCGCCGCGGCGAAGAAGGGCTCGGTCAGGCAGGCCGCGTCGGCGTTGCCGGTCTGCAGTGCCGCCTGCATCTGCGGAAACGGCAGCACGACGATCTTGACCGCATCGTAGGCCACACCGGCCTTGGCCAGGTGATCGCGCACCAGCAGTTCGCACAGCGCGCCAGACGCGTTGATCGCCACGGTCTTGCCGGCCAGGTCTTTGAGGCTGCGCGCCGGGCTCGCGTCACGCACCGCGATCCAGGTGCCCTGCTGGCCGGCCGCGCCCGACTCGGTCGCCATGGTCATGAACATGCGCAGCGGCTGCTGGTTCGCCCGCGCGAAGATGCCCGGCACCACGGCCGAGTAACCCACGTCGACCGAACCGCTGACGACGGCCGACGCCACGGCGGGGCCCGAGCCCAGCAGGGTGAATTCGGCCTTCAGGCCCTCCTGCGCCAAATAGCCAGCGCGCTCGGCATGGTAGAGGCGGATCATCGAATCGGCGCGCAAGCCGCCGATGCGGATCGTCTGCAGCGCCGGCTTGGGGCTGGCCTGGGCGAAGGCGGCCGTGCTGGAGAAGCCGCTGCTCAGTGCGATCAGGCTCACAGCGGCGCTGCAAAGCCATTGGAAAAGTCGGGTCATGCTGGTATTCCTTGAATAGGTGAGAGGAGATCAGTGGGCTTCGCGCATCGAGCGGATCATCGAAACAATCTCGTGCCGCAAATGCAAGAAGGTGGGGTGCTCGCGGGTGACCAACTGCTCGCGCGGCTTGGGAAGGTCCACCGCAATATCGGCCATCACCCGGGTCGGCCGCTTGGACAGCACGATGACGCGGTCCGCCATGTACACCGCTTCATCAACATCGTGCGTCACCAGCAGGCAGGTCTGGTTGAAACGGTGGGCGAGGTTCAACACCAGGTCCTGCAGCTCGGCGCGGGTCTGCGCGTCCACCGCCGCCATCGGCTCGTCGAGCAGCAGCAGGCGCGGCTGGGCCGCCAGCGCGCGTGCAATGGCCACGCGTTGCTGCATGCCGCCCGAAACCTGCCACGGGTAGTGCGACTCGAACCCGTTGAGGCCCACCGCGGCCAGCAGCTCCATGGCGCGCGCACGTTTGTCTTGTGCTGCCAGCGTGACGCGCTTCATGCCGAACAGCACGTTATCGAGCGTGCTCTTCCACGGCAGCAGTGAGCGGCTGTAGTCCTGGAACACCACCGACAGCCCGGCCGGCGGACCGCTGACGGCCTGCTGCTCAAAGCGCACCGAGCCGCCGTCCACGCCGTACAGCCCCGCCAGACACATCAGCAGCGTGGTCTTGCCGCAGCCGCTGGGCCCCACGACCGAGACAAACTCGCCACGTCCCGCGCGAAAGCTCAGGTCGCCAATGATGGTCTGGCGCGCCGCGCCGTCGCCCAGCGATTTCGAGATGCCGTCAACGGCCAATACGCTCCCGTCCATTTGCGCTTGCATGGCGTGCTCCTCAGATTTTTTCGGCAGCGGTGAAAGCGGCATGCAGCACTCTGACCGTTTCGTCGACATCGGCCGGCGTGAACACCAGCGGCGGCGACAGGATCAGGCGGTTGCCCTGCACCCGGATGATGGCGCCTTCCTGGCGCGCCACCGACACCAGCGTCTGCGTGTAAGGCGCGGGAACCGCCAACATGGCGGCAGACTGCCGGTCGGTCACCAGCTCGATGGCCGCCATCAGCCCTTTGCCGCGCACATCGCCCACATGCGGGTAGCGCATGAACTGCGCCAGCTGTTCGTTCAGGTAGGCGCCCACCTGCTGGGCACGCTTGGGCAGGTCCTCGACCACCACGATCTCCAGATTGGCATTGGCGGCGGCGCAGGCCAGCGCGTGGCCCGAATAGGTGTAGCCATGCATGATGGCTGCGGGCAGGTCGGGGCGGGTCCAGGCACTGGCGACGCGCTCGTTCAACAAGGTCGCGCCCAGCGGTACATAGCCGGAGTTGATGCCCTTGGCCATGGCCATGATGTCGGGCGCCACGCCCCAGGCGCGTGCGCCGCACATCGCGCCGATGCGCCCGAACCCGGTCACGATCTCGTCGGAAATCAGCAGCACGCCATAGCGGTCCAGGATCTCGCGCACGCGCGGCCAGTAGCTCTCGTGCGGCACGATCACACCACCCGCACCCTGCACCGGCTCGGCCACGAACGCCGCCACCGTCTCGGGGCCCTGGTATTGGATCGTGCGCTCGAGTTCGGCCGCGCACAGTGCGGCCAGGCGGGCCGGGTCGCGCTCGCCCCAGGGGTTGCGGTACAGGTAGGGCGACTCGACCTGCAGGCAGCCCGGCAGCAGCGGCTCATAAGCCTGTCGGAACGCCGGCGTGCCGTTGATCGAGGTACCGCCCAGGTGCACGCCGTGGTAGCCCCATTTGAGCGAGATGAACTTGGTGCGGCCGGCCTGGCCTTCGAGCTTCCAGTACTGGCGCGCGAGCTTGAGCGCGGTTTCCACCGCATCCGAGCCGCCCGAGCTGAACAGCACCTGGCTCATGCGCTCGGCGGCAAACATCGAGGTCAGGCGCTGCGACAGTTCGATGGCCGGGGGATTGGAGGTGTTCTGGAAAGTCGAGTAATAGGCGAGCTTGTCGAGCTGCTCGACGATGGCGCGCTTGATCTCGGGCCGGTTGTGACCCACGTTCACGTTCCACAGCGAGGCCACCGTATCGAGGTAGCGCTTGCCGTCAACATCCCACACATGCACGCCGTCGGCACGTTCGATGATCAACGGCAGATTGGCACGTACAGCCTTGGGGTCCGCCATCGGGTGGAACATATGTTGCGCATTGCTTGCACGCAACTGCTCCAGGGTCATGCTCATACAGGTAGCTCCTTGCAAATAGTCTCAGACGGCGATGGCGACGGTTCGAACGCTTTGGTAGGAGGCCAGGCCTTCGCTGCCGTTCTCGCGGCCGAAGCCGCTGTCGCGCACACCGCCAAACGGTGTTTCGGGTTGCATCAGGGTGACGGTGTTGATCGCTACCGCACCGGCGCGCAGTTCATTGCTGAGGCGCCGTGCGGTCGCCAGCGACTGCGTGAAGCCGAAGGCCGCCAGCCCGAGTTCGATCGCATTGGCGCGCCCAATCGCTTCGTCCAGCGAATCAAAAGGCGTGATCGGCACCAGCGGGCCAAACGGTTCCTCACGCATGACGCGGGCGTGATCCGGCACATCGGCCAAAACGGTGGGCTCGAAGAAATAGCCGTTCTCGGCGCCACGCCCACCACCGTGGACGACGCGCGCGCCACAAGCCTGCGCGTCAGCCACCAGCGCTTGCATCGCGGCGACACGCCGGGGATTGGCCAGCGGGCCCATGGTCGTGCCCGCCTGAGCGCCGGGACCGACCTGCAGCGACTGGGCCACGTCGGCAAACGCCTGGGCAAAACGGCCGGCCAGGCTGCGGTGCACAAAGAAGCGCGAGGGGTTGGCGCAAATCTGCCCCGCGTTGCGGAACTTGATGCCGGCGAGCGCGCGCACGGCCGCCTCCAGATCCGCGTCTTCGCAGACCACGACAGGCGCATGGCCGCCCAGCTCCAGCGTGATGGGCTTGAGGTGCTGTCCCGCCTGCTGCGCCAGCAGGCGGCCGACCGCCGTGGAGCCGGTGAACGAAATCTTGCGGATTTGGGGCGCGCGGATCAGGCTTTCGGAAATTTGCGCAGCGTCACCCACCAGCAGCTGCAGCGCGCCGGGCGGCAAGCCGGCCTGGTGCAGGCAATCGACCATGGCCGCAACGGCCATAGGCGTTTCTTCGGCGGGCTTCAAAATCACCGAGCAGCCCGCGGCCAGCGCGGCCGACAGCTTGATGGCCGACAGCATGACCGGGAAATTCCAGGGCGTGAACGCGGCCACCGGGCCCACCGGGACCCGCTCGGTATGAAACTGGGTGCCGGGCCAGCGCGACGGAATCACCTGCCCATAGGCTCGCCGCCCCTCGTCGGCATGCCACTCCAAAGTGTCGGCGGCCTGCTCCAGCTCGCGCCGGGCCTCGACGAGGGGCTTGCCCTGCTCGTGCGTGAGCAACTGCGCGATGCGCTCGCCGTCTGCGCGCAAGGCAGCTGCACCGGCGCGCAGCACCTTGGCGCGCTCCAGCGCGGTCTGGCCGCGCCAGGCTTCAAAACCGGCCTCACAGGCGGCCAGCGCGTCGGCAATGTCGTCCTGCGAGGCGCGCGCGTAGGTCGCCACCGGCTCTGCGCTGGCAGGATCCGTGACCGTGTTGTACGCCGGGCCGCGGCCAGCGCGCCAGTGCCCGTCAATGAGCTGCAGGGGAAGCGATCTGTCGTCCATGGGTGAACAATAGGCCGTCAACCTACAATGTCAAAAATCCACTATTCCTAGGATTTACCCTCATCAAGATCGCCAGATGACTGATGCACGCCGCGCCGCCGCAATGTCGCCCGCCGATGAGGGCCCGCCGCCGGATTTCGCCAACCCGAAGAGCATCTTCGATCTCGTGAACTACCAGCTTCACCTGGTGGAGTTTTTCAGTGGGCTAAACATCACCCGCATGTGCGAAGGGGGTTTCGGCGTGACCCGCCAGGAGTGGCGCTACATCGCGCTGCTGGCAGGCATGATCGAGCTGACACCCTCGGAGCTGGCCATCCGTTCGGGCCTGGACCGCTCGCGCACCTCCAAGATCCTGATGCAGCTGATCGAAAAAGGCCTGGTCCAGCGGCGTGCCCAGGCCGGCGACCGGCGCCGCGCCGCCGTCCAGCTGACCGTCGAGGGTCATGCACTGTACCGGAGAATTTTTCCGCGCGTGGTTGAACTCAACCACGCGCTGCTGGCGGCTCTGCCCCAACAGGATGTGGAAGCGCTGGAGAGGATCTTGAGCGTGTTGCGCCGCCGTGCGATCAGCTTGTCGCAGGCCAACCTGGTCGAAGTCGTCGCCGACCGCCGCCACGGTGGCAGCCGAAAACGCTGGGCAGCGCGCCCCCAGCCCTGAGCCTGGCTCTCCCCCGTTTGGCTATGCTCATGACAAGTGGGCTTGCACCCGGCGGTAAAGCGCTGCGCTTCAGGTTCCCGCGCGCTCCAGCATGGCGTGCAGCAGCACGTTGCAGCCAGCGCTGATGTGTTCGGGCTTGGCGTCTTCGATCTCGTTGTGGCTGATGCCGTCCTTGCAGGGAATGAAGATCATGCCCGCTGGCGCCAGCTGCGCCATATAGACCGCATCGTGTCCGGCGCCCGAGACCACCGGCATAGCCGAATAGCCCAGCTTGTCGGCTGCGCGCGCCACGGCCTGCACGCAGTCGGGGTGGAAGGGCTGGGCCGGGTAATGCGAGACCAGCTCGATGGCCACAGTCAGGCCGCTCTCCTTGCTGAGCCGGTCTGCCGCGGCGCGGATGTCGGCGTCCATGCGCTCGACCAGCTCGTCGGTGGCGTTGCGCAGGTCGATCGAGAACTTGACGCGCCCCGGGATCACGTTGCGGCTGTTCGGATGCACCTGCACCATGCCGACCGTGCCGCGGCCATGCGGCGGATGACGATGGGCGATGGCCACCACCTCCTGCATCAGCCGCGCGGCAACCTGCAAGGCGTCCTGGCGCAAGGCCATGGGCGTCGGGCCGGCATGAGCCTCCATGCCGGTGACGGTGCAGTCGTACCAGCGAATGCCGAGCACCGCGCTGACCACGCCAATGGTCTTGTCGTTGTCCTCCAGCACCGGGCCCTGCTCGATATGGGTCTCGAAGTAGGAGCCGATGGGATGGTCGCCCGGCTCTTGCGCGCCGATGTAGCCGATGCGCTCGAGCTCTTGCTTGACCGACTTGCCCTCGCTGTCGCGCGCCGCATAGGCATGCTCGAGCGTAAAGGCCTTGGCGAACACGCCCGAGCCCATCATCACCGGCACGAAGCGCGAGCCCTCCTCGTTGGTCCAGAACGCGACCTCGATCGGCGCCTCGGTTTCGATGTCATGGTCGTTGAGCGTGCGCACCACCTCGAGCCCGGCCAGCACGCCGTAGTTGCCGTCGAACTTGCCGCCGGTGGGCTGGGTGTCGATGTGGCTGCCGGTCATCACCGGTGGCAGAGCGTTGTTGCGCCCGGGGCGGCGCATGAAGGCGTTGCCGATCTTGTCGACCGTGACGCTCATGCCGGCCTCGCGCGCCCATTGAAGCACGAGGTCGCGGCCCTGCCGATCGAGGTCGCTGAGCGCGAGGCGGCAGACGCCGCCCTTGGGCGTGGCGCCAATGCTGGCGAGCTCCATCAGCGAAGACCACAGACGTTCGCCGTTGATTCTGAGCTGGTCGGTGGCGGGGACGATTGTCATATCCATGGTGATCTCCTGCAATGTCTTTCAGCGCTGCACCGCTGTGGGTGCCAGGTCCTGGCTGCGGCGTTTGGCCGCCTCGAAGTTGGCGCCAAAGGCGGGCCGCTTGAGGTAGCGCCCTGCGCCCTGCCGGGCACGCAGCTCGCCGTCGGCCCAGACCAGCTGGCCGCGACTGATGGTGTGGCTCGCAATGCCGCGCACCGGGCGTCCTTCGAAAATATTGAAGTCGCCCTTGGAATGCTGGGTCTGGGCCGAGATGGTCTTGCTGGCCTGCGGGTCCCACAGCACGAGGTCGGCGTCGGCGCCAGCCGTGATGCAGCCCTTTTGCGGATAGATGTTGAACAGCTTGGCCGCATTGGCCGAGGTCACGGCGACGAACTCGCTGGGCGTGAGCCGCCCGCTGTTGACGCCGGCGTCCCAGATCACCGACATGCGCTCCTCGATGCCGCCGCAACCGTTGGGGATCTTCGCGAAGTTCTCGCGCCCGGCGGCCTTCTGCGCCGCACAGAAGCTGCAGTGGTCGGTGGCGGTGGTATGCAGCTGGCCCGACTGCAGACCGCGCCACAGCGCCTCCTGGTGGCCCTTGGGCCGAAACGGCGGGCTCATCACATGGGCCGCGGCGGTGGCGAAGTCGGGATGGCGGTAGACGCTGTCGTCGATCAGCAGATGACCGGCCAGCACCTCGCCATAGACGCGCTGGCCGCGCGCGCGGGCGCGCGCAATCGCGTCTGCGGCCTCGACGCAGGAGACATGGACGATGTAGATCGGCACGCCCAGCACCTCGGCGATCGCGATCGCGCGGTTCGCGGCCTCGCCCTCGACCATGGGCGGGCGTGCCAGCGGATGGCCCTCGGGCCCGGTGATGCCCATCCTGGCCACCTCCTGTTGCAGCAGGTAGACCAGCTCGCCGTTCTCGGCATGCACGGTGGGCATGGCGCCGAGTTCGAGCGCGCGGCGGAAGCTGTTCACCAGCGTCTCGTCGTCGCACATGATGGCGTTCTTGTAGGCCATGAAATGCTTGAAGCTGTTGACGCCCTCTTCTTGCACCAGGGTGGCCATGTCGCGGTGCACGCTGTCGCCCCACCAGGTGATGGCGACATGGAAACTGTAGTCGGCCGCGGCCTTCTCGGCCCAGCCGCGCCAGCTGCGGTAGGCCTCCATCAGCGGCTGCTGCGAGTCGGGGATCACGAAGTCGATGATGCTGGTCGTGCCGCCGGCCAGGCCGGCCGCCGTGCCGCTGTAGAAGTCGTCCATGGTCACCGTGCCCATGAACGGCAGCTGCATATGGGTGTGGGGGTCGATGCCGCCGGGCAGCAGGTATTGGCCGCTGGCGTCCAGCATCTGCGTGCCAGACGGGGCCTGGTCCCGCAGGTCGGCGCCGACGGCTGCGATGCGGCCGTCCACGCACAGGACATCGGCGGCGAACTCGCGCTCGGCGTTGACCACCGTGCCGCCGCGGATCAAAAGGGCTGTACTCATGAGGCTTGCTCCGGAAATGAGGCCGCTGTGCTGGGCCGGTTGGTCAGGCGCGGCCCAGCGCCGCGCTCTGCGCCGCCAGCTTGCCGGCCATGCCGACGCGGTAGACCAGCGCGGCGATCGCCAGTCCGATGAACCAGGCGTAGGTGTAGATCTGCTTGAACAGCTCGCCAACGCCGGGGAAGCTCTGCGGGAAGGCCGCGTTCAGGAAGCCCGGCACATTGGGCAGCACGCCCAGCAAGAAGGCCAGCACGGCGACCCCGTTCCAGCCGCCGCGGTAGCTGTAGGCGCCCTGCTCGCGGTAGAGCTCGTCGACCTGCAGCTCGGTGCGCCGCAGCAGGTAGTAGTCGACGATCAGGATGCCGGCCACCGGCCCGAGCAGGGCCGAGTAGCCGATCAGCCAGGTGAAGATATAGCCCTGGGTGGACTCGAGGATCTTCCACGGCATCATCACGATCGCGATGCCCACCGTGATGTAGCCGCCGACCTTGTAGCTGATGAGCCGCGGATTGAGCGCCGAGAAGTCATAGGCCGGCCCGACCAGGTTGGCCGCCAGGTTCACGCTCACGGTGTCGATCAGCAGGATGATGAGCGCGATCAGCACGGCCGCGCCGCTCATGCGGCTGGCCAGGTCCACCGGGTCCCACAGCGCCTTGCCGTAGATCACCACGGTGGCCGAGGTCACGAACACGGCCAGCGCCGCCAGCAGGCCCATGGGCGCGGGCAGGCCCACGGCCTGGCCGACGAGCTGGTCGCGCTGCGACTTGGCAAAGCGCGTGAAGTCGGGAATGTTGAGCGCCAGCGTGGCCCAGAAACCGACCATCGCGGTCAGTGAAGGCCAGAACACGGCGCTGAACTGGCCCGCCTTCTTGCCGCCTTCAACGAACTGCGAAGGCTGGTCGAGGATCGGACCGAAGCCACCGGCCTGCTTATAGGCCCAGGCCAGCAGCACGAAGCAGATCACGATCTTGATCGGCGCGGTATAGGTCTCGAGCTTGCGGATGGACTCGATGCCGTGCACCACGAAGTAGAACTGGATCGCCCAGAACAGCAGGAAGCAGATCAGCTGGCCGAGGTTGATGCCCAGGCCTGCGATCTTCTCGCCCTCCAGCGGCTGGCCGATCAAGACACCGGCCAGCGTGTAGATCATCATGCCGCCGAACCAGGTCTGGATGCCGTACCAGCCGCAAGCGACCAGGGCGCGCAGCAGCGCCGGCAGCCGCGCGCCGCGCGTGCCGAACGAGGCGCGCGCCAGCACGGCATAGGGAATGCCGTACTTGGCGCCCGCATGGCCGATCAGCAGCATCGGCACCAGCACGATCAGGTTGCCGAGGAACACCGTGCCCACGGCCTGCTGCCAGGACATGCCGCTGTCGATCAG
>JBOHHM010000018.1:0-1791 GCA_050725495.1 Burkholderiaceae bacterium | reverse complement strand
GCTTTTTCGGGCCATTCGGCCAGCTTGAGCCCCGGGGCGGCAAACAGGTCGCGAAAGCCCGCGTCTTCCCATTCGCGCGGGTCGCTGAAGCGGTAGAAATCAAAGTGCCAGATCGCAAGCGGCAGGCCCAGCGGCGCCTGGGCACCGCTCACCTCGTGCGGCTCGACCACGGCAAAGGTGGGGCTTTTGATGCGGCCCTGCACACCGAGGGCCCGCAGCAGATGGCGCACCAGCGTGGTCTTGCCCGCGCCGAGCTCGCCATGAAGCTCGATGAAGGCATTGCGCAGGGCCGGGCGCGCGGCCAGCGCCGTGGCAAAGGCCTGGGTATCGGCCTCGTCGCGCCAGACCATGGTGCTGGACATGACATCGTCGGCCGTGCGGATAGCCGAGGTTTTTACAATTTGGGGGTGATGTTCGACAGCAGCCAACTGGTTTCTCACATACAGGCTTGGGCCCGCGAACTGGGATTCTCCCAAATTGGCGTGGCCGGTGTGGACTTGTCTGCCGCAGAGCCCGGCTTGATGGCCTGGCTGGCCCAGGGTTTTCATGGCGAGATGGCCTACATGGCGGCCCATGGCCTGCGGCGCGCCCGGCCCGCGGAGCTGGTGCCGGGCACGGTCAGCGTGATCACGGCGCGCATGAACTACCTGCCCTCGACCACGCCCGAAGGCTGGCAGGCGATTGAGTTTGACCGCCTGAAGCACCCTGCCGAGGGCGTTGTCTCCCTCTATGCCCGTGGCCGCGACTACCACAAGGTGCTGCGCTCGCGCCTGCAAAAGCTCAGCGACCGCATCGCGCAGGAGGTCGGTCCGTTCGGCCACCGCGTGTTCACCGATTCGGCGCCGGTGCTCGAAGCCGAGCTGGCGGCCCGCAGCGGCCAGGGCTGGCGCGGCAAGCACACGCTGGTGCTCAACCGCGAGGCCGGCTCGATGTTCTTCCTGGGCGAGATCTACGTCGATGTGGCCCTGCCGCCCAGCGAGCCGGTCACCGAGCACTGCGGCAGCTGCCAGGCCTGCATCGACATCTGCCCGACCCGCGCCATCATCGCCCCGCACCGGCTCGATGCGCGGCGCTGCATCTCCTACCTGACCATCGAGCATTTCGGGCCGATTCCCGTGGAGCTTCGGCCGCTGATCGGCAACCACATCTACGGCTGCGACGACTGCCAGCTGATCTGCCCCTGGAACAAGTTTGCGCAGCGCAGCGCCTTGCCGGACTTTGACGAGCGCCAGGGCTTGACCGGTCAACAGCTCGTGACGCTGTTCAGCTGGAGCGAGGCCGAGTTTCTGCGCCACACCGAAGGCAGCCCGATCCGCCGCATCGGCCATGAGCGCTGGCAGCGCAATGTGGCGGTGGCGCTGGGCAATGCGCTGCGGCTGCAGGACGATGCCCAGGCCCGCCAGGTGTTGCGCCAGCGGCTGGACTACGTGAGTGAGCTGGTGCGCGAACATGTGCTGTGGGCGCTCGGGGAGTGAGGTGTTTTGTGCTTGTGGCTCTCGGACTGTGGTCGTTTGGTGCTATTTATTTTGTAGCGATTGGGTGGCTGACAGGCCGGGTCTCGCCCCGGCGGGCGACTCACTTTTCTTTGCTTCGCCAAAGAAAAGTAAGCAAAAGAAAGGCGAGCCGGATTCGTTGCCCGGCGCGTTGCGCCGGTACGCTGCGTTGCTCGGCCCAGGCGGGGTCTGGCTAAACTCGCTTCGCTCAGACAACGCCAGCCCTGATCCGCCTGGGCCTGCGCTACTCGCCTCCTCATAACGGCGTTGGAAACCAAATACAGAAGCCCACCAGGAC
>JBOHHM010000017.1:0-4688 GCA_050725495.1 Burkholderiaceae bacterium | reverse complement strand
CCCGCCAGCCCCATCAACAACGCCGTCAGCGCCAGCGAAGTCTGCATGCCGAACTTCAGATGATCCTGGAAAACCGCGCCCGGTTGCGATCGGCCTGCAGGTAGCGGTCAAACACCATGGCCACGGCGCGCACAAAGAACCAGCCGCTCGCAGTCACCTCGACGCCGGCATCGTCGAGCACGACCAGGCCCTGGTCGGCCAGCTCCTGCAAGGCCTCCAGCTCCGGCGCGAAGTAGCTGCGGAAATCCACCAGGTAGGCCAGCTCGATCGACTCGAACAGCAACTGGCCCTGGCACATCAGGGCCATGATCACGGCACGCCGCACCAGGTCGTCGCGCGACAGCGCCAGGCCGCGCACCACCGGCAACCGCCCCTGGTCCAGCAGGTCGTAGTACTCGTCCAGCGTCTTGGCATTCTGGCTGTAGCTGGCGCCCACGCGGCCGATGGCGGACACGCCCAGTCCGATCAGGTCGCAATCGGGCTGGGTGCTGTAGCCCTGGAAATTGCGGTGCATGACGCGCGAGGAAATCGGCAGCTACCTGGGCCTCAAGCTCGAAACCGTGAGCCGCACCTTCTCCAAGTTCGTCGACGACGGCATCGTCGAGGTCAAGCAGCGCCATGTGCGCATCCTCGATACCGACGCGCTCAAGCGCATTGTCAATTCGCAGGCTTGCAGCTGAGCCGGCGAAAGGCGCGCTGCTGACCCTTGGCGACACGGCTTGGCCCAGCGAGTGCCCGTGGCGCGCCTGCAGCGCTGGTTTGCGGCGCGCCAGCGCCTTGCATCGTTATTGGCGCTGTGAGTCCAGCCTTTCACCTCGGGTCACGACCTCCTGCGCCTTCATGTGGCTCTCGATCAGTAGCTGATACTCCGGGAAGATCTTGGTATAGATCTCGGCCCACTGCAGGGCATCGTCGCGGCTCCAGGTCTTCTGCAGCTCCGAGGCCACCGCCGCGGTGTCCATCGGCACGACGCCGGCCTGCACGACGCGCGCCAGGGTGATTTCCTGCGCCATCTTCGAGTAGGTGCCCGAGGCGTCGACCACCGCGAACACCTTGTAGCCCTCATGCACCGCACTGATCGCTGGGAAGGCCATGCACACGCTGGTGATGGTGCCGGCGATGATCAGGGTCTTGCGTCCGGTGGCCTTGACCGCGGCAACGAAGTCCGGGTTGTCCCAGGCGTTGATCTCGCCCTTGCGCGCCACGTACTTGGCGTGTGGCGCGTTTTCATGGATCTCCGGGATCAGCGGGCCGTTCGGCCCCTGCGGCACGGACGCCGTGGTGATCACCGGGATCTTGCACAGCGTTGCCATCTTGGCCAGTGCGCCGGCGTGGGCACGCAGCTTTGGCATCGGCATGTCGTTGATGGTCTGGAACAGGCCGCTCTGGTGGTCGATCAGCAGCATCACGGCGTCGTTGGGGTCGATCACAGGTCGCTGGCCGTTGAAGTTGGCGACGTTGGGAAATGCATTCATGGTGATATCTCCAAGGGAGGTGGGGCGCGGACCCGTCGGGGTGCCGCGCCCTGAATGAGTAGCGATTACTTCGAGGACTTCACCGTGGTGTAGGCGGTGATGAGATTGCGGTAATCCGGTATGTGGTTGGAGAAAAGCGTGCCCAATCCTTCCACATCGTTGCGCCAATCACGATGCAGCTCGCACGCAACGCCGAACCAGGTCATGAGTTGCGCGCCAGCTTCGGCCATACGGTTCCACGCCGAATGGCGCGTGACTTCATTGAAGGTTCCCGAAGCGTCGGTCACCACAAACACCTCATAGCCCTCCGCCAGCGCTGACAAGGCCGGGAATGCGACGCACACTTCAGTCACCACACCGGCAATCAGTAGTTGCTTTTTCCCGGTGGCCTTCACCGCTTTGACAAAGTCCTCGTTGTCCCAGGCGTTGATTTGCCCGGGACGAGGAATGAACGGAGCATTCGGAAACGTCTGCTTCAGCTCCGGCACCAATGGGCCGTTGGGGCCATCCTCAAAGCTGGTGGTCAGGATGGTCGGTAGCTTGAAATACTTGGCAAGATCGGCGAGAGCCAGTACGTTGTTCTTGAACTTGTCCGGCTCAATATCGCGCACCAGCGAAAGTAAGCCCGCCTGGTGGTCGACCAGCAGGACCGCGGCCTGATCCTTGTTGAGGCGCGTATAGGGTTTAGTCATGGTTTTCTCCTGAGGTTGGAACAGTGTCCTTGCGGACGGAGTTGGGCGTCTTGCCCGCCGAGGCCCGCGCAGCGCACGGGCTACCGGCCGTCGTGCCCGGTGGCGAGCACAACGGCATCGTGCTCAGTGCCGCATCTGACCGAAGCGGCCACTGCTGAAGTCCTGCACGGCCTGCACGATCTCCTCGCGCGTGTTCATGACGAACGGCCCATGCCCCACCACGGGCTCGTTGAGCGGCTCGCCGCTGATCAGCAGGACCGTCGCGTCGCTGTTCGCTTCAAGGACCAACTCGTCGCCCTCGCGCTCCATCAGCGCCATCTGCGCGTCGCGCAACACCTCGCGCCCACCCAGCAGCACCGGGCCGTGCAGCACGACGACCGCCGCCGTGCGACCCGCGTGCATTGGCAGCAATACTTGCTTGCCGGCGCGCAAACGCAGATCCCAGACATCGATGGGACTGAAGGTATGCGCCGGCCCGGCGTGGCCGTCGTAGTTGCCGGCAATCACCCGCAGCGTGCCAGCGTCACCCGGCAGGTCGACGGCCGGGATGTCACGATCGAGGATGCCCTGGTAGCCTGGCGCAGCCATCTTGTCCTTGGCCGGCAGATTGACCCACAGCTGCACCATCTCCAGTGCGCCGCCCTTGCGAGTGAACTCGCTGGAATGGAATTCCTCATGCAGGATGCCCGATGCTGCTGTCATCCATTGCACATCGCCCGGGCCGATGACGCCGCCGTTGCCCGTGGAGTCGCGGTGCGCGACCTCGCCCTGGTAGACGATGGTGACGGTCTCGAATCCGCGATGCGGGTGCTGTCCGACGCCGCGCGGCTGATCGGTCGGCGTGAACTGCGCCGGGCCGGCGTAGTCGAGCAGCAGGAAGGGACTGAGGTGCTGCCCCAGCGTGTCGTAGGAAAACAGCGAGCGCACCGGGAAACCGTCGCCCACCCAGTGCGGCCGCGAGGCACTGTAGACACCAAGAACCTTCTTCATCATTCATCTCCTGCTGGTGGCCCCGATGGGGGCCACGCCTGATGCCCGTAACAATAGAAGGCGAACGATGAATCCGGTAGAGGCCATAATTTGGCATCAGAGTCCCATTCACGGAACGATAGAAGGGCCATGCAAGATCTCAACGACCTGTATTTCTACGTTCAGGTGGTCGACCATGGCGGCTTTGCGCCGGCGGCGCGGGCACTCGGCAGCCCCAAGTCCAAGCTGAGCCGGCGCATCGCCGTGCTCGAACAGCGTCTGGGTGTACGCCTGATCCAACGCTCGACGCGGCGCTTCGCCGTGACCGAAATCGGCCAGGAGTACTACAGCCGCTGCATGGCCATGCTGGTGGAGGCCAATGCCGCGCAAGAGGTGATTGACCGCACGCACTCAGAACCTCAAGGCATCGTCCGTTTGAGCTGTCCGCCGGCGCTGCTCTACTACCAGTTCGGCGAGATGGTGGCGAAGTTCATGGCCGAGTGCCCGCGCGTGCAGGTCCATGTGGAGAGCACCAACCGCCGCGTCGATGTGATCCGCGAAGGCCTGGACATCGCCTTGCGGGTGCGCTTCCCTCCGCTGGAGGATTCGGACCTGGTCATGAAGGTGTTCGGTCATAGCACGCAGCGGCTGGTGGCGCACCCCCGGCTGTTCGAACACCTCACCGCGCCGCTGGTGCCGGCGGACCTGAGTCGCCTGCCCAGTCTGGACCTGGGCCCGCCGCAGAAAGAGCACATCTGGTCTTTGGAAGGCCCGGAGGGGAGAACTGCCCTGGTGCGCCATGAGCCCCGGTTGATCGCCGATGACATGGTTGCGCTGCGCTTCGGGGTGCTGAAGGGCGTGGGCGTCGCACAGCTCCCGACCATGATGGTCTACAAGGAGTTGCTGGAGGGATCGCTGGTGGAGGTGCTGCCGCGGTGGGTGCCGCGCAGCGGCGTCGTGCATGCGGTCTTCCCGTCACGAAGGGGCTTGCTGCCTTCGGTGCGCCATCTCATTGATTTTCTGGCAGCCGAGTTTGAAACCTTGAATGAGGCGGAACGGGCGTACGACGCGGCCAGAGCCATCAAGGTCTGAGCGATGCGACCAGGCGCTGCTGGGCCAGCTCTCGCGTCAGCAGCAGCGGTCGCCCTTGTTGCAGTCGACTGGCCGCTGGCCCACCGGAAACGGGCAGCGATTCACCTCAAAGGGTGATATGGACAGCAGCGTGGTCAGGGCGCTGGAGGCCATGGTGATGGCCCAGAACACGAAGAAGCCCACGGTGTAAATGCTCTGGCGCGACACCTCCAGAGGCTGGCCCAGCCAGTGCAAGTCCTGCGGGTCGACCATCGCAAACACCAGCATTTCCAGCAGGCCGGCCACCAAAAAGGCAGGCCAGGCCATCCACATCAGGCGTTGGGTCCACATCGTTGTCTCCGTGCGCCGGTCAAAACCGGCAAAGTGTTGTGAATGAAAGAGTCATACGTTGAAGGCTTAGCCAGCTACGGCGGCCCCGAGTCATGCGTGCGCATTCGTGAGGGTGTGGGCGAAGCGTTGA
>JBOHHM010000016.1:0-14336 GCA_050725495.1 Burkholderiaceae bacterium | reverse complement strand
GGCTACGGCGGCGGTGGCCGCAGTGGCGGTGGCGGCGGCGACGGTGGTTTCCGCAGCCCCTACGGTGCCGGTCCGCGCGGCGGCGGCCGCAGTGGCGGCGGCGGTGGTGGCGGCTACGGTGGTGGCGGCTACTAAGCACCCTCGTCCCATGAACAAAAGGCTCCTTACGGAGCCTTTTTGCTTTTCAGTCCTCGCTCTGGCGGTGCTTGCGGGGCCGACCGGCCAGCGCCCTGTCGAACACGGCATTGGGCAGCAGGCGCAGCAGCTTGGCCACCAGGCCCATTTGCCACGGAATCACGCGGTAGCTGGCACCGGCCGCAATGGCCGCAAACGCCTGATCGGCAAAGGCCTCAGGCTGCATCAGAAACGGCATGGCGTAGCGGTTCTGCCGGGTCAGCGGCGTGTCGATATAGCCCGGGCACAGGGTGACGACCTTCACGCCGCTGGACCGTAGCTCGCCGCGCAGGCTTTCGCAGTAGCTGATGACGGCCGCCTTGCTGGCGCAGTAGGCGCCGTGCCCGGGCAGGCCGCGAATACCGGCCACGCTGCCTATGCCGACGAGCGCACCCGAGCCGCGCTGTTTCATGGGCTCGATGAACGGATGGAAGGTCGCGGCCATGCCCAGGTTGTTGGTCGCGAAGGTGCGCGCCATCACGTCCAGATCTTCGCGCGCCGCCGTGTCCATGCCTACGCTGATGCCAGCATTGGCGATCACGACCTCGGGCAGGCCCTGGGTCGCCAGGCAGGTCTGGCCGGCGGCCACGATGCTGGGGGCCACGGACACGTCGGCACTATAAATTTGATAGCGATCTGCGCCGATTCCGAACTGGCCGGCCCATGACTCGATTTCGGAACTGCGGCGCGCCACCAGGGCCAGCCGGTAGCCGGCCCTGAGAAAGCGCCAAGCCAGGGCCTGGCCAAGGCCGCTGGAGGCGCCGGTGATGAAAACCAGTGGGGCCATGGCATTCCTCCTAGTACAACATCCCGTAAATTAGTTTAATTATTAGGATCAAGGTAAGGCGCAAGCAGGCTGACGACCAATGCGGCGGTTTCGGGGAGAGTGCCGGTGCTTGGCAGCGGCTCCCAGCGACCGGTGTGGCTGCGAAACGCCGCGGCGTATCTGTTGCGGGCGACCTCGGTGATGCGCGCCACGGTGTCGACGGTGTCGTCTCTGTGCATCTGGATCAGCAGGTGTTTGCCGTAGGGGCGCACCTTGGCCTGCTCGTGACCGGTCAGCGTGGCGAGTTGGCGCTGTAGCTCAGCGGCCCTTCTTTGTACGTCGAACGTTGGCACCGTTGTTGAACCTCAGGGGTTCGCCAGTTTGTAGCTCAAAGCCGGCAAATGTCCATTTGAACGGCTTGGGCGCCTGATTGCGTTGCGCCACAAAGGCTTCGGTGCGCTGACGCAGATGCTCAATGGACGTATGGCTTGCGTGGCGCAAAACGCGGCGCGAGTAGATGCCAAACAGCAGCTCGATCTGATTGACCCAGCTTGCATGCAGCGGCGTGAAGTGAAAGACAAACCGCTGATCGTGTCGGGCATTGAAATCATCCCACACGGCCTGCGCTCGGTGGGTGTTGAGGTTGTCCCACACGATGTGGATACGACCCTTGGGGTAGGCCAGTGCGACCTGCTCCATGAAAGCCACGAGATCAGCTTGCGTACGCCGATCCGTGCAACTGCCGATGACGCGCCCCGAGTGCACGTCCATCGCGGCAATGAGGGCTTGCGTGCCGTGGCGAATGTATTCGAACTCGCGCCGACGCGCTCGACCGGGCTTGGGCGCGCGGTCCGCATGTTTGCGCTCGATGGCCTGGATCCCCGTCTTCTCATCGATGGACAGCACGACCGAGCCCTTGGGCGCCTGGCGGTACAACTCGCAGATCTCGTTGACCTTCTCCCGGAACTGCGGGTCGGGGCTGTGCAGCCACTGCCGCACGCGGTGCGGGCGCATGTCGCCCGCTTGCAGAATGCGTTGCAGATGGCTGCGGCTGATCTGCTTGACCACACCGCGCTCGACGGCACGATCAACCAATTCGTCCAGGGTCGGCGTAGCCCGCCCCTGCGGTTCAGCCGGCTCGCAGGCGAGGGCCAGCAGTTCCAGCCGTTGCGCCTCACCAATACGCCGGGGGCGACCAGGACGCGGCACCTCCTGCAATCCTTGAACGCCTTTGCGGGCCAGGCGAGTGCGCCAATGCGACACGGTCTGCACGGATACGCCAAGCGCCTGCGCAATCGACGCCGTCGCCTCGCCTCGGTCGGCCCTCAGCGCGATCTGCGCTCGAACCACTTGCCGGTGCTCCGCTGTTCCGCGACGGGTCAACAACTCCAGCGACTTACGCTCTTCTCGCGATAGTTTGATTGGCTGTGCTCGACGTCCTCGACCCATGCCTTCAAGTTTACTTCAATCTCTTATTTATTGAAAGCTATTTCAGGGATGTTGTACTAGGGGGGGGACTGCGCCGGGCGCGGGATCAGCAAGCCCTTGACACGGCCGCGCATGTCCATCACGCGGTCCAGGTTGTCATAGTCCATGGCGTCGGCCGTGAACTGGTCCTGGCCGCGCAGCAGAACGACCGGTTTGTGCGATTTGACGCGCTCGCTGTTCAGAAAGGCGTGCAGAAACTCGCCGCGGAACTCCAGGCGCGGCAGCGGCTTGCCCGAGGGGTCGCTGGCGGCGTCGCGCACCACGACGGCGTTGCCGAACAGCTGCACCTCCGAGCCGTCGGCATTGGACAGCGCGCGGTCGGCGCTGGCCGTGGTCAGGCGGCCCTCGGGGCTGATGGTGCGCAGGCGCGCCTTGTCGATTTCGAGCGTGTCGGTATCGGGAAAGTGGCGCGCCTCGGTGCCCAACACCTCGCTCTTGAGCCGGCCCGCGGCGTCAAAGGTTTTGACCCCGAAGCCGCGCATGAAGTAGTCGGGTTCGTGCCGGGCCGGCCGCTGGGCCTGCGGGGCGTCGAAGATCGGGGCGTTGCGCACCAGCCAGTAGCTGCCCAGGGCCAGCAGCCCCATCAAAACAAGCGGCAGGTAGATCGATGCGCGGTCCCAGGCCTCGCGCAGCAGACCCAGGGCGCTCCTCATCGAGGGCCGCCTGATTGGTGCGCGGCCAGCAGGCCCGCATACTGGCCGCTGGCGACCAACAGCAGGTCGCAGAACTCGCGCGCCGCACCATCTCCGCCGCGGGCGGACGTCACATGGTGGGCCGCGGCCCTGACCTCGGCATGGGCGTTGACCGGCGCGCAGGCGAAGGCGCTGCGGCACATGACCGCCAGGTCGGGCCAGTCGTCGCCCATGGCCGCCGCCTGGCGCCAGTCCAGGCCCAGGGCCTGCAGGGTTTTCTCGGCCGCCGGCCGCTTGTGCTCGGTGCCGTAGTGCACATGGGTGATGCCCAGCGCCTGCAGGCGCAGGCGCAGCGGCTGGGAGTCGCGGCCCGTGATCACGGCCGGCGTGATGCCGGCCTGCTGCAGCAGCTTGAGGCCCAGCCCATCGAGAATGCTGAAGCGCTTGAGGGTTTCGCCGTGTTCGGAAATGTAGAGGCCGCCGTCGGTCAGCACGCCGTCGACATCGAAGAAGGCGACGCGGATGCCCTGGGCTTGGAGCAGCAGTTCCGGCGGGAAATAAAGCGCGGGACTCATGGCGGCCTCAGATGACCTTGGCACGCATCAGGTCGTTGGTGTTGAGCGCGCCGCACAGCCGGCCTTCGTCATCGACCACCAGCACGCTGGTGATGCGGTGCTGCTCCATCAGCTCGACGGCCTCGACCGCCAGCGCATCGGCGCCGATGGTGCGCGGGCGCAGGTGCATGACCTCGCCGGCCGTGACGCCACGCAGGTCAGCGCCTTTTTCGATCAGCCGGCGCAGATCGCCGTCGGTGAAGATGCCCAGCACGCGGTCCTGCTCATCGACCACGGCCGAGGCACCCAGCCCCTTGGCGCCCATTTCACGCATCAGGTCGCCGAAAGCGGTCTGCGGGCCCACGCGCGGCACATCGCGTCCGCTGCGCATGACATCGCTCACATGGGTCAGCAGCTTGCGCCCGAGCGCGCCGC
Source organism: Burkholderiaceae bacterium (assembly GCA_050725495.1). Taxonomy (GTDB): domain Bacteria; phylum Pseudomonadota; class Gammaproteobacteria; order Burkholderiales; family Burkholderiaceae_C; genus JBOHHM01. The sequence goes on along the minus strand of JBOHHM010000016.1, from coordinate 10,287 downwards.
CGGGGTGCGAACGCGCGAAATCCTCGGCCTTGAAGCCTCGCGCATCAAGCAGGGCCACGGCCAGCGCGTCGCCCAGGGCCAGCTGCGCCGTGGTGCTGGCCGTGGGCGCCAGGTTCAGCGGACAGGCTTCCTTTTCCACGCTGCTGTCGAGCGTGACGTCGGCACACTGGGCCAGGCTGGACTGCAGGCCGCCGGTGATGGCCACCAGGGGCACGCCCTGGCGCTTGAGCACCGGCAAAATGACGGTCAATTCCTCGCTCTCGCCGCTGTTGGAGATCGCGAGCACGAGGTCGATCGGCTTGATCATGCCGAGGTCGCCATGGCTGGCTTCGGCCGGATGCACAAACATCGCCGGCGTGCCGGTCGAGGCCAGGGTGGCCGTGATCTTGCGGCCCACATGGCCGCTCTTGCCCATGCCCATCACGACCACCCGCCCGCGCACATTCAGCATCATGCAGACCGCCTGGGCAAAGGCCTCATTGGCGCGCGACTTGAGTCCCAGCACGGCTGCGGCCTCGATGTCGAAGGTTTCCTGAGCCAGGCGAATGGCCTGCGCGGCATCGAAATGCCGGTCCTGAGCGGGTCGAAGGGTCATGCCGCCATTTTATCGGCGGCCTCAGGAAGCGGGGCCTGGGCATGCCCTGAGCGCCAGCGGCGCCGTCCGAAGGCGCATGGGGGCACACGGCTTGCTAGCATCGGGGGATGACCTCGCTGGAACTCACGCTCCTTTACCTTCTGGCGGCCGTGCTGGGCGTGGTAGCCTGCCGCTCGCTGAAACTACCGCCCATGCTCGGTTACCTGGCCGTGGGCGTGCTGATCGGCCCCAACGCCATGGCCCTGGCGCAGAACTCCGAGGTCGTCAGGCACCTGGGCGAGTTCGGCGTGGTGTTCCTGATGTTCGTGATCGGGCTGGAGTTCAACCTGCCCAAGCTGCGCGCCATGCGCAGCCACGTGTTCGGCCTGGGCCTGTTCCAGGTCGTGCTGACCATGCTGCTGGCCACCCTGGGCTCGCTGATGCTGTCCACCATGGCGCCCACGCTGTGGCCCATGCGCTGGCAGACGGCGCTGGCGCTGTCGGGCGCGCTCGTGATGAGCAGCACGGCCATCGTGGTCAAGCTGATGGCCGAGCGGCTGGAGATGGAGTCCGAACACGGCAAGCGCGTGATCGGCGTGCTGCTGTTCCAGGACCTGGCCGTCGTGCCGCTGCTGGTGCTGATCCCCGCCCTCGGCTCCAGCCCCGAAAAGCTGTTCATGGCGCTGGCGATCGCGGGCCTGAAGGCCGCCGCCCTGATCGCCGTGCTGCTGGCCGGCGGCCAGCGCGTGATGCGTTGGTGGCTCACCCTGGTGGCGCGGCGCAAGAGCGAGGAGCTGTTCGTGCTCAACCTGCTGATGATCACGCTGGGCCTGGCCTGGCTGACCGAGCTGGCGGGCCTGAGCCTGGCGCTCGGGGCCTTCATCGCCGGCATGCTGATCTCCGAAACCGAATACAAGCACCAGGTCGAAACCGACATCCGGCCGTTTCACGATGTGCTGCTGGGCCTGTTTTTCATCACCATCGGCATGATGCTCGACTGGCGTCTCGTGCTGGAGCGCTGGCCCCTGGTGCTGCTGCTGATCACGCTGCCGGTGCTGGCCAAGCTGGTGCTGATCACGGCGCTGGCCAAGGCCCTGGGCGCCTCCATGGGGACCTCGCTGCGCACCGGCCTGTACCTGGCGCAGGCCGGCGAATTCGGCTTCGTGCTGCTGGCGCTGGCGCAGCAGAGCAAGCTGGTGCCTGCTGCGCTGCTCAACCCGATCCTGGCGAGCATGGTGCTGTCGATGCTGGCCACGCCCTTCATCGTCATGTACAGCAATCGCATCGTGATGAAGCTGGTGAGCAGCGAGTGGCTGCAGCAGTCGCTGCAGATGACGACGATCGCGCGCAAGTCGATCAACGCCAACAAGCATGTGATCATTTGCGGCTATGGCCGCTGCGGCCAGAACCTGGCGCGCATGCTGGAGCGCGAAGGCATTCCCTACATGGCGTTGGACCTCGACCCCGACCGCGTGCGCCAGGCGGCGGCCGCCGGGGACTCGGTGGTGTTTGGCGACGCAGCCCGGCTGCAGGCGCTGATGGCGGCCGGCCTGGCTCGCGCCAGCGCCGTGGTCGTGACCTACCTGGATGTGGCCGGCGCGCTCAAGGTGCTGGCCAACACCCGGGCCCACGCGCCCCAGGTTCCCGTGATCGTGCGCACCCAGGACGACCATGACCTGGAGAAGCTGCAGGCGGCCGGCGCCACCGAAGTCGTGCCCGAAGCCATCGAGGGCTCCCTGATGCTGGCCAGCCATGCGCTGGCGCTGGTGGGCGTGCCCATGCGCCGAGTGATCCGCATCGTGCAGGACCAGCGCGATGCGCGCTACAACCTGCTGCGCGGCTATTTCCACGGCGCCGACGACGATACCGTTCATGAGCGCGAGCACGAGCGCCTGTCGACCCTGACCCTGCCCCTGGGTGCCAAGTCCATAGGCCTGCCGCTCAACCACCTGGCACTGCACGCCGTCGGGGTGCGCGTGGTGAGCCTGCGGCGCAGCAATGGCAAGACCGTGGTGCCCGAAGACGACGCGCCGCTGCAGGATGGTGATACGCTGGTGCTCTCGGGCAAACCCGAGACGCTGGCCGTGGCCGAGGACAAACTGCTCAAGGGTTGATACACCGGATTCGCGCAAACCATGCAACACCTCAGCATCAACCAGTACCTGAAGAACCACATCCGCACCGTGCCCGACTGGCCGGCGCCGGGCGTGCAGTTTCGCGACATCACGCCGCTGCTGCAAGACCCCAAGCTGTTTCGCGTGCTGATCGACGCCTTTGTGCACCGCTACATGGATGCGGGGCTGCGGCCCGATGTGGTCGCAGGCCTGGACGCGCGCGGCTTCATTCTGGGCGCCGTGGTCGCCTACGAGCTCAATGTCGGCTTCGTGCCGATCCGCAAGAAAGGCAGGCTGCCGTTCACCACGGTGGAGGAGACCTACGAGCTCGAGTACGGCAGCGCCACGGTGGAGCTGCACACCGACGCCGTCAAGCCCGGCGAGCGGGTGCTCCTGATCGACGACCTGATCGCCACGGGCGGCACCATGATGGCCGGCAAGAAGCTGCTGGAAAAGCTCGGCGCCCGCGTGACGGAAGGCGCGGCCATTGTGGACCTGCCCGAGCTCGGCGGCTCGGCGCGCCTGCGTGAGGCCGGTCTGCCGCTGTTCACGCTGGTCGATTTCGAGGGCCACTGAGCAGGCCCGGCCCGTGCGGCTCAAATCCGGCGCGCCCCGGGCGGGGACGCGGCTTACAGGTCCCCGTACTGGGTGGCGCTCAAACCCGGCGTGCGCACTTCGGGCCCGGGCAGCTCCGTGTCTTCGTAGCCCGTGAGCAGGGCGTAGCTGCGCGGCTTGTGAGGCGCCGTCTGGGCGGGCGCGGCCGCGGACAGGGGCGCCGGCCGCGACGGCGCAGCGGCCACCGTGACCTGCATGCTCATGCGCCAGTACACGGCCGTCACCTCGATGTCGTGGCGTGCCTTGGCGCGCTGGGCGATGATGGTTTCAACCATCGACTGCTGGTCAATGTCGGAGCCGAATTCGCGGGCCAGATCGACCATCACGACGAACTGGCGGCCACGCCGGTCCAGCGACAGCACTTTGAACTTGTAGCTGGCCGACAGCACACCGGCGCGCACCATGGACTCCCGAATCACGCCATAAAGGAGCTCCCGGCGTGCCGTGCGTTCGCTCTTGTGCCGCGCAGCGTTGTCGGGGTGGTCCAGCGCGACCCGGGCCGAGCTGTTTCTGGTCGACAGCACCGGCCTGTTGGAATGCTGCAAGTCGGCGCCCAGCCTCGATTTGAGCTGCGTTTTGCGAAAGAACCAGCGGATCAAAGACATGGCGCGCTTTCTTTGTATCTGAATGCCTTGTTCGCGTCGGCCTGGGGGCGACGCTTCACACGAGTGTAAAAGCCCTCGCCTCGAAAGCCAGCGGTTTTGAAGCCGAAAGATTGAATTTCTGGCGCCGCTCGATGCAAGACGTGTGAAATAGTCCTCACTTTTTGCCACTGCGTGGCGGCTGGCCTGCGTCAGGAGCGACTGGGTGCCGCCGGGCGCTTCTCAGGTCACGGTGACGCGCTTGGGCCTGTTGGACAGACGCTTGGCGATCACCCCGCCGAGTCCCATGGCCAGTTCCAGCGCCAGGGCAGGCTGGCGGTTCGCCATTTCGGTGAAGCGCAGGGGGGTGAGACACCACAGCTTGCAGGGGCCGGTGCCCATCACGCTGGCATTGCGCGGCTGGCGTGAGAAGAAAGCGCCTTCGCCGACCACCGAGCCGGGGTTGAGGATGGCCAGCTTCATGCTGCCGTCCTCGTCCTCGTAGTGAACACTCAGCGTGCCGCTTTCCACGAGGTACAGGGTGCGGTCCAGCGCGCCCTGTTCAATCAAAACCTGGCCCTGCGACAGCGCAAAGGGCTGCATGTAGCTGATCAGCAGCTCCCACTGGGCCCCGCTCAGCGCACAGGTCAGTGCGTCGTAGGAGCTGTTCTGGGTGATCGCCCGGATCAGGTCGTGCACATTGAACTTGACGGAAGCGGGCTGTGAGAAATTCATGATGGCGCCACGGTAGCCCGAGCGACCCTTGCACACAAGAGAAATCGACGTATTGTTACGACTATTTCTTCGTGTCGTGATTTATTCCTTGACTTTTTGCTTTTTATTTTCCGATACAGAATTTCGAGAAAATCACGCCCAACAGGTCATCGGAGCTGAATTCGCCGGTGATCTCGTTGAGCGCGTTTTGCGCCAGCCTCAGTTCTTCGGCCAGCAGGTCCAGCGACTGCGCCTGGGCCGCCAGGTGGGAGGCGGCCTCCATCAAATGGGCGTCGACCCGGCGCAGCGCCTGCACATGGCGTTCGCGCGCGATATAGACCCCCTCGGGTGCCGACTGCCAGCCCACGATCTCGAGCAGCGAGCGGCGCAGCGCATCGAGCCCGGCGCCGGTTTTGGCCGAGAGCATGATGCCCTTGTGCGGGGCTGCGCCGCTGGCCGCATCCTGCTTGTTCCAGACCTCGACCACCGGCACATTTTTCGAGAGTTTTTGGGCCAGAGTTCCCGCAATCCGGGCGTCATCTGCTATATATTCTGTAGCATCCGAGCGCGTGAGGTCATGCAGGAACAGCACGGCATCGGCCTCCGCGATTTCGGCCCAGGCGCGCTCGATGCCGATTTTCTCGACCTCGTCCTCGCTCTCGCGCAAGCCCGCCGTGTCGATCACATGGACCGGAACGCCCTCGATCTGGATGGTCTGCGCGACCTTGTCGCGCGTGGTGCCGGCAATCGGCGTGACGATGGCCAGCTCGGCGCCAGCCAGCGCATTGAGCAGCGAGGACTTGCCGGCGTTGGGCTGGCCCGCGATCACCACCTTGATGCCTTCGCGCAGCAGCGCGCCCTGCTGGGCTCGCTGCATCACGGCGACCAGGCTTTGCTGCAGCCCGCACAGCTGGCCTTGCGCGTCAGCCTGGCGCAGAAAGTCGATCTCCTCCTCGGGGAAGTCCAGCGTGGCCTCCACCAGCATGCGCAGGTGGATCAGGGCGTCGCGCAAGCCGTGGATTTCGCGCGAGAACTCGCCCGACAGCGAGCGGCTGGCCGAGCGCGCGGCGGCCTCGGTGCTGGCGTCGATCAAATCGGCGATGGCCTCGGCCTGCGCCAGGTCCATCTTGTCGTTCAGAAAGGCCCGCTCGGTGAACTCGCCCGGCTGCGCGACACGCAGCCCGGCCAGCCGCGGCTGGCCGGTGGCGGGATCGACGGCCGAGCCAGCCTCCAGGCAGCGCGCCAGCAGCAGCTGCAGGACCACGGGCCCGCCATGGGCCTGCAGTTCGAGCACGTCCTCGCCGGTGTAGGAGTTCGGCGCCGGGAAATGAATCGCCAGGCCTCGGTCGATGGGCTGACCATGCTGGTCATGAAACGCGAGGTAGGTGGCCTCGCGCGCTTTCAGCGCTCGGCCGCAGACCGCCTCGATGACCGGCGTGACCGATTTGCCGCTGACCCGCACGATGCCCACCGCACCGCGCCCGGGCGCTGTGGCGATGGCGGCGATGGGGTCTTGCTGGCGTGCGAGCATGTTCGTATCTTGCAGCAAAAAGGGCCGCTGCTTGGCGGCCCTTTGTCGCGTCGCGCGGCTTTACTTGCCGAGCACGCCCAGGCGCTTGTTAATAAACCACTGCTGGGCAATCGACAAGATGTTGTTGGTCAGCCAGTACAGCACCAAGCCGGCCGGGAAGAAGAAGAACATCACGCTGAAGGCCAGCGGCATGTACCACATCATCTTGGCCTGCATCGGGTCCGGGGGCGTGGGGTTGAGCCAGGTCTGCAGCATCGTCGTGGCGGTCATCACCAGGGGCAAGATGAAGAACGGGTCGGGCGCCGACAGGTCCTTGACCCACAGCAGCCAAGGCGCGTTGCGCATTTCCACGCTGGACAGCAGCACCCAGTACAGCGCGATGAACACCGGGATCTGGATCATGATGGGAAAGCAGCCGCCCATGGGGTTGACCTTTTCCTCGCGGTAGATCTTCATCATTTCCTGCTGCATCTGCTGCGGCTTGTCCTTCAGGCGCTCGCGCATTTCGGTGATCTTGGGGTTGATGGCCTTCATCTTGGCCATGCTGGCGTAGGCCTTGGCATTGAGCCAGTAGAACGCAGCCTTGATCAGCACCACCAGCGCGACGATCGCCCAGCCCCAGTTGCCGAGCAGGCCATTGAGCTGGTCGAGCAGCCAGTACAGCGGCTTGGCCAGGATCGTGAGCCAGCCATAGTCCTTGACCAGTTCCAGGCCCGGTGTCAGCGCCTCGAGCTTTTTCTCTTCCTGCGGGCCGGCAAAAAAAAGTGCCTCGACCGCCTTGCTGGCGCCGGGCTCGATCGCGTCCAGTGGGGTGATCATGCCCACGGCGTAGAGGTTGGTGTCGACCTTGCGCATGAACAGCTCGCGCTTGAGGCCGTCGGCGAGCAGCCAGGCCGAGGCGAAATAATGCTGGACCATGGCCACGTAGCCGTTGGTGGCCTGCTTCTCGATCTCGAACTTGTTCTTCTCGATGTCGCTGAACTCGACCTTCTGGTATTTCTTGGCCTCGGTGTAGACCGCCGGGCCGGTGAAAGTGGAGTAAAACGACGACTCGCCCGGCGGCTTGTTGCCGTCGCGCACCAGCTGCAGGTACAGCTGCGGCGAGACCGGTGCGCTACCCGTGTTCACGACTTCATGCTTGACGGCCACCTCGTAGGCGCCGCGCTTGAGCCTGTAGCTCTTGACCAGCTTCAGGCCACCGAGATCGGGCGACTCGAACTTGAGTACCAGTTCATTGGCGCCGTCCTTGAGCTCGCGCTCGCCGCTGAACGTCATCGCGGTCTTGTGGGTCGGGTAGTTGCCGCCGATCAGGCCGGTCTGCGCCACATAGACGCGCGTCGCGCTGTCGTCGAGCAGCACGAAGGTAGCCGTCTTGTCGGTCATGTCGTGGTGCTTGAGGAAGTCGGTGCGCACCAGCGAGCCGCCTTCGCTGTCAAAGCTCAGCCGCATCACGTCGGTGCTGACCGTAATGCGCTCTTTCGGTGCGGCCGCTGCCGTACCAGGAACTGCAGCTGCAGCCCCCGTGGGCACGGCGCCAGCCGCCACTGAATTCGTGGCAGGAACGGCGCTGGACGGAACGCTCGATGCGGGGGCGGCCGGCGCGCTGGCCGCCTGCTTGGCCGGCGTCGGGAAAAACGTGGCCTTGTGGCCGCTGAAAACCTGCCACTGATCCCACAGCAAAACCATGGAGAAACCAAAAATCACCCACAGAATGGTGCGGCGAATGTCGTTCATGAAGACTTCTTGTGTGAGGAAGGAAACGGCAGCTGGGTAAACAGCCGGGGTTTTGCGAATGGCGTCTTGGGAACCGGGTCATGCCCGCCCTCGCACCAGGGGTGGCAGCGCGCCAGGCGCCTGAGCGTGAGGTAGCTGCCGACGGCCGCACCGTGAGCTTCGAGAGCCTGCAGTGAATAGGCCGAGCAGGTCGGCTCGAAACGGCAGGCCGAACCCAGCCAAGGGCTCAGCAGCAGGCGATAGCCCTTGACCAGCGTGATCAACACGGCCTTGATCATGCCTGCTGCTCCGCGCGCGGACGGTCGGCCGCCATGCTGAAAAGCTGCTGGAGTTCGGTGCGGACGGTCTGCTTGAGCACCGCAGAGGAGGCGCTGACGAACTGAGTGCGGTCAAAGCCGGCACGCAAGCGCACCACATGGGCGGCGACGGGCAGGTGCGTCTCGAAGGCGGCGCTCACGTTGTAGATCTGGCGTTTGATGGCGTTGCGCGTGACAGCGCGCTTGGCCCAGCGCTTGGGCACCAGGGCGCCGACCCAGACATCGCGAACAGCAAACAGGGCCTGCTGTCGCAAGGACTCAGGCCCTGTGGATGGAGCATCTGACGAAATGGGCCCGGCATCGAGCGCGGTGCGGTGCAGCACAAAATGCGCCGTGCGGGAAACCGTGCCTCCCGCCATCGCCGCCTGAAACTGCACCCGCGTTTTCAGCCGCTGCACGAGAACAACCTGTGCCTGGCGCCAGCCAGCGCCAACTTAGACGGCCAGACGCTTGCGGCCCTTGGCGCGGCGTGCATTGATGACGGCACGGCCACCGCGGGTCTTCATGCGAACGAGAAAGCCGTGGGTGCGCGCGCGGCGAACTTTGGAAGGTTGGTAAGTGCGTTTCATATTGGATTCCTTGGAGCTTCAGTTCCGGCCCGCCACCCGATGTTCGAACGAAGATCCGTTCAAACTCTGGCAAGGCCTTGGTCAAATCGCCCTGAACGCTTTTCAGGGAAACTGATAATTATCGCAAACTTTCCGAAGCCCGGCAAGACCTCAAGCCCTGTCGGCGTTGCGTGGCGGGAACGTGACGCCTGGCTGGCAAAGTTGTGGATAAGACCTTGATAAATTAGAATGCAGAGTACAAAAAGTTCGAAATATCCACAAAATCTTATTCCAAGAATGACCGAGGGAAAAAACTCCAGCATGGCTGGCGGCGCCAGCCAAGGCGTGGGGCAGGGCCTGTGGCAGGCCTGCGTTGATCTGCTGGCCCAGGAATTGCCCGAACAGCAGTTCAACACCTGGATCAAGCCCCTGACCGCCCAGGTCGCCGACGACCTGTCCAGGGTCACCGTGTTCATCGCCAACCGTTTCAAGCTCGACTGGATCCGGGCCCAGTATGCCAGCCGGATCTCGGGCCTGCTGGAGAAACTCTACGGCCAACCGGTAGTTCTTGAGTTGGCACTTACCCCCAGGGAAACGACCATCAGGTCTTATGTTGCCCCCGCCGTCACGGAATTGCGAGCGCCTCCTGAGCCGGCGGGGCTGGGCGATGACAACGGCCAGGCAGCCTTCAAAACCCGCCTCAACACGGCGCTGACCTTTGACACCCTGGTCGAGGGCACGGCCAACCGCATGGCGCGCGCCGCCGCCATGCACGTGGCCGGCATGCCGGGCCAGCTGTACAACCCGCTGTTCATCTATGGCGGGGTGGGGCTGGGCAAGACCCATCTGGTCCATGCCGTGGGCAACCGGCTGCTGGCCGACCGCCCCGACGCCAAAGTTCTCTACATCCATGCCGAGCAGTTTGTCTCGGATGTGGTTAAGGCCTACCAGCGCAAGACTTTTGACGAGTTCAAGGAACGCTACCACTCGCTCGACCTGCTGCTGATCGACGATGTGCAGTTCTTCGCCAACAAGGACCGCACCCAGGAAGAATTCTTCAACGCCTTCGAAGCCCTGCTGGCCAAGAAATCGCACATCGTGATGACCAGCGACACCTACCCCAAGGGCCTGGTCGACATCCATGAACGCTTGGTCTCGCGCTTTGACTCGGGGCTGACGGTGGCGATCGAGCCGCCCGAGCTCGAGATGCGGGTCGCGATTCTGATCAACAAGTCGCGTGCGGAAGGCGCCGAAATGCCCGAGGAGGTCGCGTTCTTCGTGGCCAAGAACGTGCGCTCCAACGTGCGCGAGCTCGAAGGCGCGCTGCGCAAGATCCTGGCCTACTCGCGCTTCAACCACAAGGAAATTTCGATCCAGCTCGCACGCGAAGCGCTGCGCGACCTGCTGAGCATCCAGAACCGGCAGATTTCGGTGGAAAACATCCAAAAAACCGTGGCCGACTATTACAAGATCAAGGTCGCCGACATGTATTCCAAGAAGCGGCCCGCCAGCATTGCGCGGCCGCGCCAGATCGCGATGTACCTGGCCAAGGAGCTCAC
>JBOHHM010000015.1:0-3852 GCA_050725495.1 Burkholderiaceae bacterium | reverse complement strand
GAACTCAAGAGCGTTGACGTGCAACAAGACCTGCCGCTGGACACCCATGTGCTGGGCGACGAGCCGGCCATCATCGGCGTGCTGATCAACCTGTTCAGCAACGCTGCGCTGGCCTTGCGCAAGGCTGAGCCTGCCGAGCCCTGCATCGAGGTGCGCGGCCAGAGCAGGGACGGGCGCCTGCATCTGGCGGTGCGCGACAACGGCACGGGCATAGAGCCGGACAACCTGACCCGTGTGTTCGAGCCCTTCTTCACCACGCGCGATGTCGGCCAGGGCCTGGGCCTGGGCCTGAGCGTGAGCTACGCCATCATCCAGCGCCATGGTGGCCTGCTGAGCGTGAGCAGTGAAGTCGGCGCCTGGACCGAATTTGCTTTTGACCTGGCCCTGGCGTCCCCGCAGCCCTGAGCGAGCCTTCACCATGTCGTCCCCTGCAACCCCCCATGAAGCGCTCACCATCCTGTTTGTGGACGATGAGCCCCAGGCGCGCAAATGGGTGGCCCGCCTGTTGGCCGACGAGTTCACGATCCTCACGGCCGACGGGGTGGACGAGGCCCTGGCCCTGCTGCGCGAGCATGAGCGCGACATCGCCGTGCTGGTGACCGATTACCGCATGCCCCAGCGCAACGGCATGGAACTGCTGCAGGCGGCGCAGCGCGAGCACCGGCACCTGGTACGCTTGCTGGCCACCGCCTATGCCGAGAAGGAAGTGGCCATCGCCGCGGTCAACCAGGGACAGGTGTTCCGGATCCTGGAGAAGCCGCTGGACGAGATGCAGACCCGCGCAGCGCTGCGCGAAGCCCTGGCGCTGCACCGCCGGCAGGCCCAGGAGCGGGCCTTGCATGAAAGCCGCGTGCTGGCGATGCGCGAAACCCTGGGCTTTCTCGCGCACGAGCTCAACACGCCGCTGACGACCATTCGAGGCTACATGACGGGCTTGAAGGACCGGTACCAGCCTGCCCCGGCGTCGGGGGAGGGCCGCGCCATCTTTTCCGAGCGTCGGCCGGGCGAGGTGATGGCAGCGCTGGAAGCCGCCGAGCGCCGCGCGCTGTATTGCCAGTCGCTGGTGTCGACCTTTGTGCAGTCCGCGCGCGACGCCTACCCAGGTGCCGTGGCGCCGACGGTGAGCGCGGGCAGCCTGGTCAAGGCCTTGCTGGATGAGTTTCCTTTTGAAGGCGAGGAGCGCAGCTGGGTCAGCAGCCGGCTGGGCGAGGATTTTCTGCTGCCGGGCCGGCGCGACCTGCTCTACCTGGTGCTGTGCACGCTGACCAAGAATGCGCTGCTGGCCCTCAAGGGCCAAGCCCAGCCTTCGCTGCAGATTGTGCTGGGGCGCGACGCCCCCGCCGAAGGCCCCGCGAAACCCTGGATGCGTTTCATCGACAACGGCCACGGCATCGCGCCGGACATCCTGGCCAAGCTCACGCGCGAGCCGGTCACCACGCGTGCCCACAGCGGTGGCAACGGCATGGGCCTGATGTTTTGTCGCCGCGTGGTCCAGTCCATCAGCGGCGCCATCGAGATCGCGTCCGAACTCGGCCGTGGTACCAGCGTATCCCTGTATTTCCAACCCTTGAATGAGGCCGCCCTCGGGACGGATCGCGTATGACACCTGACAAAATTCTTTATGTCGACGACGAAGCCATGGCGCTCAAGTATTTTGAGCGTCTGGTCAGCCCGATGGCGCCCGTGCTGACCGCGCCCTCGGTCGAGGAGGGCCGGGAGATCCTGCGCACGCGCGGCGCGGAGATCGCCGTGCTGGTGTCCGACCAGCGCATGCCGGGTTCGCATGGCAACGAACTGTTGCGTTACGCACGCGAGCATCACCCCGCCATCGTGCGCATGCTGACGACCGCCTACTCCGAGCTGGGCGAGGCGATCGAGGCCATCAATGCCGGCGAAATCTACCGCTACATCACCAAGCCCTGGGATCTGGACAGCCTGCGGGCCGATCTGAAAAACGCGCTGGAGCTGGCCGGGTTGCGCAGCGAGCGGGACGGCCTGCTGCGCGAAAAAATGCTGGTGCAGCAGCAGCAATTGCTGGGCCAGCGGGTCAGCCAGCTGGCCATTGTGTGTGCCGGCTCGGTGCGCCAGGACCATGCCCGCAGCTTCTACACCTTTCTCGACACGGCGTCGAACGCGGGCTGCACCGCGCCTGCGATTGACTGGCGTGTGCTGGACCACGCCGACCTGATGCAGGCCGAGGCGCAACGCGGCATGGCGATCGGGCAGCTGCTGGCGCGGTGGCAGCAGGACTTTGGTGCGGCCGAATCCCCGGCCCAGGCCCTCGCGGTCCTGGTGCAGGCCTTGCCGGGGCAGGCACGGATGCAGGGTGACAACCTGGCCGTGCTGGAGCGGCGCGCGCTGACCTGGCTGCTGGAGGCGCCGGCGCAGGAAGTCCCCACCGCGGCGGATGTGGCGTGGCTGGCCTGGTTGCTGTGGTGCGGCCAGGCCGTGCAGGTGCGATCCGCTGCGAACGGCTGGGAAGTCAGTCTGGGGGAGGCGCAGGCGCTGCCCGCCTTGCGCGCTGACTGGATGGCCGGCTGCATCGAGCGCATCGGGCTGGCCGCCAGTATCCGGTGAGACGCGCGCACCGGCTCTGATTACAGAGCCTGAGCAACGGCGCGGCTGAGAAAGTCGTAGACAGCCCGGATGCGGCGGTTGGTGCGGATTTCCCTGTGCACTGTGAGCCAGATCGGCAGGGGCGGGATTTTCAGCATGGGCAGGATGGGAACCAGCTGGCTGTCGGTGCGCGCGACATAGTCGGCGATGAAGCCGATGCCCAGCCCGGCGCGTACCGCCGCGACATAGGCAATCAGGTCGTCGGTGCGCAAAGCGAAAGCTTCGGGCCCCACGGCCAGGCCGAAGCTGGCGAAGCCGCGCAACACGACGCCGTCGCGGTCGTCGCCGATCAGCTCATGGGCCAGCAAGTCCTGCGGCTGCTTCGGCGTGCCGCGCCGGCGCAGGTAGTCGCGGTGGGCATAGGCGCCCAGCGTCACCTTGCCGATGCGCTTGGCCACCAGGCTGGACTGGTCGGGCTGGACCATGCGCAGGGCAATGTCGGCCTCGCGCCGCAAGAGGTTGCTGACCTGGTTGCTCGAGACCAGTTCCACCTGCACCTGCGGCAGGGCCAGCCGCATCTGCGCGAGCACGGGCGGCAGCAGGATGCAGGCCACAGGCTGGCTGGCTGTGATGCGAACGCTGCCCAGGATGCCCGCGTCCGCGCCAGAGGCCGCGCGCGCCAGCTGGTGAGCGCCGCTTTCCATGGCGCGCGCCGCATCGGCCAGGCGCAGCGCCACGTTCGTGGGCCGCAGCCCGCGACCGGTGCGCTCGAACAGCACCACGCCCAGCTGCGCCTCGAGCTCGGCGACGTGGCGGCCTATCGTGGGCTGGCTGGCCTGGAGCGCTCGTGCCGCACCCAGGAGGCTGCCGTGGTCCAGCGCCGCGAGGAAGGAGCGGATCAGGGCCCAGTCGAAATTGTTATTCATTCATGAATAGCAGCTATGGAAACTTAGGCAATTGTCGAACAGCGGCTGGTTTTCCACAATTCCCTCCATCGCAACCCCAGACTGGAAACCCACCATGTCGCAAGCTTCTTCCGTCCTCATCCTTGGCGCCCGCGGGCGCTTCGGCATCGCCGCGGCCCGGGCCTTCGCCCAAGCCGGCTGGCAGGTCCATGCGCAGCTGCGCCCCGGCGCCACCGGGCCGGCCATCGCCGGCGTGCAATGGCTGGCAGCCGCGCCCGAAGACACGGCCACGCTAATGGCGCGCAGCTTCGTCGCTGTGGCCGAGCAGCGCCACCGGCTGCCCGCCTTCGAAACCTTGCATTTCGCCGGCTACGGCGTGACTGGCCAGGAC
>JBOHHM010000014.1:0-15984 GCA_050725495.1 Burkholderiaceae bacterium | reverse complement strand
CCTGACCGGCGGATACGGCAACGACATGTTCGTGTTCTCCGCAGCAGGCTTCGGCAACGACCAGGTCACCGACTTCGATGCCGATCCGGTGTTCGGGCAGGACTTGCTGAACATCTCCGGTCTAGGGATCACGGCCGCCACCTTTGCGACCTTGGTGGCCATCACGGATCTGGGGGCCGACACGCTGGTCACGATAGGTACCGATTCCTTCCTGCTCGCTGGTGTTGCTGATGCAACCACCGTTACCGCCAGTGACTTCATGCTGGCACCGTGAGGACGTCATCAGACCAGGACCAAACCAAAAAATAGCGCTGAAGTGTTGCGGTGCAAGGCGGATAACAGCCCCACACCGCAACCCTTGAAATAGGCCCGGAGAACGATAACGCTACCAAGGGCGAGAAAGATGCGAGACAAAGAAGGGGGTCAACCATGTACTTACTGAAATACAGCTGGAGCAGCATCACCCGCAACGCTTGGCGCAATCGGCAGGAACTCATCGGCGCGGGCCTGACGTCCCGGCGCGATCTGATGAAGCTGGGGCTGCTCACGAGCACAGGCTATCTGCTGGCCAAGCATGGCCTGAGCAGCCGGGTGGCGAACGCCAAGGACATGGAGAGCCCCGCAACGCGCGCGTTTGTGGAGCCGCTGCCCATCATGCCGGTCAAGCGGCCGCTGCCCAACGGCGTCAACGGGTTGTTCCCGCTTCCCACCATTGCACCGAACAATGCCCAGGGTGAGGGGCGTCTGCGGCCGCATCAGGCCTTCATCAACTACCCGGGCAAGTTCCCATGGCCGCCGCAGAAGGTCTTCGAGATCCGCCAGAAAGAGGCCCTCGTCTATGTATGCCCTGATCTGCCGCGGCAGCGGCTATGGGGTTTCGACGGCATGGTGCCCGGTCCGACCTACCATGCGCGCTATGGCGAGCACGTCCTGGTGCGCAACCGTAACGAGCTGCCGGCCTACAACGGGGGCTTCGGCATTCAGCAGGTCTCCACCCACCTGCACAACGCTCACACCCCGTCGGAGAGCGACGGCTTCGCCTTCGACTACTTTCCGAACCCGCTCAAGCCCGCGATTGCCAACGCGAGTTTCTACGACCATCATTACCCGAATGTGCTGGCTGGCTTTGCCAGCACCCACGCCCCCAACGGCGACATCAACGAGTCGCTGGGCACGCTGTGGTACCACGATCATCGCGTATCGTTCACGGCGCAAAACTTCTACAAGGGCCTGGCCGGCTTTTACCTGCTGTTCAATCAATACGATACCGGCGACGAGACCACCGGATTCCGGCTGCCCGGCGTGAGGGATCCTGCCGACTTCTATGCCAACGTCCAGTACGACATTCCACTGATCCTGGGCGACCGGCTGTACCACGAGTCGACCGGCCTGATGTTCTACGACCTGTTCGAAAAAGACGGCATCGTGGGCGACAAATTTCTGGTCAACGGCAAGATCCAGCCTTACTTGAATGTCAAGCCGCGCCGCTATCGCTTCCGCATCCTGGACGGCGGACCCTCGCGCTTCTACCAGCTGTTTCTGACCGACAAGGTGGCCAACACCTCGATCCCGTTCTGGCAGATTGCGAACGACGGCAATTTGCTGCCGCGGCCGATCAAGGTCACGAGCACGGTGATCTCCGTGGCCGAGCGCATGGACATCGTGATCGACTTCAGGCCCTGGGCCGGCAAGACGCTCTACCTCGAAAACCGGCTGTTCCAGGATGACGGACGCGGCCCGGAAGAAAACATCGACGTGCCTGGCTCGCTGGTGGCGCCCGGGGTGGGAAATTTCATCCTGCAGTTCCGGGTGGACACGGGAGCGGTGGTGGACAACAGCGTGGATTTCGAAACCAACCCGAATGTGCAGTTCTATGCGCTGCCCGCACGGGAGGCGCCGCGTGTCAAGCGCAACTTCCGTTTCGAGCGGTTCAACGGTTTGTGGAGGATCAACGGCAAGTTTTTCCCTGAAGACGATGCTGCCCCGAATTTCCGGATCAAGCAGAACACTGCGGAACAGTGGAGCTTTCAAAACAACTCCGATGGCTGGATGCACCCGATCCACGTCCATTTCGAGGAAGGCCAAATACTGCGCCGCAACAGCACTGTCATTGGGCCCGGCAATGTCGAATACTCGCGCAAGGATGTCACCCGCTTGCAGCATAGCGAACTGACCACGCTCTTCTACCGCTTCCGCGACTTCGAGGGGCGCTACATGATTCACTGCCACAACACCTTGCACGAAGACCACGCCATGATGTTGCGGTGGGACATCGATAAGACCGGGGACACAAATCCGAATCCCTAGGCGAAGGCCTTGGATGCAGTCAACCCCAGGGAGATCATGAATCATGGCGAAGATGGACCGAAGAACTTGGCTGGCAATGGCGGGGATGGCGCCTTTTGCCAGCACGGCGTGGGCCCAGGCACGGGGGGAGAAATACGCCTGGCCCGATATGTCGGCGCGGGAAACGATCCGCAAGCGCTACTTCCCCGACGTCATCCTGCGCACGCATGAAAACAGGTCGGTTCGTCTGTACGAGGACTGCGTCAAGGACAGGTTTGTGACCATCAACTTCATGTACACGAACTGCATTGACGGAACCTGTCCGGTCACGACCTACAACCTGACGCTGGTGCAACAGCTCCTCAAGGAACGGGTGGGGCGCGACATCTTCATGTTGTCCATCACCCTGGATCCGGAGCACGACACGCCGAACTTGCTCAACCGGTACGCCAGGAGCTACGGCGTAGGCCCCGGCTGGCTATTCCTGAGGGCCGAGCCCAAAGACACGGAAATGATTCGCCGCAAGCTGGGTTTCTACGACAGGGACCCTGCGGTCGACGCAAAAAAGGCGAATCACGTGGCCATGCTGCGCTACGGCGACGAACCGCGGCAGTTGTGGAATGCCATCAACGCCATGGTCGCGCCCCGTACCGTGGCCAACGCGATCCTGTCGGCGGCCGACTTGCCCGGCCCGAACCGACCGGGCTGGAAGCGTGTAGCACGCTGAGCCCATGACGCTCCAGGCACGCATTGCTCAGACGGGAGACCGAAAATGAAACGAATCAAGTACGGCATATCGGCATCGCTGCTGCTGGCGGCCCTGACAGTCGCACCGGTCAGCGCATGGGCTCAGACCACGAAACTGGGTGAAATCCCGCTCAATGGAGCCCCGCAAAGCGTGACGAACGCCAGCTCAGAAGATCCCGGTGGGCCGCATGCGGTTGCCTTTGACGGGGTCTACATCTGGGTCACAAGACAGTTCGCCAACACCGCCGTCCGGTTGAACGCCTCCACCGGCGCCAGCGCCGGAACCTTCAAGGTGGGTGAGCGTCCCTCGGCCGTGCTCCATGCCTTTTCTGCGATCTGGGTCGCCAACGCGCAAAGCAATACCGTCACCAAGTTGCAACCCTGGAACGGAGCTGTTCTCGGCACCTTTGCGGTCGATCAGGGACCGACGGCTCTCGTCTCCGATGGCGCCTACCTCTGGGTTGCCCACCGTGGCAGCAACACCTTGACCAAGCTCGATGCGAGCGGGCGCAAACTCCTGACTGTCGAAGCCGGCCGCAGTCCCGCGGGGCTGGCCTTCGACGGCGTCAACCTCTGGGTTGCGAACAACAAAAGCAATACCGTGCTGAAGCTGCGTGCCAGCGACGGCGCGCGTCTGGGCAGCTTCGCCGTAGGCGATGGGCCGTCGGGCATCGTCTTCGACGGCGCCAGCATCTGGGTCGCCAACTTCTTCAGCGGCAATGTGATGAAGCTGCGCGCTGCCGATGGGGCTCTGCTCGGAACCTTCCCCACAGGCGATGGCGCAGCGGGCGTGGCTTTCGACGGAGCCAACATCTGGGTGACGAACACGGCGACCGACAGCGTGACGGTGCTGCGCCGTGACGGCGCTGTGGCGGCCACTTACGGCACAGGCAAGGGGCCGGCCCAGGTGGTCCATGACGGCGCCAACATCTGGTTGGCCAATGGCGGCAGCGATTCGGTGTCCACCTCGGTCATGGGGTGGAAATGACGAGTGCGACTCATTTGCAGGTGTGAAAATTTGGCTTGACCCGTTCAGACTGGCCATGTACAAAGCATGGGCAACAGGGGAACAGAGCATGAAATCTTTAATAGACGAATTGCGGCTCAGTCTTCGCTCCCTCGCGGCATTTTCATTCTTCATGAACTTGCTGTTTCTCGTTCCCGCTGTCTTCATGCTGCAGGTGTTCGACCGGGTCATCCCCAGCAACAGTGCGGAAACCCTGCTTGTGCTGCTCGCCGGAACAGGTGTTGCGCTATTGCTGCTGCTCTTGCTCGACTATGTGCGAGGCCGCTTGCAGAATGTGATTGGCAACATCATTGACGAACGTCTGTCGCCGCCGGTGGTCAATGCACTGGTAGCGAACGCTGCGCGCGCCACCAGCGGCGTGAAAGCAGAGGGTATTCGCGATGTGGCGACCCTGCGCGGCGTGTTTTCCAGCAATGGTTTGCTTGCGCTGTTCGATGCGCCCTGGGTCGTGATCTATGTGTTGGTGATTTGGGCCTTCCACCCCGCCTTGGGAATGGGGGCAGCGATCGCGGCCTTGCTCATGCTGGTCCTGGCCTGGCTCAACGATCGCGTAAGCCGCGGTGCTTTGGAGAACTTGCAAAAAGAAGGGCGCCGTGCATCGCAGTACGTCGAAAGCTCGCTGCGCAACGCGGAGGTTTTGCAGGCGCTGGGCATGACGGAGAGTTTGCTGGCGCGCTGGCGTGCGCTGCAAAACCGGGTGACAGCCATGCAAACCAGGGCGAGCCGCAGCGGTGTTGCTTTCTCTGCCGTGACGAGATTTCTGCGGCAGGCAGTTCAAGTACTCATGCTGTCGCTGGGCGCCTATCTCGTGCTGACCCAACAGGCATCGGCCGGCGTCATGATCGCCACGACAATTCTGCTGGGCCGGGCGGTGCAACCTGTGGAGCAGTTGGTCGCGAGCTGGCGCCCTTTGATTGACGCGCGGGCCGCCTTCTATCGCCTGCGGGAACTGTCAAAGGATTTCGATCAACGCGAGCCTCCCCTGACTCTGCCGCGACCTGAGGGCAGCCTGGTCGCCGATGGCGTGTCATTTCGCGCGCCGGGCACGGACAAGCCCATTCTCATCAACGTGGCCTTGAACCTTGCTGTAGGAGAAGCGCTTGCCATCATTGGCCCGAGCGCTGCGGGCAAGTCCACGCTCGCGCGCCTGCTCACCGGCGTGTGGGCTCCTGCCACGGGCACGGTGCGCCTTGACGGAGCCGATATCGCCTACTGGCCGCGTCAG
Source organism: Burkholderiaceae bacterium (assembly GCA_050725495.1). Taxonomy (GTDB): domain Bacteria; phylum Pseudomonadota; class Gammaproteobacteria; order Burkholderiales; family Burkholderiaceae_C; genus JBOHHM01. Next base: position 10,699 of record JBOHHM010000014.1, on the reverse strand, counting down.
AATCTGGGCCCGTGGATCGGCTATGTTCCCCAGGATGTGGAACTGTTCGACGGCAGCGTGGCCGACAACATTGCCCGACTCGGCAAGGTTGACTCCGACGCGGTCGTTGCCGCGGCGACGCGGGCCAACGCGCATGAGATGATTTTGTCTCTGGCCCAGGGCTATGACACGCAGGTCGGAGAGCATGGCTCCCGCCTGTCTCCGGGTCAGCGCCAGCGCATCGCGCTGGCCCGCGCTTTGTATGGCAGTCCGCAGTTGGTGGTGCTCGATGAGCCGAACTCCAACCTCGACAGCGAGGGGGAAATTGCCCTTGCCCAGGCCTTGAGCGCTTTGCGCAGCGAAGGCGTGACCTCGGTCGTGATCACCCATCGCCCCTCGCTGATCGCCCATGTGGACAAGGTCCTGGTGCTCAACGCCGGGCGCGTTCAGCAGTTCGGGGCGACGAAGGATGTGATGAAGGCCTTGCACCAGCAAGCGCAGGTCATCGCGAGCGAGAAGGTGGCTTGAGTTCATCGCAGGTGTGAGCGGACGGCCAGCAGCTCTTTGATGGCTTTTTCCAAGTCGCCGGAAAAAGCAGGGAATGAGGAGACAGATGATGGGCACCGTGAAGTTGGAAGCCAATGCCGTCGCAACGCCGCGCACAAGTGCAGAGCACGCCAGCGTCCTGATGCGGGCCGGCTGGTGGATTGTCATCGGCGCCTTGGTGCCGATCAGCTTGTGGATGTGCCTGGCACCGCTGTCCATGGCGGTGGTGGCACCCGCTTTTGTCAGGGTGGACCTCAACCGGCGGCCGGTTCAGCACCTGGAGGGGGGCATCGTGCGATCCGTCCTCGTGCGCGACGGCCAGAGCGTGAAGGCGGGGGATCCCATCCTGTTGCTCGGCGACGTGGGCGTGGATGCCGACCGCAATCGCCTGGACTATCGCGTCCATGTGGAGCGTGCCTCGCTGGCGCGGTTTGAGGCAGAGCAGGCTCTCGCCAAGTCGCTCGTCTTTCCCGATGATCTGGCCCGCGCGGCGCAGCGCGACGAACGTGTCAGGCAGGCCTTGGCGAAAGAGACAGCGCTGTTCAAGGCGCGCCGCGATGCGCTCGCCAGCGAGTTGGGCCTGATGGGGACCCAGCGCGAGCGCATCGAGCAGGAAATTCTCGCCTTGCGGGCGCAAATCGCGCATGCCGAAAACTCATTCACCTTGCAGCAGCAAGACCTTGAATCCAACCGCAGCTTGCTCAAGGACGGCTTTATCTCATCAACCCGAATCGTGCAGCTTGAAGCCGTGGTGGTGGACTATGCGGGCAAGCTGGAGGAGCGGCGGTCTGAGCTCGCGCGTGCCCAGCAACGTCTGGGCGATCTCGATCTGAGGATGAAGTCCGCTCAGAATGAGTACGCGAAGACGGCCAGTGATCAGCTCAAGGTGACGGTGGCGCGCCTGGGCGAGATTGAACAGGAGCAGCGCAAAACCGAAGACGCCGCCGCGCGCCAGATGGTGGTGGCGCCCGCCAGCGGCGAAGTCATCGACCTCAAATTCACTTCGCCGGGCACCGTCATCAGGCCGGGGGAGCCAATCGCCGATATCGTTCCCAGGGATGTCGGCCTGGTGGTCGAGGCGCGGATCCGGCCCGAAGAAATCACCCATGTGCGCCTCAACCAAAAGGCGCGTGTCAAGTTCACGGCGTTCAAATACCGAGACGTCTCGATGGTCGATGGCAAGGTCACTTATGTTTCCGGTGACCGCTTGATCGACCGGGCCAGCAACGCGCCATACTACAGCGTGATGATCGTGGCCGATGCCGAGTCTCTGCAGTCGCTGGGCGATCACAAGTTGCAAGCCGGCATGCCTGCGGAGGTCTACATCGAAGGCACCTCGCAGACCCCGCTGCAATACATGGCGGAACCGATCACAACGGCGATACGCAAGGCCGGAAGGCAGTTGTGAACGGAGCGCCTGCCTTCAATGCCGTGTGTTCCCGCGCCCGCCACTGAGGGGCATGAAGTCGCTCGGCGGCGGCAAGGCCGATGGCATCTCGCGCATGGCCTGGGAGCTTAGTCGGCTTGCATGTTTGCTTGCCAGGCGATACAGCGTGACCCGCGAGATCCCAAGCGCCTTGGCCGCACGGCTGAAGTTGTAGCCCTGGCTCATCAGCGCCTCCTCGATCGCGATGGCTTCAGCGTGGTCCCTGGCTTCGCCCAGATGCGCCGCTGCGGAGGCTGGCTGCGCATTCAAGCCCAATTCATAGGCCGCGATCAAGGCACGGTCGCACATGACGGCCGCACGTTGAATCCGATTGGTCAGCTCGCGTACATTGCCCGGCCAGCTGTGGGCCAGCAGGGCGTGGGTGGCGTCCATATCAAAGCCACGGGCCGTGATGTGATTGGTCTTCTTGAGGTGGTTCAGGATATGGTCAGCCAACACCAGGACATCCGAGCCACGCTCACGCAACGGCGGCGCATCGATCTTGAGGACGTTGAGCCGATAGAGTAGATCCTCGCGGAACTTCCCGTGCGCGACAGCTTGCTCCAGGTTGACATGCGTCGCGGCAACAATGCGCAGATCCACCGCAATTTCTTCCGTGCCACCGACCCGGGTGATCTTTCCCTCCTGCAGGAAGCGCAAGAAATTCACCTGTGCGTCCAAGGGCAGGTCGCCGATTTCATCGAGCAGCAAGGTGCCACCCTGGGCGGCTTCAATGATGCCGATCTTGCGATGGTTGGCGCCGGTGAACGAGCCTTTTTCATGCCCAAACAACTCGGACTGCACCAGCTGGGGCGACATGGCACCACAGTTCAAAGCCATGAACTTTCCCTTGGCTCTTGTCGATGCATGGTGGATATTGCGTGCGATCAGCTCCTTGCCCGAGCCGGTCTCACCAATGATCAGAATCGGGGAGTTGACTTTGGAGAACCGATCAATCAGCTGGCGCATGTGATGCATGCCGGGCGAACTGCCAATCAGGTCCACATAGCTGTTGCGCAAGTCTTCCGTCCCGGCAGCGGAATGTGCAATGCTGTGCTGGGCCAGGAACTGGCGTAGGTGATCCCTGAGCCGCTGAAAGGGGTGGAGCCAAAAATCAACGCACTCGGAACGAATCCATTGCCTGAGTCGATCGTTGTCCAGATCGTTGGAGTGCACGAGACCTATCCAATCGCAGCTGATGCTGTGCAACCGGCACTGCTGAATCTGGGCGCTGAAACCCCTGAGAGCTGATTCGGTGATGTCCCGCAAATCAACCAGGCCCATCAAGAAATGCAGCTGCCTGTGCGAATTGATTTTGTGAATGGCTTGGTCAACAGCGATGATTTCTTCTGCCGCTGCATTCAGGTCGAGGCTCATCTCAGCTCGAGTGGTGCTTGACCCGATGAAAGCCAGGTAACGCTTGTTTTTCATCTTCCTCACCCCTTTGGCAGCACTTGATCCCCGCGCTAAATAACCATCCTCGGGATCACCACTTTCTATCGCACTAGAAGCCGACGTGCCTGCATCTGAGCTTTGTTAGGGTTGGTTCTAAAGATCGCAAGCGACTACCATCAATCTCTATATGGCAGAGTCTTTTTTCTCTCATTGATAATAGGGCAAGCGTTCCTCCGACGCAAATACTCAAGCCCTTCATTTCTCAACTTGTGCACTGAAGACTGATGGCTTGCAAGGGCTTGCCAGTCCTGGGCTCGAACACCACCAGATTCACTTGCCGCTCATGCCGGGGGTCTGCAGCGACGGCGTTGAACCTGAGCGTTTGCTTGCCGCGGTAGCCACCCACGGGGGTGTACTGGCGCACCACGAAATCGTGGTGAAGATGTTCACCGCTGTTTTCACCCGCTTTCACCTTTGAGCTGTGGCCGTGCTCGGTGACAGTCCAGTAGGCAGACCATGCCGACACGCCTTCGGCCGGGGTGACGGTGGCTTCAAAGGCGTCGCCCCCGAAGCGCCGCAACTGGATGCCGGCGCGGGCGGGCTCCGGGGTGCGGAGGGCGCTGTCGTACTGGCGCGAGTCCCGGCCATTGCGAACCAGCTGCGGGGTGTAGATGCTGCGCAAGCCGTTGGCCTCGGCGATTTGCCGTTGACGCTGGGTGTGGGCCGGCGCGGCAAAGCGGTCGACCCAGCCGATGTAGTCCCAGTAGCCCACATGAAAGGCCTGGGCCACGACAGGTTTGCCTTTCAGGCTAGACAGCCATTTGTCGGCCGGCGGGCAGGAGCTGCAGCCTTCCGAGGTGTAGAGCTCGATGACCGGGGTGAGGGTGGCGCCGGAAACGGCGGCGCACTCGTTCGGGATGGCTGCGCTGCCACCGGCCGCCAGCAAGGCCGCGCCGGCAGCCACGAAGTGAATAGCGAATCGCATGTAACCGCCTCGATCGAAGATGGTCATGATGCTTTGTCGTATCCGAACAGCCGTTCTTGCAACGGGTAACAAAAAAAGGCAGCGACCAGGCTCGCGAGCAAAAGAAGAATATTCACCGGAAGGCGTGCTGATGATGCGTGAGCCGCTATTGTTTTTATAGCTGGTTTCGGGCACCCCGGATTCTGCGGCTGCGCCATGCGGCATCACACCGGGCGGCGGGTCGGGCTGTGGCACACTCCCGGGCTTTGAATCACATCTGCAGGCCGGCGCCAGGGCGACGGCGTTCAAGTTCATGCAAAAAATCATCGACCAGATCGCAGCAGAAATCAGGGTGCAGGCGCAGCAGGTCAAGGCCGCCGTGGAACTGCTCGACGGCGGGGCGACCGTGCCCTTCATTGCCCGCTATCGCAAGGAAGTCACCGGCGGGCTCGACGACGTGCAACTGCGCGAGCTGGAGTACCGACTGGGCTATCTGCGCGAACTGGAAGACAGGCGCGAGGCCGTGCTCAAGAGCATCGAGGAGCAGGGCAAGCTCACCACCGAGCTGCGCGCCGCGATTGAAGCCGCGCCGACCAAGCAGGAGCTCGAAGACCTCTACCTGCCCTACAAGCCCAAGCGCCGCACCAAGGGCCAGATCGCGCGCGAGGCCGGCATCGAGCCGCTGGCTGACCTGCTGTTTGCCAATCCGGCGCTGAACCCGCAGGAGGAAGCGGCAGCCTATGTGAAAGCGGAAAAAGGCGAGGGCGGGGAGGACTTCACCACGGTGGGCGCCGTGCTCGATGGCGTGCGCGACATCCTGTCCGAACGCTGGGCCGAAGACGCCACGCTGGTGCAGGGCCTGCGCGAATGGCTCTGGGCCGAGGGCCTGTTCAAAGCCAAGCTGATGGACGGCAAGGACGAAAACAACGCCGATGTCGCCAAGTTCCGCGACTACTTCGACTACGACGAGCCGATCGGTCGCGTGCCCTCGCACCGCGCGCTCGCGGTGTTCCGCGGCCGTGCGCTGGAGATCCTCGACGCCAAGCTGGTGCTGCCTGAGCCGCAGGCGACTTTCAGTGTCAGGCCCGAGCCCGGCAAGCCCATGGAGCCAAAGGCGACACCTGCTGCGTCTTTGGCCGAAGGCAAGATCGCCCTGCACCTGGGCTGGAGCCATGCGGGCCGTGCGGCCGACGACTTGATCCGCAAATGCGTGGCCTGGACCTGGCGCGTCAAGCTGAGCCTCTCAACCGAGCGCGACCTGTTTGCGCGGCTGCGCGAGGAGGCCGAGAAGGTGGCGATCAAGGTGTTTGCCGACAATCTGCGCGATCTGCTGCTGGCCGCGCCGGCCGGATCGCGCGTGGTGATGGGGCTGGACCCCGGCATTCGCACCGGGGTCAAGGTCGCGGTCGTCGATGCGACAGGCAAGCTGGTGGAAACCGCGACGGTCTATCCGCATGAGCCCAGGCGCGACTGGGATGGCTCGCTGCACACTCTGGGCAAGCTCTGCGAGAAGCACGGCGTGAACCTGATCGCCATTGGCAACGGCACGGCCAGCCGCGAGACCGACAAGCTGGCGGCCGACCTGATCAAACTGCTGGGCAAGACAACCGACCGGGCGATCGACAAAGTCGTCGTCAGCGAAGCGGGCGCCTCGGTCTATTCCGCCAGCGAGTTCGCTTCCCAGGAAATGCCCGATGTGGACGTGAGCCTGCGCGGCGCCGCCAGCATCGCGCGCCGCCTGCAGGACCCGCTGGCCGAGTTGGTGAAGATCGACCCCAAGTCGATCGGCGTGGGCCAGTACCAGCACGATGTGAACCAGAGCGAACTCGCGCGCACGCTCGGTGCCGTGGTGGAGGACTGCGTGAACTCGGTGGGGGTGGACCTGAACACGGCCAGCGTGCCGCTGCTGTCGCGCGTCTCGGGTCTTTCCGGCAGCGTGGCCAAGGCCGTGGTGCGCTGGCGCGAGGCCAACGGCGCTTTCAAGAACCGCATGCAGCTCATGCAGGTCAGCGGCCTGGGCGCCAAGACCTTCGAGCAAAGCGCCGGCTTTCTGCGCATCCGCGACGGCGACAACCCGCTGGACATGACCGGCGTGCACCCTGAAACCTACCCGGTGGTAGAAAAAATCATCGCGCACACGGCCAAGCCGGTGGCCGAGCTGATGGGTCGCGCCGAGATGCTCAAGGCGCTGAAACCCGAGCTGTTCGCCAACGAACAGTTCGGCGTGATCACGGTCAAGGACATTTTGGGCGAGCTGGAAAAACCCGGTCGCGATCCGCGCCCGGACTTCAAGGTGGCGCGCTTCAGCGAGGGCGTGGAAGACATCAAGGACCTGCGCGAAGGCATGGTGCTCGAAGGCACGGTCAGCAACGTTGCGGCCTTCGGCGCCTTTGTCGATCTGGGCGTGCACCAGGACGGCCTGGTCCATGTGAGCCAGCTCAGCCACAAGTTCGTCAACGACGCGCGCGAAGTGGTGAAGACCGGCGACATCGTGAAGGTCAAGGTCATGGAGGTCGATGTGGAGCGCAAACGCATTGGTTTGTCCATGAAGCTCGGCGAGGCGCCCGCACGCCGCCACGGTGAGCAAGGGAGCCCGCGCGACAACCGTTTCGAGGGGGCTGGACGTGGGCAGCGCGCACCGCAGAGCCAGCGCGCGGCGCAACCGATGGCCACCGCGATGGCCGGGGCGTTCGCGAAGCTGCAGCGCTTGAGAAAGTAGCGCCTGCTCAAGCCTTCTCATCCTGAGCCCTTCGACTGCGCTCAGGACAGGCTCCGCGAAGGATCTCGGCTCGCTGTCACCTGAGATTCCTCGCTTCGCTCAGAATGACAATCTTCAGATGCTATATTTTTTATAGCGACTGGCAGTCGTTCGATGTGGGCGATTGGCCAATTTCATTCACAATCATCCAATGAAGGCCCTTCGCATCCATGCCGGCCTGCGGGCCCGTCAGCACATCGAGCGCACCGGTCTGCGCCCCCAGGACGTTCGCGTGATTCCCGGCGCGGCCGGCGGCCCCAAGGGGCTGATTCTCGGGCCGCTGGACCGCTTCATTTTTGGCCAATGGCTGGCGCAGTCCACGCACGAAGTGCATCTGGTCGGGGCCTCGATTGGCGCCTGGCGCATGGCCACGGCCTGCCTGAACGACCCTGTGACCGCCTTCGAACGGCTGGAACACGACTACATCCACCAGCACTACGAACTGCAGCCGGGCCAGAAGCGCCCCACGGCCGAGCATGTCAGCGAGCGCTTTGGCCAAAGCCTGCAGGCGTTTTACGGGGGCAGGGTGGGCGAAGTGCTGCATCACCCGCGCTACAGGCTGCACATCGTCACCTCGCGCGGGCGCCATGTGCTCGGCCGTGAACACCGGCTGCGCACGCCGCTGGGTTATCTGGGCTGGGCGCGTTTCTGGCCAACACGGTCCACCGCAAGGCCATGGGCGCCTGGCTGGAGCGCATGGTGTTTTCTGCGCCGAGTGCGGCCCTGCCCACACCCTTGCCATTTGCGACCAGCGATTACCGGACCCGGCAGGTGGCGCTGAGCGAGGCCAATTTCAATCCGGCCCTGCAGGCGAGCTGCTCGATTCCCTTTGTGCTCAGGTCCGTGCACAACATCCCCGGCGCGCCGCCTGGCGCCTACTGGGATGGCGGCATCACCGACTACCACTTGCATCTCAATTACAACGCCATGACTGAAGGGCTGGTGCTCTACCCGCACTTCCAGAAAGCCGTCGTGCCTGGCTGGCTGGACAAGGGCCTCAAATGGCGGCACCGGGCCACTGAGTTCCTCGACAATGCGGTCGTGCTGGCGCCCGATCCCGACTGGATCAAGACCCTGGCCAACGGCAAGCTGCCCGACCGCAACGACTTCATCCGCTATGGCAGCGACCTGCCGTCGCGGGTCAAGGCCTGGAGCGCGGCCACCGCTGCCAGTCGGCAGCTGGCAGATGAGTTCGCCGAGTGGCTGCAGCGGCCGGATATGTCGCGCGTCGAAGCGTTATAGCTCGCCTGTCGTAGGCGGTGTTTGGCCCCGATGTGGCGCGGGCAACCCGTTGCCCACCCTGCAAACCCATCGTAGGGGGCGACCTATAGTGACGCGGCCAGCATCTCCCGGTAATCGTCGGCCGTCGCAATGCGCGGATTGGTTTTGTGGCAGTGGTCGGCCAGCGCGCCCGCGATGATGTTGTCGAACCACTCGCGCTGCACGCCCATCGCAGCGAGTCCCTCGGGCAGGCCCAGTCGCGCGTTCATGTCCTTGATGGCGTCGGGAATATCACCGGCCGATGCCAGCCCCATCGCATGGGCCATGCGCTGCAGGCGGCGCTCCTTTTGCACCGATTCGGCGGTGGCGTTGAAGCGGATCACGGCCGGCAGGAACATGGCGTTGAGCGTGCCATGGTGCAGGCGCGGATCGATGCCGCCCAGGCTGTGGCTCAGGCTGTGCACGCAGCCCAGCCCCTTCTGGAACGCCATCGCGCCCTGCATGGAGGCGCTCATCAGGTTCAGACGTGCCTCGCGATCGCTGCCGTCCTTCGTTGCGCGCTCGATATGGGCCCAGCCGCGCTGCAGGCCGTCGAGCGCGATGCCGTCGGCCGGCGGGTTGAAGGCCGGGGCCATGAAGGTTTCCATGCAGTGCGCAATCGCATCCATGCCGGTGGCGGCCGTCAGCTTGGGCGGCAGGCCCAGCGTGAGTTCCGGGTCGCAGATCGCGGTCTTGGGCACCAGATGCCAGGAGTGAAAACCGAGCTTGCGGTGGTCGTCTACGATAAGGATGGCGCCGCGCGCCACCTCGCTGCCGGTGCCGCTGGTGGTGGGCACGGCAATCAACGGCGCGACGCGCTCCGTGATCTTCGGCGAGCCGCCTTCGATCGTGGCGTAGGTGGTCAGTGGGCCCTCATGCGTGGCCGCAATCGCGACACCCTTGGCGCAATCAATGGCCGAGCCGCCACCGACCGCGATCAGGCCATCGCAGGCATTCGCCTTGTACAGCGCCACGGCCGCGCGCACGGCCGCTTCAGTCGGGTTGGACGGCGTCTGGTCGAACACGGCGGCAGGCAGGCCGGGCAGGGCGTCCAGCGCCCGCTGCAAAATGCCCGCGGCCTTGACCCCGGGATCGGTCACGATCAGGGGCCGACTGATGCCGACCCGCTCGCATTCCTGCTTGAGCAGCCCGATGGCGCCGAACTCGAACTGGATCTGTGTCACGTAGTAGATGAAGGCCATGGTCTGTCACGTTGTACGATGGAACGCCCGACTTTAACGGCAGGAGACCGACCGTGCTCTTGAAACAAACCCTCATGGCCGTCGCCTTGGCGATAGCGACGCCACCCGCGCAGGCCAAGTAAGTGAATTCATCCAGCTTGCATCCCCAGCTGACCCCGGCCATGCGCTCGGTACTCGAGCGCATGGCGCGCGCGGGGCATCCCCCGCTGTACACGCTGACGCCAGAGCAGGCCAAGGCGGCCTACGAGGCGGCTGCCGGTGTGCTGGAAGTCCCGAAGGCCGCGCTGGCCCGGGTTGAGGACTTCAGCATGACGGCGCGCGATGGCCAGACCTTGCCGGCCCGGCTGTACGCCCCCTCGCACGAAGTCTTGCCTGCGCTGCTTTACTTTCATGGCGGCGGCTTCACGATTGGCAGCATCGCCTCGCACGATGTGCTGTGCCGCGAACTGAGCCGGCTCAGCGGCTGCATGGTGGTAGCGCTGGACTACCGCCTGGCGCCGGCCCACAAATTCCCCGTGGCAGCGCACGATGCATGGGATGCCCTGGAGTGGATGGCGCTGAACGCTACAAAATTGGGAGCGGATGTCAGCCGCCTCGCGGTCGGCGGCGACAGCGCCGGCGGCACGCTGGCGGCCGTCTGCGCCGTGCTGGCGCGTGATGCCGGGCTGCCGCTGGCCTTGCAGCTGCTGTTCTACCCCGGCTGCACCGCGCACCAGGACACGGCCTCGCACCAAAAATTTGCGCACGGCCTGGTGCTCGAAGAACCGCATATCAGCTGGTTTTTCAGCCAATACGTTCGTGAGGAGGCCGACCGCGACGACTGGCGGTTTTCACCCTTGAATGCCCCCGATGTGGACGGCGTGGCGCCGGCTTGGGTCGGTCTGGCCGAATGCGATCCGCTGGTCGACGAGGGAGTGATGTACGCGGATAAACTGCGTGCAGCGGGCGTGGCGGTCGATTTGGAGATCTACCGCGGCGTGACCCACGAATTCATCAAGATGGGCCGCGCCATTGCCGAAGCGCGGCAGGCCCATGCCGATGCGGCCCGCGCCTTGAAGGCGGCCCTTGATTCTCAATGACTTGACCATGAAACGACAAGACTTCCGGTTCTTCCACCGCCTGCGCGTGCGCTGGGCCGAGGTGGACATGCAGAAAATCGTGTTCAACGC
>JBOHHM010000013.1:0-25244 GCA_050725495.1 Burkholderiaceae bacterium | reverse complement strand
TCACCTCCTCCACCATGTGGCCCACGAACTGGTCCACCGAGGAAAAGCCCAGCGCCGGCAGGAAGCGCTTGTAGCCCTCGTTGACCCACACGATGCGCCCCGAGCGATCGACCAGGAACATGCCCTGACTGATGCTGGAGAACAACTGGAACATGGAGCGCGCTGCCAGCTCCAGAATGCTCTGGGCATCGCGTGGCAGGATGTCGGACGCTTGCATGCGCGGATGTTACCGCGCAACGCTTCACCAGTTCCTCAGGCCTTGAGCTTGAGCAGATGGACCATGACGCGCGCCGTGGCCAGGTCGACATCGATGAAGCTGTTGAAGCTGTTTCCCGTCAGCCACGAAGACTCCCAACGGTTGTGCTTCAGGGTAGCCTGCCAGGACTCGTGGACCGTCGCGCGCCGCACCGCCTCGACCATCTCGGCCTGGCGCTCAACCGGCACACCCGCACCGGTAAAGACAGCGCGCCAGTTGGCCATGTCCGCAGCGACCCCCTGATCGCGGATGGCTGGAATGCCAAACAGGGCGCGCTTGGCTGATACGCCGATGGCGCGCAGCTGGCCGCTGGCCAGCTGTTCGCTGAATTCGCTGTAGCCCGAAATCCCGACCGCCGCTTTGCCCGACAGCACAGCAGCCACGACCTCGGCACCGCCGGCAAAAGGCAGATAAGCCAGTTCTTCTGGGTTGCTGCCCGCACCACGGGCCAACACACCGGCAAAAATGTGGTCCACACCCCCGGCCGACCCACCGGCCACCGGCACGTTCTTCAACCCGCTGCGCATGCGCGCGGCCAGATCGCCCACCGTGCGGATCGGCGAATCCGCGGCCACGGCCAGCACCAGGTAATCGCTGGTGAGGCGCGCCACCGGCTGGATGCGGCTCAGATCGACCGCCGGCCTTTGCAGGGCCACAGCGCCCACCATCACCATGCCGCCCATCAGCAGGGTGTTGGGGTCGCTGCCGTACTTCTCGGCATAGTGGGCCAGCCCTACCGTTCCGCCCTTGCCGCCCTTGTTCTCATACTCCACCTCGTCGACCAAGCCGGCAGCCACCAGCGAAGCGCCCAGACTGCGGCCGGTCTGGTCCCAGCCGCCTCCGCTATTGGCGGGGATCACGATGCGCAGCTTCTGCGCCAGTTTGGCTTTGCCTGCAACCCCCGCCTTCGCAGATAGGGCCCAGGCGGGCATAGAGAGACCGCCCAGGGCGGCGCCCAACCCGCCCAGGATGTCACGGCGTTGTGGTTTCTTCATTTTGTTTCCATCCACAAAGGCTTGACGACCTTCATCCGGCTGCGAGCTTGCGCTGGCCCCAGTACCGTGCCAGGCGGGGCAGGAGCAGCACCGCGAACACCACCGACAGCAGGGCCAGCGACATGGGGCGCTGCAGGAACACGGTCCACTTGCCCTCGCCAATCGACAAGGCGTTGCGCATCTGCGCCTCGGCCAGCGGCCCCAGAATCATGCCCACCACCACCGGGGCGGTCGGAAAGTCGAAGCGGCGCATCACCACCCCGAGCAGGCCGATCGCGTACAGCAGCACCAGATCGAACGCGGACTGGCGCATGCCATAGACGCCGACCGTGGCAAAAATCAGGATGCCGGCGTAGAGCTGGGGCTTCGGAATCTTGAGCAGCTTGACCCACAGGCCCACGAGCGGCAGGTTCAGCACCAGCAGCATCACGTTGCCGATATAAAGCGAAGCGATCAGCGCCCAGACCAGGGCCGACGAGGTCTGGAACAACTGCGGCCCGGGCTGGATGCCGTAGTTCTGGAACGCCCCCAGCAAAATCGCCGTGGTGTTGGAGGTGGGAATGCCCAGCGTGAGCAGCGGAATCAGGGTGGCGGTGATCGCGGCGTTGTTGGCCGCTTCCGGGCCGGCCACGCCTTCGATCGCGCCCGTGGTACCGAATTCCTCGGGGTGCTTGGACAGTTTCTTCTCCGTCGCGTAGCTCAGGAAGGTCGGTATCTCGCTGCCGCCGGCCGGAATGGTGCCGAACGGAAACCCGATGAAGGTCGCACGCAGCCAGGCCGGCCAGGACCGCTTCCATTCCTGGCGCGTCATGTGGACCTTGCTCTTGCGGTTTTCCGACTCGACGGTCTTTCCCTCGTAGAGCACGTTGTACAGCGCCTCACCGACCGCAAACAGGCCGACCGCGATCAGCACCACTTCAATCCCGTCCATGAACTCGGGCACGCCGCCGGTGTAGCGCGCCTGACCTGAAATCTGGTCAATGCCGACCAGGCCCATGGCCAGTCCGATGAACAGCGCCGTGAGGCCACGCAGCGTGCTCTTGCCCAACACCGCACTGACCGTGGTGAAAGCCAACAGCATCAGCAGGAAATACTCGGGCGGGCCCAGGCGCACGGCGTACTCGGCCACCACGGGCGCGCAGAACGTCACCAGCACGGTGGCAATGGTGCCGGCCACGAAGGAGCCGATCGCCGCGGTCGCCAGCGCCGCGCCGGCCCGGCCGCTCTTGGCCATCTTGTTGCCCTCCATGGCCGTGACCATGGCGCCCGACTCGCCGGGCGTGTTGAGCAGGATGGAGGTGGTCGATCCGCCATACATGGCGCCGTAGTAGATGCCGGCGAAGAAGATCATCGAGGCGGTCGCTTCGACCTTGACCGTAATGGGCAGCAGCATGGCCACGGCCACGGCCGGGCCGATGCCGGGCAAGACCCCGACCGCGGTGCCGATGACGCAGCCCAGAAAGGCCCACATCAGGTTGATGGGCGTGGCGGCTGTGAAAAAGCCTTGAAGCAGTTGATTCCAGATGTCCATGATTCGTTTCCTCTTACAGCCAGCCGCTGCCGGTCAGGCCAGGCAGGCTGATGGCCAGCAACTGCGTGAACATCCAGTACACCGGCGCCGAAATGGCCAGCCCCGTGACGACATCGAGCAGCCAGGTCTTGAGCCGCCAGTTCGAGGTACCCGCCGCGCTGCGAAAGCCCTGAAACGCGAGCACGAAGCACAGGGTGCAGCTCAGAATGAAACCGATGCTGGTGATCAGGGCCGCATTGGCCAGCAAGGCCACCGAGACCCAGGCAAAGCCCTGCCAATCGCCTTGGGCAGCACCCGAGGGCTCCTCCATGTTGCGAAAGCCGCCGCTGCGGGCTTCCCAGACGATCCAGCCGCCGCACAGCAGCAGTGCGAGGGCCACCACCCAGGGCAGGAAGTTCGAGCCGACGCCCGAATAGCCGGCTTCTGAAGAAATCGCGACCGCGCCAGCGGCCAGCAGCCCCCCGACGGCGAGGACGCCGGCGCCGATCAGGGTTTGGGGTGTTGTGGATTCGGGTGGTTGTGACATGGTTGTGTCTCAGATGAAGTTCTGCAGCGCTAAAAAAAAGAACCCTCCCCATCGGCCGGGAAGGGTTCTCGCAGTCTGTCTCAGACCATGCCCGACTTCACCATCGTCGCACGCAGGCTGGCGAACTCGTCATCGACAAATTTCTCGAACTCGGCCCCGGTCATCACGGCAGGTGTCCAACCATTTTTCTCGAGCGCCTCGGTCCAGGCCTTGGACTTGACCGCCTTCAGCACCATGTCGATCAAGGCCTTGCGCTGCTCGGCCGTGATGCCGGACGCGCCATAGACGCCACGCCAGTTGCCGATTTCCACGTTGATACCCTGCTCCTTCAGCGTGGGAATGTTCACGCCCTTGAGGCGCGTGCCCGACGTGACGCCGATGCCCTTCATCTTGCCGGTGGTGATGTACTCGGCAAACTCGCTGTAGCCGCTGCCACCCACCGTGACATTACCGCCCAGAATGGCGGCCGTGGCCTCGCCGCCCCCCCGGAAAGCCACGTAGTTGATCTTGGCCGGATCGACACCGACTTCGCGCGCAATCATGGCCGCGGCAATATGCTCGGTCGAGCCGCGCGAGCCGCCGCCCCACTTCACGCTGCCCGGGTCTTTCTTGAGCTGCTCGATCACGTCCTTCATGGTCTTGAAGGGCGAGTTGGCCGGCAGCACGAACACGTTGTACTCGCTGGTCAGGCGCGCAATCGGCGTGGCCTGCGACAGGCTGACCGGCGGCTTGCCGGTGATGATGCCGCCCAGCATCACGGCGCCCATGACCATCAAGGCGTTCGGGTCACCCTTGCTGCCATTGACGAACTGCGCCAGGCCGATGGCGCCGGCCGCACCGCCCTTGTTTTCATAGCTCACGGAAGAGGCCACGCCGGCGTCCTGCATGGCCTTGCCCAAGGCCCGGCCCGTGGTATCCCAGCCGCCACCGGGGTTGGCGGGAATCATCATCTTGATGTTGGCCGAGGCCAGGGCCGACAGCGGCAAGCCGCCAACAGCCGCCAGAGCCGCCAGGGATTTCAGAAAGGTGTCGCGACGCATGACTGTCTCCTTACATTGGTTATGCAACCACGCGATGATGCGCCTGCTGGCTGTCAATCGGCTGTCCGCGGCATTGGGGAAAGTGCTAATGTCCGCCCCATGAAACTGCTTCTTGTTGAGGACGACCCCTCGATGCAGGCCACCTTGCAGCGCGCGCTGAGCCGGCGCGGCATGGTGGTGCAGGCCTGCGGCGATGGCAGGCTGGCGCTCGATCAATGGCAGGCCTCGGCGCCCGATGTGGTGATGCTGGACCTGAGCCTGCCCGGTCTGGACGGGCTGCAGGTGCTGGAGCAGGCGCGGCGCAGCGGCCTGGACACGCCGGTACTGATCCTGACCGCGCGCGGCACGGTGGGGGACCGCATCATCGGCCTGAATACCGGCGCCGACGACTACCTGCCCAAGCCCTTCGATCTGGACGAGCTCGAGGCCCGGCTGCGCGCCCTGCACCGCCGCCGGCCCCATTCGGGTGCCGAATCAAGCTCCGCCCCCCAATCCGTGGGCGACTTGCGCTATGAAAAAGAGAGCGGCGCGATCTACCACCGCGACCAGGTGATGGAGCTCACCCCGCGCGAACTGGCCCTGCTGCAGACCCTGATGGCCAGGCCCGGCCATGCGGTCTCCAAGGAGCGGCTGTTCGAAGAGGTGTTTCCCGGCGAGGCCGATGTCCAGTACGAAGCGATCGAGGTGGTGGTGTACCGCCTGCGCAAGAAACTGGTCCACACCGGCGTGAGCCTGATGACCCTGCGCGGCCTGGGCTACCTGCTGAAAGCCGCGCAATGAGTTCGCCCCACCCACCCAAAACACTGTCCCTGCGCCGCTACCTGCTGCTGGGCATCCTGCTGCCGGTGGGCCTGTTCGTGGTCATCAACACGGTGAGCCTGCACCGCCAGACGCTTGGCGCCGTCAACATCGCCTACGACCGCACGCTGCTGGCATCGGCCAAGTCGATCGGCGAGCAGCTCGATGTGAGCGGCTACGACGAGCAGTCGGAGCTGCGCGCCACCGTGCCCTACTCGGCCCTGGAGGCGTTCGAGGCCGACAACCAGAGCCGGCTGTTCTACCGGGTTTCCAGCCTGAACGGCGAGATGGTCTCGGGCTTTGCCGAGTTGCCGTTCTGGCGCGGCCGCCTTCCCGACCGCAGCACCTATGCCGCGCTGGTGGACTTCTACGACGACCGCTTCCGCGACGACGAGGTGCGCGTGGCCGTGCTGCTGCAGCCGGTGGCCAGCGGGCGCGGGCGCGGCATGGCCGT
Source organism: Burkholderiaceae bacterium (assembly GCA_050725495.1). Taxonomy (GTDB): domain Bacteria; phylum Pseudomonadota; class Gammaproteobacteria; order Burkholderiales; family Burkholderiaceae_C; genus JBOHHM01. The sequence goes on along the minus strand of JBOHHM010000013.1, from coordinate 19,644 downwards.
GATCCAGGTGGCGGAGACCCTGGAACTGCGGCGCACCCTGGCCCGCAAGATCCTGATCGACACCTTGCTGCGCCAGGCCGTGCTGGTGGCGTTGATAGCGCTGCTGGTCGTGATGGTGGTTCAGCGCGCCACGCGTCCCGTGCGCCGGCTCAGCGCCGAACTGCAGGCCCGCCCCGAGGGCGATCTGACCCCGATTGCCGCACCCGAAGCGCCGCGCGAGCTGCTGCCGCTGGTGGAGGCCACCAACCAGGTCATGGGCCGACTGCAGCACCTGCTGGACCACCAGAAACGCTTTGTGCGCGACGCCTCGCACCAGCTGCGCACCCCGCTGGCCGTGCTCAAGACCCAGGTGCAGTCCGCCCTGCATGGCGACGTCGAGCCGCGTCAGGCCCTGCTGGAGATCAGGGACACGGTGGAGCGCGCCACGGCGCTGGCCAACCAGATGCTGGCCCTGGCCAAGGTCGAGCAGCTGCGCCAGCAGGCCGATGCCGGCGTGATCGATCTGGCCGAAGTCGTGCGCTCGGTCGCTCTGGACGTCTCACCGCTGATTGCCGACAAGGACATCGACTTCGAGATCAGCACCACGCCGGCACGAGTCCAGGCGCACGACTGGATGCTGCGCGAGCTCTCGCGCAACCTGCTGCACAACGCGGTGCGTCACTCGCCGGCCGGCGCCCCCCTGTCGGTTCGGCTGGTGGCCGATGCACGCCACGCCGCCTTGACGGTGAGCGACAGCGGCCCCGGCATCAGCGCCGAACTGCGCTCGCGGCTGTACCAGCCGTTCTCGGGCGGCGATGTGCGCAGCGGCTCCGGACTGGGCCTGGCCATTTGCCATGAGATCGTGCTCGCGCTGGGCGGCAGCATCGCGCTGGACAACCGCGAAGAACATGGCCATGTTGCCGGGCTGGATGCTGTCGTGCGCCTGCCCTTGGCGCAGAATCTGAGTTGATGGACAGACTGCGTATCGACAAGTGGCTTTGGGCCGCCCGCTTCTACAAGACCCGCTCGCTGGCCAGCGATGAAATCAGCAAGGGCCGCGTGCAGGTCAATGGCCAGGAAGCCAAGCCCGCGCGTGAGGTCAAGCTCGGCGACACCGTGACCCTGCGGCAGGCCGCCGTGACGCGCACCGTCGTGGTCAAGGCCGTCAGCGGCGTGCGCGGCCCGGCGCCCGTGGCCCAGCAGCTCTATGAAGAAACCGCCGAGAGCCTGAGCGCGCGCCAGCAGGCGGCCGAGCAACGCCGCCTGGCACGCGAGCCGGCGCTGAGCATCGAGCACGGCCGACCCACCAAACGCGAGCGGCGCGAGCTCGATGACGTGGCGCGCGGCTGGGGCGACCGCTGGAGCGCATCGATCGATCCCCCGGCCAAGCATTGATTGCTATTTTATTTATAGCAATCTACACCCATGGCATATGGGCTGATGGCCTATTCGAATCCTAAACCAAGCCGAAACTCCCGGCATGGCGGCCGGCCGACGCTGCAAGACTTCGCAGGAGCAACATGCCCCAAGCAAACAAAACCATGGCGTACAGCGCCATCACAAAGGGGTGGCACAGAAGGCAAAAAGCGCCATGAGATCGAAAGCCGCATGGCGCTTGGTAGACCGCGATCTTCTTGACCAGCGTGCCGTCATCCTCGAACAGCACAAAGTAACGCAGGTAGTCCAGCAGGTATTGGGGCGCCAGCACGCCGCGCACCAGCGTCTGCAACTCATTGAATTCACCCAGCGGGTCCAGCACTTCGCCACATGTGTCGATTTCATCAGCATATCAACGAGCTGCAGCCTGCGGCATCAGCAGGCCTTCGTCAAGCAGGTTTTGCACAATGTCTGCCTGGCGCAGATCGCGCCGGCGCTTGGGTTCTGGCCGCTGCGGCGCCTTCCTGGCCATCCAGCGCTTGAACGCCACAAAAGACTCGGGGGCGATGGTGCGCATCAGCGTCATGCGCCCCGTGGCAGAGATGACCACATGCTCAAAGCGCGGCGCGTTGGTCAGCACCGAAGCCCGCACGGCCTGCACCGGCCACAGGTCGCCCTCGTCTCCCAAGAAGCGGAACGGGTGCGGGTCGTCGCCTTCGGGCTGGCGTCGCAAAAAGTCCACCTCAAAGCCCTTGGCGTTGATAGCCGTCTCGTTCTGGCCCTCTTTGCGCTGAAAGCTCGCGTCGGCTCGCTGCAACACGCTAAGCATGGACGAATCCAGCTTGCCAAGATCGGTCATGAAGCGCACACGCTTGCGTGCGTCCCACAGCAAGTCAACGTCTTGCGTGGCCAGCGCGCCCTGCACAATGCGCACGCCAGCGGCCGTCTCGTAGGCATACAGCGCGTGCGTGCCCACCACGGTGAAGTGCTGGCCCAGCCCCGCGTCCTCAATGGCCTGCAGCACCGACACCACTGCAGAAGGCACGCGGCCCACTTTCAAGGCCTTGTTCAGGCGCTCGGCATCGGTCAGCGCCGCGCGCAGGGACTTGAGCCGCGCCTCCAGCTCCCGCTTGCGGGTGGTGAACTCCTCGTGAATCTTCTCGGTGTCGGGTGAACGGGGCCCCACGCGGGTCTGCCGATTGTCTGGCTGCGTCTTGACCAGATACTCGTAATCGCCCTGCCGCTTCCAGTACATGCCCCCGGCATACTGGCGCGCCTGCGCCTGAACCCGCCCGAATTCGTCGAAGATGGTCGTCGAGTCGATCACCTGCCGCGCGGCGTTGTCGGAGAGCGGGATGTAGTCCATTGGCCGTATGTTAATTGAATTTCAATTTTGTACGGCTAATTTGACAATCCAGTGAGGCAAAGCCGATTGGACCGTGCGGCGCAAGGAGCCCGTTTTGGCCACAAATACCAATTAAATTGGCCACTAGCCCTTGTGGAATATGCGCAAGAAGCTATTAAATTAGTAGCGACCCGCCCGCTTCAGGCAGCCGCAACTGGCCCGAAATCAGGCGCGGGAGCAGCGTGTCGCGGAGGGTGGCGAGGGTTTGGGCTTGAATCAGGTTCTGTTTTATCCGCTCCATGACCGGCCCTACCAACGACTCAAACGACTCGATTTGCACCTCGCTTGGATACACAACAGAAACGCTCGCCAGTGTCTTTTGGGTAATCGTGTCGAAAACGGAGCCGTGACTGCGCTGCTTCAGGCTTTCGACCAAGCGACATGTCGTGAAATACGTGAAATACGCATCACCAGCTTTGCCGCGAAGCCCACAGCAAAACTGATTCATGGCCATCTCACGGCCCACCAACGCCAACCGTCCTACCGTCCCGCGCGCCGAAATGATCGTGGTTCCTACCGGCAGCAACTTGGTCGAGGAGTTTTTCAACCCGGCATCTGTGATGTGTTTTTCCGTATCCACAACAAACGAATCGGTTCCGTTGGGTGAATCGACAACTGAAAACCAAGGAATGTTTCCACCCCAATCCTCAGGAATGGATGTTTTGGGTGTTCCACCACCAATCACGTCCATCGCATCGATAAACGCGCGAACCCGCCACCCCCTCGGCACCAAGCCCAGCTCCGACTCCCCTTGTAGTAGTCCCGGTCGTCCAGGTCGGGGCCAGCGCATCAGCGTCGGCATCGGGCAGGAAGTAGTCGTCGTTGAGGTTGGACAGCCGGGCAGTCAGTTCGGCGCGGCGGGCGGCAAAGGTGTCTGAAACGTATTTGACGAAGATCAGGCCGAGCACCAGGTGCTTGTATTCGGCGGCGTGCATGTTGGCGCGAAGCTTGTCGGCGGTGGCCCAGAGTGTTTTTTGATGTCGTCGAGCATGTTTGTGCGAGATGTCCCTTGACGGGCATCTTACCCAATGGCCCCACTTCCCCAAGGCCGCCACCGTTTCCGAAGTCCGCCATCTGTTTTGTGTGGCGGTGCAGGGAATGCAGGGCTTCAAAACAGCGCTGGTCTGCTGAAACAGCCCCGAAACGCAAAAATGGCGCAAGCGTAGGAAGGCGAAAAGCAAGCTAAGCGCAAAAGAAACGCAAGGGGCAGCCGCCCGAGAGCTACAACGGCAGCAGGCGGACGGAAAACAAAAACCCAACAACCACTTTCGGGATTGTTGGGTTTCACGTTGGGTTCACTCTGAAAACCCTAGGAACCCCGCATGAATGCTAGGTTCTTGGCGGAAACGGAGGGATTCGAACCCTCGATGCGGCTCTACACCGCATACTCCCTTAGCAGGGGAGCACCTTCGGCCTCTCGGTCACGTTTCCAATGCCCGCATTATCTCACGAGTGGGGCGCAATTCACGCCTCGGGCTGATCGAGATCGAACGCACGGTGCAGGGCGCGCACGGCCAGCTCCATGTATTTCTCGTCGATCACGACCGAGGTCTTGATTTCGCTGGTGGAGATCATCTGGATGTTGATGCCTTCCTCCGACAGGGCGCGGAACATCTTGCTGGCGATGCCCACGTGGCTGCGCATGCCGATGCCCACGATGCTGACCTTGCAGATCCTGGTGTCGCCCACGACTTCCTGCGCGCCCAGGCCGGGCAGCACCTTGGTGTTGAGCAGATCGACCGCCTTCGCATAGTCGTTGCGGTGCACGGTGAAGCTGAAGTCGGTCCTGCCGTCCTTGGCGATGTTCTGGATGATCACATCGACTTCGATGTTGGCATCGGCCACGGCACCCAGGATCTGGTAGGCGATGCCGGGCTTGTCGGGCACGCCCAGTACGGAAATCTTGGCTTCGTCGCGGTTGAACGCGATGCCGGATACGACGGCTTGTTCCATTTGTTCGTCTTCCTCAAAAGTGATCAACGTGCCGGACTTGGCTTCCTCGTCGATGTCGATGTTCCAGGGGGTGAAGCTTGAGAGCACACGCAGCGGCACCCTGTACTTGCCGGCGAATTCCACCGAGCGGATTTGCAGCACCTTGGAGCCCATGCTGGCCATTTCCAGCATCTCCTCAAAGCTCACGGTGTGCAGGCGGCGCGCCTCCGGCACGACGCGCGGGTCGGTGGTGTAGACGCCGTCCACGTCGGTGTAGATCAGGCATTCGTCGGCCTTCATGGCAGCGGCCACGGCCACAGCCGAGGTGTCAGAGCCGCCGCGGCCCAGCGTGGTGATGTGGCCGTGCTCGTCCACCCCCTGAAAGCCCGTGACGATGACCACCTTGCCCGCGGCCAAGTCGGCGCGCACCTTCTGGTCATCGATCGACTCGATGCGGGCCTTGGTGTAGGCACGATTGGTCTTGATGGGCACCTGCCAGCCCGCGTAGCTGACTGAACTCATGCCCTCGGCCTGAAGCGCGATGGCCAGCAGGGCCGACGAGGCCTGCTCGCCGGTGGCGGCCAGCGCATCGAGCTCGCGGCTGTAGGCCTCGTTGTGGCGGGCCGGCGCGAGCTCCTTGGCCAGGCCCAGCAGGCGGTTGGTTTCGCCGCTCATGGCGCTGGGCACCACGACCATCTGGTGCCCGGCGCGCGCCCATTTGGCCACGCGCTTGGCGACGTTGCGGATGCGCTCGGTCGAGCCCATCGACGTGCCGCCGTATTTGTGAACGATCAATGCCATGGAATGTATGAATCCGGAACTGAGGTTTCGCGGCGCAGTTGTCAACCTGGTTGTCAAACTGTCTTGGCGCGCCGTGCGTTGTCGTGCGGGAATTTGGACCAAAACCTAGGGATTGTACCAACCGAGCACCGCTGCACGGCGCTCCACAAACCCCAGCCCGACCTTGATCCGGATCCGGTGCCCGCGGGTGGTGCAGGCGGCGACCTGGTCCAGCAGTTCATCGAGCTGCGCCGCACTGGGCGCCGCGCCGTGCGCAGACTTGAGCCAGTGCCGCAGCACATTGGCCTGGCGCGCGCGCGAGAGCTGCTGCAGATGCCGGATGGCGGGGGGGTCGCCCACTGTTGCTATATCTTTGATAGCAATATCATCAAGCAATTCCTGGGCTTGCGCCGCATTTCTGGCCGAGCGGCCAAAGGTTTCGCGGAACTGCGGGAAAGCCGCTTCGAGCGCCGGCAACAGTTTCAGCCGGATCTTGTTGCGGGTCAGCGCCATGTTGGCATTGCTCGGATCGACGATGTAGGCCATGCCCTGCGCATCGAGCCAGCGCCGGATCGCCGCCCCGCTGACGTCCAGCAGCGGACGGTAGAAGCGCAGGCCATGGCGCTCGAAGCGCGCGGGCATGGCCGCCAGCCCCGGCACGCCGGCGCCGCGGCTCAAGGCCAGCAGCAGGGTTTCGACCTGGTCGTCGGCGTGCTGGGCCAGCAGGACGTTCTGGACACCCAGGGGCGCGGACATGCTGGCCAGGGCCGCGTAGCGGGCGATGCGGGCGACCTCCTCGGGGCTCTCGCCACGGGCGTGCCGGGCATTGACGCGCACCACGTGCAAGGGCACCTCCAGGCTGGCGCAGGCCGCCTTGCAATGCCGCTCGAATTCATCGGCGGCGGCCTGCAGGCCGTGGTGCACATGCAGCGCCACCACCTGGCCCGGCCAGCGCCGGGCGGCGGTCCACAGCAAGGCGGTGGAGTCGGCGCCGCCGCTGTAGGCCACGCCCAGGGGAAACGTCAGCGGCCAGCCAGGTGCGGGCGCGAGCAGCGCCGCCACGGCGGCCTCGCAGGGATTACTTGCTGTCGGCCTTGGTGTCGGTGAACCGGCCATAGCTTTGCAGCCGCTCGTAGCGCCGGTCCAGCAGCTCCCTGACCTTGAGGTCGCCGATCTGGCGCCAGGCGTCGTTGAGGGCGCGCTTGAGGAAGGCCGCCATCTGCCTGGGGTCGCGGTGCGCGCCACCGACCGGCTCATTGACGATCTTGTCGACCAGCCCCAGGGCCTTGAGGCGGTGCGCCGTGATGCCCATGGCATCGGCCGCGTCCTGGGCCCTGTCCGAGGTTTTCCAGAGGATGGAGGCGCAGCCTTCGGGACTGATCACCGAGTAGATCGAGTATTGCAGCATCACGACCTGGTCGGCCACCGAGATCGCCAGCGCGCCGCCGGAGCCGCCTTCACCGATGACGGTGGTGATGATGGGCACTTCCAGCTGCGCCATCTCGAAAATATTGCGGCCAATCGCTTCGGACTGGCCGCGCTCCTCGGCGTCGATGCCAGGGTAGGCGCCGGGCGTGTCGACGAAGGTGAATACCGGCAGCTTGAACTTCTCGGCCGTCTTCATCAGGCGCAGCGCCTTGCGGTAGCCCTCGGGCTTGCTCATGCCGAAGTTGCGCAGGCCGCGCTCCTTGGTGTCGCGCCCCTTCTGGTGGCCCAGCACCATGCAGGCGTTGCCGTTGAAGCGCGCCAGGCCGCCGACGATGCTCAGGTCGTCGGCAAAGTGGCGGTCGCCGTGCAGTTCCACGAAATCGGTGAAGATCTCATTGACATAGTCCAGCGTGTAGGGCCGCTCGGGATGGCGCGCGATCTTGGTGATCTGCCAGGGCGTGAGGTCGCTGTAGATGTCCTTGGTCAGCTGCTGGCTCTTTTTGCTCAGCTGGTCGATTTCCTCGGAAATATCGACTGCCGACTCGGTCTGCACATAGCGCAGCTCTTCAATTTTGGTTTCGAGTTCGGCAATCGGTTGCTCGAAATCGAGAAATGTTTTCTTGGCCAACGATCTTCTCCTCGTGTTCGACAGCTCAGTATTCGACGGGCAGGGGGTCGAGGGAGCGCCAAATATACCAAGTTGCCACGCTGCAGTAGGGGGTCCAGGCGGCGGCGACCTCGCGCGCGTCGCTGCGGCTGACCGGATCGCCCGAAAAATAGTTCTGGCTGATGCCGTTGAGCAGGCCCACATCGTCGAGCGGCAGCACATTCGGCCGCATCATGTGGAAGATCAGAAACATCTCGGCCGTCCAGCGGCCGATGCCGCGGATGTCGACCAGCTCGGCGATGATGGCTTCGTCATCCATGTCTTCCCAGTCCTTGACGTGCACCACCCCGGAATCGAAGTGCAGCGCCAAGTCCACCAGGTATTCGACCTTGCGCGCGCTCAGGCCCGCGGCGCGCATGTCGTCGACCTTGAGCTTGAGCACGTTGGCGGCGGTCATTTTGCGCGGCAGCTGGGCAAACCTGTCCCACACGCTTTGCGCCGCCTTCACCGAGATCTGCTGGCCGACGATGCTGCGGGCCAGGGTGGTGAAGGCGTCTCCGCGCGTTTGCAGGCGGCCATCGCCAAACTGCGGGATCAGCCGCTTCATCACCCGGTCCTTCCTGGCCAGGTGCTTGCAGGCGTCTTCCCAGTAGTCAGGCGTGAAGACCGAGTTCACTATCTTTTTAGGAGCAGCCATCGCCCATTCCTTCCGGACCAGGAGCCCAAACCGTTTCAACGCCCATCACTGCGCCACCTCCCAGGTGGTGCCGGTGGGCGAGTCCTTGAGCACAATGCCCTGGGCCTGCAGCTCCTGGCGGATGCGGTCGGCCTCGGCAAAATCCCTAGCCTTCTTGGCGACGGCGCGCGCCTCGATCAGGGCCAGAATGGTCGCCTCGTCGAGTGTGGCGCCGGCTTGCAGGAAGACCTTGGGATCGCCCTGCAGCAAGCCCAGGCAGCCGCCCAGGGCGCGCAGCAATCCGGCCAGCTCGCCCGACTTGCCGCGGTTGACTTCAGCCGCCAGTTCGAACAGCACGGCCACGGCCTCGGGCGTGCCGAAGTCGTTGTCCATCGCGGCCTTGAACTTCGCTGCATGGGGCTCGGACCAGTCGATGACCACCGGCGTGGCGGCCACCAGATCCAGCGCCGTGTACAGCCGCTTGAGCGAATGGCGCGCATCGTCCAGGTGCACATCGCTGTAGTTCAGTGGACTGCGGTAGTGGGTGCGCACGATGAAGAAGCGCAAGGTCTCGGCATTGAACTTCTGCAGCACCTCGCGGATGGTGAAGAAGTTGCCCAGGCTCTTGGACATCTTTTCGTTGTCCACATTCACGAAGCCGTTGTGCATCCAGGTGCGCGCCAGCGGCCGGCCGTGGGCGCCTTCGCTTTGCGCGATCTCGTTTTCGTGGTGGGGGAACTGCAGGTCGGCCCCGCCGCCATGAATGTCAAAGGTCTCGCCCAGCAGCGCGCCGCACATGGCCGAGCATTCGATATGCCAGCCGGGGCGGCCCTTGCCGTAGGCGCTGTCCCACTTCGCGTCGTCGGGCTCGGAATCCTTGGCGGTCTTCCAGAGCACGAAATCCAGCGGATCGTGCTTGCCTTCGAGCACGGCCACGCGTTCGCCGGCATGCAGCTCGTCGAGCGACTTGCCCGACAGCTTGCCGTAGCCGGGAAACTTGCGCACGGCAAAGTTCACGTCGCCATCGGTCGTCTGGTAGGCCAGGCCCTTGTCCTGCAGGGTTTTCACGAGCGCCAGCATCTGGGGCACGTAATCGGTGGCGCGCGGGTCGTGCGTGGGCCGCTCGATGCCCAGGGCATCGGCATCGCGGTACATCTCGGCGATCATGCGGTCGGTCAGTGACCGGACCGTCTCGCCGTTCTCGACCGCGCGCTTGATGATCTTGTCGTCGATGTCAGTGATGTTGCGCACATAGGTCACGCGCAGGCCCGAGGCCTTGAGCCAGCGCTGCGCCACGTCGAACGCCACCATCGAACGCGCGTGGCCGGCGTGGCACAGGTCGTAGACGGTCATGCCGCACACATACATGCGGACATGGCCGGGCTCCAGCGGTGAAAATTCCTCCAATTCACGCGACAGCGTGTTGTAGATGCGCAAACTCATGAGATCTCGGGTGACAGGAAACAGGCGGAGGCAGTTCGCTCTCGTGTTTCGGGCTTTAAACGGGGGTTGGTCCAGCCATGCAGCCCAGGGGGTGAAGTGCTACCCCTCGGCTACAATCCAGCGCAGTATATAGCCCCCTGTTTGGGCTTGTCACAGCGCAACATCAAAGAGGCTTCATGCAGCATGCCCGCCCCACCCTGTCACACGCCGTTCGCCTGCTGGTCCTGGCGGCCGCCTTCAGCGCCCCGCTGGCCTACGCGGATGATTACGGCGATGTGAACCAGCTGCTGCGCTCGGGCAAGTTCTCCGAAGCATTGGGCAAGGCCGACCAATATCTGGCCGCCAAACCCCGCGATCCCCAGATGCGCTTTCTCAAGGGTGTGATCCAGACCGAGTCCGGCAAGCCGGCCGATGCCATCACGACCTTCACCAGGCTCACCGAAGACAATCCCGAGCTGCCCGAGCCCTACAACAACCTGGCCGTGCTCTATGCCGGCCAGAGCCAGTTCGACAAGGCCCGGGCCGCGCTGGAGATGGCGATCCGGACCAACCCCAGCTATGCCACGGCGCACGAAAACCTGGGTGACGTCTATGCCAAGCTGGCCAGCCAGGCCTACAGCAAAGCGCTGCAGCTCGATGGCAGCAACACCGGCGTGCAGCCCAAGCTGGCCCTGATCCGCGAGCTGTTCTCGCCGGCGGCCAAGGGCCAGAAACCGGCGTCACCGCCGGCCCCGGGGGCGACGGCAGCGCCTGCCCCGGTGGCCGGCGGCGCCGACAAGGACGTGGAAGCGGCTGTGCGCGCCTGGGCTGCGGCCTGGTCGGCCAAGGACATGGGTGGCTATCTGGCCGCCTATGGCAAGGACTTCGACACCCCCGGCAGGCAGTCGCGCAAGGCCTGGGAAGACGACCGCCGCGCCCGCATCATGGGCAAGTCGCGCATCAGCGTGAAACTCGACGAGCTGGCGATCTCGGTGCATGGCAACAAGGCCACGGCCAGGTTCCGCGAGGACTACAGCGCCGACAGCCTCAGCGTGTCGAGCCGTAAAACTCTGGAACTGGTCAAGGCGGGCGAGCGCTGGGCCATCGTCAAGGAATCCACAGGCGCCTAAAGGCTTGCCTCGGCCGGCAGCCGCGCGCACAGCCGTGCTTTGTGAACATTTTCGCTGGATTGCCCTCATGAAACGGGCGCTATACGCTCTCTTTTTAATAGCATTCGCAGGGCTGGCCGCGGCCCTGCCGACGGCAGCCGCGAGCGCCGGGAAACAGGGGCTGCAACCGGCCCTATCGCCCGCCAAAGGCCCGTCCGCCAGGACCGTGGTGCGCGACGGCGAGGCCGAGGCGCGCCTGATCGAGGTCTACCGGCTGGTCGGGCAGGCCAAGGGACGCGAGGCGCTGGCCAGGGCTGAAGGCCTGGTGCGCGACCACCCCAATTTCCAGCTGGCGCAGCTGGTCTATGGCGACCTGCTGGCCGCCCAGGCCCGCCCGGCGCGCACGCTGGGCGATGTGCCCGACACCACGGCGCGTGCTGCCGCCCCGCTGCTGGCCGAGCTGCGCGAAGAGTCGCAGCTGCGCCTCAAGGCGCTGCGCGAGCGACCGCCGGTGGGCGCCGTTCCCTCGCAGTTCCTGACCCTGTCGCCGCGCAACAAGCATGCCATCGCGGTCGATACCTCGCGATCGCGGCTGTACCTGTTCGAAAACAGCGCCACCGGCCTCAAGCTGGTGGCTGACTACTACATCTCGGTCGGCAAGTCCGGCATCGAAAAATCGGCCGAAGGCGATCTGCGCATGCCGCTGGGCGTGTACTACATCACCAGCAGCCTGAGCCCGGCCTCGCTCAAGGATTTCTACGGCTCGGGCGCGCTGCCCATCAACTACCCCAACCCGCTCGATCTGAGCCGCGGCAAGACCGGCGGCGGCATCTGGCTGCACGGGACGCCGCCCGAGCAGTTTGCGGGCGCGCCCAAGGCGAGCGACGGCTGCCTGGTGCTGGCCAACCCCGATCTGGAACGCATCATGGGCATGGTGCAGGCGCGGACCACGCCGGTGGTGATTGCGCCCAAGCTGAACTGGGTGGCGCCGCACAGCATCCAGGCCGACAGCCAATCGTTTGAAGCGGTGCTGCAGGCCTGGCGCAACGCCAAATCCAGCGGTGACATGACGCGCCTGCTGAATTTCTACACCCCCGACTTCAAAAGCTACGGCAAGACCTTGGCCGAGTGGATGCCCGCGCTGCGCAGCGAGATCGACAGGGTGCGGGGCCGCAGCCTGCAACTCAAGGACATTTCCTTCCTGCGCTGGACCGACAATGCCGACACCATGGTGGTCACCTTGGGCGAGGTCGCCGCTGGCGCCCGAAGCGGCCCCACCAAGCGCCAATACTGGGTGCGCCAGGGCCCGCAGTGGAAGATATTTTTCGAAGGAGTGATTGGATGAAGGCATCCATAACCGGAATGACCCGCCGCACTGCGGCGGCGATGATGGCCTGCGGCCTGATGGCGGGCGCGGGCATGGCCGGCGCGGCGGACACGCCCAGGGTCAAGTTCGTCACGAGCGCCGGCGACTTCGTGGTCGAGGTCTACCCCGACAAGGCGCCCAAGACAGTGGACAACTTCCTGCAGTATGTCAAGGACAAGCACTACGACGGCACCCTCTTCCACCGCGTGATCGACAACTTCATGGTGCAGGGCGGCGGCTTTGACGCCAAGTACGTGCAAAAACCGACGCGCGCGCCCGTGGTCCACGAAGGCCGCGAAGCGCTGGCCAAGGGCGGTCCGAAAAACACGGTCGGCACGCTGGCCATGGCCCGCACCAGCGACCCGCATTCGGCCTCGGCGCAGTTCTTCATCAACGTCCGCGACAACGCCTTCCTCGACCCCACGCCCATCCCCAGCGGCGACCCCGTGCCCAAGTTTGAGTACCAGGGCCGGGTGTACGAAAACACGCCGCGTGCCAACCTGCTGAACGCACCCCAGCTGTTTGGCTACACCGTATTCGGCAAGGTCGTCAGCGGCATGGACGTGGTCAACAAGATCAAGGCCGTGCCCACCGGCGCGGGCGGGCCTTTTCCCAGCGACGTTCCCCAAACGCCCATCATCATCAACGCAGCCACGCTGCTGAAATAAAGGACATAGCCATGAGCAACCCCAAAGTCGAACTCCACATCATTGACTACGGCGTGATCACGATCGAACTCGACCAGGAGAAGGCGCCGAAATCGGTCGCCAACTTCCTGAACTATGTGAACAAGGGTCACTACAACAAGACCATCTTCCACCGCGTGATTCCGGGCTTCATGATCCAGGGCGGCGGCTTCGAGCCCGGCATGACGCAAAAGCCGACCGACGCGCCCATCGACAACGAAGCCAACAACGGCCTGAAGAACAACAACTACACCGTGGCCATGGCGCGCACGCAAGCGCCGCATTCGGCCACCGCGCAGTTCTTCATCAACGTGGCCGACAATGGCTTTCTGAACCACACGGCTCCCAGCCTGCAGGGCTGGGGCTATGCCGTGTTCGGCAAGGTCGTGGCCGGCACCGAGGTGGTCGACAAAATCAAGGCCGTCAAGACCGGCCGCAAGGGCTTCCACGACGACGTGCCGAACGAGGACGTCGTGATCGAGAAAGCGGTCGCCCTCTAAGCCCTGCCCGGGATCTGCCGCCCTCATGACCTCGACCGTGCCCCCGTTCGCGCAGCTCGTTGCGCCGCAGGATTGGCGCACGGTCGACTTCATTTCCGACCTGCATTTGACGCCGGCGCAGCCCGCGACCTTTGCCGCCCTGCAGCGCTATCTGGCCGGCCAGAGCGCCGATGCGCTGTTCATTCTGGGCGACTTCTTCGAAGTCTGGGTCGGCGACGATGCGGCCGATGGCGACGGCTTTGCCCGCGATTGCGCCACCCTGCTGCGCTCGGCGGCGCAGCGCACGGCCGTGTACTTCATGCGCGGCAATCGCGACTTTCTGGTCGGCGACGTGTTTCTGCGCCAGTGCCATGCCAAACTGCTCAACGACCCGGCCATCCTCGACTTTGACGGCCGACGCTGGCTGCTGACCCACGGCGACGCGCTGTGCCTGGACGATAGCGACTACATGCAGTTTCGCCAGCAGGTGCGCACGACCCAGTGGCGCGACGAGTTTCTGGCCAGGCCCCTGGCGCAGCGCGAAGCGATTGCTCGCCAGATGCGCGATGCGAGCGAGCAACGCAAGCGCTCGGGCGTCGACTATGCCGACCTGAATGCCGAGGCCGTGCGCGATTGGCTGCAGGCCGCGCAAGCCCCGGTCATGATTCACGGCCACACCCACAAGCCCGCACAACATGAGATGGGGCTGGTCGCCGGCGTGCCCATGACGCGCATCGTCCTCAGCGACTGGGACGGCGGCGCCACACCGCCGCGCCAGCAGGTCTTGCGGCTCACGCTTGGGCAGCCCGGGGGCCCGCAACGCATCGAGTTGCGCTGATGTTCGGATGGCTGCGCAGGCGCCGCCCGACGCGCACCATCCCTGAGCCGCTGTGGCAGGCCGTGCTCGCGCGCTACCCCTTTCTGAGCCAGCGCCCCACGGCGGAAGTCGATCGCCTGCGCACACTGGCCGGCGAATTCCTGAGCGCCAAGGAGTTCCACGGCGCGCACGGCTTTCAGATCACCGACGCGGTGGCGGTGGCCATTGCCGCGCAAGCCGTGCTGCCGATCCTGCACCTCGGGCGGCCCCATGAACCGAGATCCGCGCTGCGCTGGTACGACGACTTCGTCGGCATCGTCGTCCACCGCGGCGAAGTGGTGGCGCACCGCGAAACCATGGACGAGCAAGGCATCGTCCACCGCTACGACGAGGTGCTCGCGGGCGAAGCCATGGAGCGCGGCCCGGTGATGCTGAACTGGCACGATGTGGCCAGCGCAGGCCGCACCGCCGGCCAGGGCTATAACGTGGCCATCCACGAATTCGTCCACAAGATCGACATGCGCGACGGCGCGGCCGACGGCTGCCCGCCGCTGGCCTCACGCGAGAAGCGCCAAGCCTGGTTTGCCGTGCTGCAACCGGCCTACGAGGCCTTTCGCGAACAGGTCACCATTGCCGAACGCTTTGGCGGCGAGTCGCCCTGGCTCGACCCCTATGGCGCGGAGTCCGTCGCTGAATTCTTTGCCGTGGCCTGCGAGGCCTATTTCGTGAGCCGCGACAGGTTCAGCGAGGAGTTTGCTGCACTGGTGCCGCTGTTTGACGGATTTTTCAGGCCAGATGAACCCGCCACCCATACCAGATGGTCGTGAGTAGCTATCAAGTTTGTAGCAACTGCCTGCGCGCGATGTTGAGATCATGTGGGAATGGGGCGACCTCAGTGGCCGTGCAGGGCGTAGTCGAGCGCGGACCAGATGGCGTCGGCTTCAGCGCGTAGGTTACCAACAGGACGGCGCAGCTCAGCAGGGTCAAATGACGAGATGAACAAGGTGTCCAGCACCAGCGTTTCACCCGCCACTTCCACGCGCGGGTTGAGCCTGGACATAGGCAGCATGTCGGTTCCCAATCGCGCCAGAGGGATCGTGATCCGGGCCAGGGGAGAACGCACAAGGCTGCTTTGTAGTTCCATCACATAAGGCTGCTCATCCCTCAACTCCTCGACCGGGTGGCGGTAAACATCGAAATGGGCCATGGGCTCAAGCTTTGCCTTGCGATTCGGCCGCTTCGCGCTCGGCTTTGGCTTTGCGCCACTCGTGAATGCGCCGGCCCATGGAGCCGATCTTGCGCGCACGCTCGTTGAAGGCCTCGATGACCTCCTTGTTTTCGGCCTCCCACTGGCTGCGCGCCGCCTCCAGTTCCTCAGGCATGCGCTCGGCGGCCACCTTGCGCCGTGCCAGGCGCTCCGGCGTGAGCCAGCCGTCGCCGATGCGGTAGGCGGCAATCTCTTCTTGCGCCACCTGCGCGGGCTGCTGCACCGCAGGCACGGCCTTCATCGGAACGAGTTCGACACGGCCATCGGGGATGAAACACCACGTCGAACAACTGCCCCGCGTACTTCTTGCCCAGCGAGATCTGGCCGCTGGCGCCGACTTCCTTGAGCATGGCCAATCCCCAAAAAACCTTCATGCCACCATGCGGCATGAAGGATGGGACGCCGAGTCAGGCTCAACGCTTGAGCAACACCTTCAGCACGTTCTGCACGCGCCTGGCCTTGCCGGCCTCGAAGTCGCTGGCCAGCACCTTGGCCGCATCCTGGGCCCAGGTTTGGGCCGGGGCGGGATCGTTGCGCCGGGTGAGCAGCTGCAGCTGCAGGGCACGGCGGGCGTTCAGGTGTTCGGCCGGCGTCGGCGCTTCGGCCGCCATTTCCAGCCGCAACAGGGCCTCCGACGCATCGCCGGCCGGCGCAGCGCCGAGGGCTTGCGTCCAGGCGCTGCGGGTAGCCGGCGTGACGCGGCTGCCCAGTTCCTGGACGCTGGGCAGTTTGGCCGCATCGCGCTGCTCCCAGGCGCTGAGCAACTGCGTGAGCGCTTCGCCATGGGCCTGGGCCGCGAGTTTCTTCAGGGCCTGCTGGGCGTGCTCCAGCGCCTCGCGCTGGGCGCGGAAAGCGGCGTCGCCGAGCCTGGGGCCGCGGTCTTCGTAGACAGGGCGCTCGCCGAAACGGCCGCCGCGATCGCCGCCGCGATCGCCGCCACGAGCGTCATGGCGCGGGGCGCGGTCGTCGCGGCGGTCACCGAATCTGCTGTCGCGGCCGCCTTCGCGTCGACCCTCGCGGCGGTCGCCGAACTTGCCACCGCGGCCTGCGGGCGCGAGCTCGACCTTTTTCATGCCGGGGCGGTCGTCGCCGCGCACGGCCACCACGCGCTTGGGCGCCGCTTTGGGCGGCTCCGCGGGTGCCGCCGGCGCGGCTTCGGCGGTGTCGGACACAGCCTCGGCGACCGCTACACCTTCAGACAGAGCCTCATCCGCTAAATTTTCTGTAGCGGGTTGCGATTCACCGGTCTGGGCTTCGGCCTGATCGGATACAGATTCGGCGGCTTGCGCCACGGCGGCCGCGGCTTGCGCCTGGCCGCGCAGCGCGGCTTCCAGCGCCGCCATGGCGGAGCGGATCTGCTGAGCATCACCGCTCGCATTGGCGGCCTCCAGAGCTTTGGAGGCCTCCAGCACTGCGCGGTCGCGCTCGCTCAGGGCCGAGGCGGCTTTTTCACGCTCGGCGGTCTTGCGGTTGAAGGCCTCGTCGATCGGCTTGCGGAACGCGTCCCACAGCTTCTGCTCATACTTGCGCTCCAGCGGCACGGTCTGGGCCTCGGCCTGCCAGCGCTGCTGCAAGGCCTTGACGGCATCGACGCGCAGCTGGGGCGCGGCGCCCAGCGTGAGAGCTTCGGCGATCAGGGCCTGGCGGCGTTCGACGCTGGCTTTCTGCGCGGCCTCCAGCGGGGCGCCGGCCGCCTGGAAGGCCTGCTTCCACAGCGGCTGCAGTTCGGCAAAGGCCTTCTCGCTCAGGTGCCCGGCCTCGCGCCAGCGGTCGGCAAACTGGTGCAGGGCGCGGTTGATGGCTTTCCAGTCGCCGAAAGAGGCGTGAGCTGCCGTCCAAGCCTTGACCTCCTCGAGCAGGGCCAAGCGTTGGGCCCGGTGCTCGGCGGCGTCGGCCTTGAGCTTGTCCAGCCAGACTTCGACCACCTTGTGGGCTTCGTTGCAGGCATCGTCGAAACGCTTCCACAGCGCATGGTTGGGCACGCCGCCCTGGTCGGTCTGCTTCCACTGTTCACGCAGGGCGCGCAGGGTTTCCTGCATCTTGCGCCCGCCCAGTATGGCCTTGGGCGCCTGGCCCTCGGGCAGGGGCTGCCCGTCCTTGTCCTGACGTTTGAGCAGGCCTTCGGCTTTGGCCACCAGCTCCTCGCGCAACTGGTCGGCGCGCCAGCGCTGCCAGCCTTCGAGTTCGCCGGCGGCGGCGAGGGCGGCATGGGCCTGGTTTTCGAGCGAGGCGTCGATCAGCTTGCCATACTCCTTGAGCGCATTGCGCAGCGCGGCGGCCGCACCGGCGCTGGCCTTGCCATGGCCCTCGGTGACTTCCTGCTCCAATTTTGATAGCACCTCGCGCACGGACTGGGAGGCCTTGGCGCGGATTTCAGGGTCCACCTTGGGTTTCGCGGGCTTCGGCAGCGCCTCCACGGGCACGCCGCGCGCGACGCGCAACTCGTCGGCCCAGACCGGTACCGGCGGCAGCGGCGCGGCCGCGTCGTCGGCAGCGGCCGCAGCCTGCGACAGCGCTCCCTGGAACGCCTCCCACACCACCAGCAGCTGGGCCTTGGAGGCCTCGAGCAGCGGCGGGAATTTGGCGTCCACGCTGGACCAGATGGCGTCAGCCACGATCTCCTGCGCTTGGGCCTGCCAGTGCGCCACGTCGGCGCTCAGCACCTCCAGGGCGGCCTGGGCATCGCGCCAGGGCTTGGTGGAGAGCACCTCGATGCGCTGGGCCAGCAGCACGGCGGCTTCGCGCTGGACCTGCACGCGGTGCTGCAAGTCCTCGATCACCTTCATGCGCTCCATCAGCTGCACCTTGATGGCGGCCAGCGGTTCCTTGCTCAGCGGCGCGCCGGCCTTGGCGGCGTCGCGCTGCCAGGCCAGGGCGTCGGCGATGTTGAGCTTGGGGCCTGCGAGCAGGGCCTGGGCCTTGTCGGCCCACTCGGCGGCGAGGGCTTCCTGTCCCTTGGCGCGCTTGAGTTCGTCCAGCTTCTCACGCAAGGGTTTGGCCGCGCCCTTGTCGCGCCCGCTCATCTCCTTGAACACCTCGTGCAGCTGCTCCGGGCTGGGGTTGGCAGCCAGCCACTCGCGGATGCGGGCTGCGCGTTCGCCCGAGGTGGATGCGGAAAACGCGCCGCCGGTCAGGGCGTCGAGCGGATGCGGCTCATGGGGTTTGGCGGGGGCGGAGGTCACGGCAGGAGCTTCGGGCGCTTTGTTGAGGAGAGGGAAACGGAGCATGGATATGAAATTGTCAATGTCAAGAGGCAGGTTCGCCCACCTGTTCCCGCACGCGGCCCCGGGCGTCTGTAGGACGGGGCTGCGGCACGGACCAAACCGCTATTTTCGCCCGGTTTTGAGGGGAGCAGGAATCCAGGGCCCGGCTCACCGTGAATCGGCGGCGGTTGAAGCCGGGCCAAGCCGCCCTGCCCCGGCCCGCAAGCCCTACTGGGCAGCCAGCTTCAGCTCGGCGCGCGGGCTCCATTTGGCCTCGGGCGCTACGGCCTTGGCCGCCCCCAGGAACAGCCGCTCCAGCGGCAGCTGGCGCGACACCAGATAGTCCTTGACGGCCACGCCGCGCTGCACAGCCAGCTCGCGCATCAGGTCTTCCGAGACCGCGATATGGGCCAGCAGCAGCGCCCCCATCTCGGCCGGCGGCAAATCCTTGGCCAGGCCGATCAGGTTGCGCGGCTTGGGCATGTCGGCGCGCCGGTACACCTCCTTGAGCAGGACCGGGTATTCGGCCTCGCTCACCGTGACCACGGCCGACGCGGTTTGGCCGGCCAGCACGGCCTCGCGGCGCTTTTCGGCCTGCACCAGCTGCTTGAGGCGCTCGCGCTTGAAGCCGGCCCGCTCAGCCTCCAGACTGGCCGTGCCGACCACCGTCATCTTCAATGCGGGGCGTTCCACCAGCGCCTTGGCCACCTTGTCCAGCCCCTGCCGCGCCTCGGCGGTCAGCACCGCGCTGCCAGGCGCAAAGCCCACGATGCTGAGTTCATCGCCGCCGCCGCCGAAGGCACTGGCCAGCAAGCTGAACGGCGAGGTCACGGCCTTGACGATCAGGTTCACGATCGCCTTGAAGATGACGGGCCCCAGGCTGAACTGCGGGTCGTTGAGCGAGCCGCTCACGGGCAGGTCGATGTCGATCACGCCGTTGCGGTCGGCCAGCAGGGCCACGGCCAGCCGCACCGGCAGGCTGTTGGGCGCGACATCGACCTTGTCGCCAAAGCGCAGCTGGTTGAGCACCAGCTGATTGCTGGCCGTAAGCCGCCCGTCGGGCAGCACCTCGTAGGCCACGTCCATGCTGAGCTTGCCGCGCTCGATGCCG
>JBOHHM010000012.1:0-8747 GCA_050725495.1 Burkholderiaceae bacterium | reverse complement strand
ATCTGGGAGCACCGGTTGCCGCCGGGCACCAAGCTGGTCGAGGAAAAACTCGCCAGCGTGTTCGGCGTGAGCCGCACCAAGATCCGGCTGGCACTGGCCAAGCTGTCGCATGACAGCATCCTCACCGTGGAGCCCAACCGTGGCACCTTTGTCTCGAGCCCGACGGTGGAGCAGGCGCGCCAGGTGTTCCATGCGCGGCGCCTGGTGGAGTCCTGCCTGATCCGTGACCTGGCGGCCAGCGCCAGAAAAGACCAGTTGGCCCGGCTGCGCCGCAACACCGCGCTGGAAGCAGAAGCCCGGGCGCGCAACGACCGGCGCGCGATCATCCGCCTGTCTGGCGAGTTCCATACCCTGATCGCCGAGATGTCGGAGAACCCCTACCTTGGCAAATACATGCGGGAGCTGTGTTCGCTGACCTGCCTGGTGATCGCCCTGTACGACGCGCCGGGCGTGCCGGCCTGCCCGCACCACGAACACAACGACATCATCGACGCACTGCAGGCGCGCGACGCCGACAAGGCCTGCGCGCTGATGGTGGAGCACCTCACGCATGTAGAGAACGCGCTGCGCCTGGAGATCCCGGCGGGCGAGGACATCGACTTCGAAGCCGTGTTTGCCTGAGTCGGCGGGCAGCGTTCGATGCTATTGAATAGATAGCACAATACGACCGGTGCATCAGGGCTTGGGCCGCGTTCTTCGATGCCGTTGAGCCGGCGGGTCGCGCCTGTCAGATGGCACAGGCCGCGGCCGCGCCTGAAACTGGTTTCAATCTGAGTTACAGTCCGCAGCGTCATGGCACGCCCCGCTTCCCCTGTCTCACCGCCTGCGCCGCAGACGCGGACCACGATCGACGATGTCGCGCGCGAGGCCGGTGTTTCCAAGGCCACGGTGTCGCGCGTGCTGAACCGGCGTGACGAGCTGCTGACGCGCGACATTGCCGAACGGGTGCAGGCCGCGATCGACCGACTGGGCTACTCGCCCAGCCCCATGGCGCAGGCGCTCAAGCGCGGGCGCTCGCGGCTGATCGGCCTGGTTGTTGCGGACGTCGCGAACCCGTTTTCCGTGGCCGTGCTGCGCGGCGCGGAGAAAGCCTGCCGTGACGCCGGCTACATGGTGATGCTGTTCAACCTCGGCAACGACGACGTGCGCGAGCGCGAAGCGATCCAGGCGCTGTCGTCCTACCAGGTCGAGGGCTTCATCCTGCACACCCTGGGACGCGACGCAGCGGCATTGGACGCCGCCACTCATCGCGGCAAACCCGTGGTGCTGGTCGACCGCCGGCTGGGCGATGCGCAGCTGGACCTGGTGGGGCTGGACAACGCCGGTGCGGTGCGGCTGGCCGCCGGCCATCTGCTCGATGCCGGTTATCGCCATCTGCTGTTCGTGACCGAATCGATGAAGGGCGTCAGTTCGCGCGAGGAACGCGCGGCCGCCTTCCGCGCCTTCATCGCCGACCAGGCGCCGGCCCGCAAGGGCACGGTTTTCGAGAGCGCCGGCGGTGACGAAGACGCGCTCGATGCGCAGCTGCGGGATTTGAAGCGCCGCGCCGGCGAGGCGCGTCCCGCCGTGCTCTCGGCCAACGCCGTCATCACGCTGCGCATTGCCGCCGCCGCGGCCCGGCTTGGCTGGTCCCTGGGCAGCGACCTCGGCCTGGTCGGCTTCGACGATCCCGACTGGGCGCCGCTGGTGGGGCCGGGCTTGAGCACCATCGCCCAGCCGACCGATGACATCGGCCGCCTGGCCGCGCGCTGCCTGATCGAGCGCATCGAAGGCCAGGCCCTTCCGCCGCGCCAGATCCTGCTGCCCGGCCGGCTGGTCGTGCGCGGCTCGTCGCGCCCCTGATTTTCTTGCCTGCGACCCTCGCCTAGGGTTTCCCCTGATAGCTGTTTGAAACCGGTTTCTTAGAATTCAGAAACCGGTTTCAAAGTCGCCGCCATCGCGGCAACCCGAGGCCGGGCCTAGCGGCCCCATTCATCGTCCATCGAGGAGACTTCCGTGAAAATTTTCGCCACCCTGCATCGCCTGGTGCGTCCGCTCGCTCTGGTGCTGGCATTCGCCACCGCTGCGAGCCTGGCCCATGCCCAAACCACCGCCGAGATCGTCAAGAAGGGCAAGGTCACGATCGGCGTCGTGTCGGGCGCGCCGCCGTTCGGCACCACCGATGCCAACGGCAACCCGGCCGGCTATGACGTCGATGTCGCCAACCTGGTGGCCAGGTACCTGGGCGTGCCGGCCGAACTGGTGCCGCTGACTTCGCCGGCGCGCATCCCCGCGCTCGAATCGGGCAAGGTCGACTTCCTGATCGCCACGCTGGCGCCCACCCCGGAACGCGCCCGCGCCGTGATGTTCACGATGCCCTACAGTGCGTTCGAGCTCTCGATCTTCGCCCCTGCGGCCGCCAAGTACGGCAAGCTGCAGGACCTGTCGAAGAAGAAGATCGGCGTCACGCGCGGCACGACGCAGGATGCGGCGCTGACCCGCCTCGCGCTGCCGGGCACGAACATCGTTCGCTTCGAGGACGATGCCACTTCCGCCCAAGCCCTGATCAGCAACCAGGTCGACGCCGTGGCCCTGCCCAACACCATTGGCCAGGAGATCATGAAGGCGCGCGGTGCGGGCAAGTACGACGCCAAGTTCGCGTTCTCGATCCAGCCCAACGCGATGACCACGCGCAAGGACGCCTATGAGCTGCACCAGTGGCTCAACAACACCATCTACTACATCAAGCTCAACGGCGAACTCGACGCGATCTTCCGCAAGTGGACGGGCAATCCGCTGCCCAACCTGCCGGTGTTCTGAGTCCCTGCCAACGGGAGCCATCTTGGCCTATCAACTCGACTTCGCTCCGGTGCTCGCGCACGCGGACCGCTTCGCCCAGGGCGCGGCGATGACGCTGGAACTCAGCTTCGCCGCGATTGCGCTGGGCACGCTGGTCGGCACCGCGGGCGCGATCGCGGCCAGCTACGGCGGGGGCGCTGCCAGGCGCGCGATCGCCGCCTATGTGGAAGCGGTCCGCAACACACCCTTTCTGGTCCAGCTGTTCATCATCTTTTTCGGCCTGCCCACGGTCGGGCTGCAGATCGACGCGGTGACGGCCGCGCTGCTGGCAATGACGATCAACCTCGGCGCCTACGCCACCGAGATCATCCGTGCCGGGGTGCAGAGCATCCACCGCACGCAGATCGAGGCGGCGGCGGCGCTGGCCATGACGCGCTGGCAGACCATCCGCCATGTGGTGCTGGTGCCGGCCTTCGAGAAGGTCTATCCGGCGCTGGCCAGCCAGTTCACGCTGATGATGCTGAGCTCCAGCGTGGTCTCGACGATCTCGGTCGAGGAGCTGACGGCCATTGCCAGCGTCATCGACTCGCAGACCTTCCGCACCTTCGAGTCCTACATCCTCGTGATGTTCATGTACATCGCGCTGGCACTGCTGCTGCGCGGCGTTTTCTTTGCGATCGGCCTGTTCATCTTCCGCCGCAAGCGGCGCGTCGAGATCTTGAAGCGGCCCCGCCGCAGCCCCCGCAGGACCAGCGTTTCGCTGCTCAAGGGAGAGGCGCAATGATCAGCGAGTTCTCATTCGGCCATGTCGGCATTTTGCTGGCCGCGGCGCGCTGGACCCTGCTGGTGTCGCTGCTGGCCTTCGCCTGCGGCGCTCTGGCCGGCTTCGTGGTGGCGCTCGGGCGCACCGCGCGCAGCGGCCTGCTGCGCACGCTGACGGCCGGCTACATCCAGATCGTGCAGGGCACGCCGGTACTGATCGTGCTGTTCCTGAGCTATTACGGCCTCTCGGTGCTCGGCCTCAAGCTGTCGCCGCTGGTGGCCGCGACGCTGGCCATGACGATTTACGCGAGCGCCTACCTCGGCGAGATCTGGCGCGGCTGCATCCAGGCCGTGCCGCGTGGCCAGTGGGAGGCGAGCAGTTCGCTGGCCATGACGCGCTGGCAACAGCTGCGCCACGTCGTGCTGCCGCAGGCCCTGCGCCTCGCGCTGCCGCCGACCGTGGGCTTCTCGGTGCAGGTGGTCAAGAACACCTCCATCACCTCGATCATCGGCGTGGTCGAACTCACGCGCGCCGGCCAGCTGATCAACAACGCCACCTTCCAGCCGTTCCAGGTGTTCCTGGTGGTGGCGGCCATCTATTTCGCGCTGTGCTTCCCGTTGTCGACGGCAGCCAAGCGCATGGAAAGGAAACTCCATGCCCATCGTTGACGTCAAAGACGTTCGCAAGTCGTTCGGCCCGGCCGAAATCCTCAAGGGTGTTTCGTTCGGCATCGACAAAGGCCAGGTCGTGGCCATCATCGGCCGCAGTGGCTCGGGCAAGAGCACCATGCTGCGCTGCCTCAACGGCCTGGAAACGGTCAACGCCGGCACGATCAGCGTGGCCGGCCATACGCTGGACGCCAGCGACAAGCATGTGCTCGACCTGCGCCGCGATGTCGGCATGGTGTTCCAGAGCTACAACCTGTTCCCGCACCTGACGGTCGAGGAGAACATCCGGCTGGCGCCGCGCATCGTGCGCAAGCTGCCCGAAGCGCAGATCGACACCCTCGTCGAACGCGTGCTGTCGCAGGTCGGCCTGCTGGACAAGCGCGACGCCTACCCCGAACAGCTGTCCGGCGGCCAGCAGCAGCGCGTGGCGATCGCCCGCTCGCTGGCGATGGAGCCCCAGGTGATGCTGTTCGACGAGGTGACCTCGGCGCTCGACCCCGAGCTGACCCGCGAGGTGCTGCGCGTGATGGAGCAGCTCGCGGCCTCCGGCATGACCATGGTGCTGGTCACGCACGAGATGGAGTTCGCGCGCCGCATGGCCCACAAGACGATCTTCATGCACATGGGCAAGGTGCACGAAAGCGGCCCGTCGGCGCAAATCTTCGGCGCGCCGAAGACGCCCGAGCTGCGGCAATTCCTCAGCGCGGGAGAGATCAAATGAGCGCCGCGACGCCTGAGGTACTGATTTCGCTGTCTTCGTTCGGTGCCGCCGAGGTGCGTCGCCATGGGCAGCATTGGTTCACGGCGCTGGCGGCCGACGCGGGCGCCAACGGTGTCGAAGTGCGCGGCGAGCTGCTGAACGACGCCGAGGTCGACTTGCCGGCCATCGGCGCGCTCGCGGCGCAGCGTTCGCTGGGCCTGGTCTATTCGAGCCCCGAGGGTCTGTGGACGGGGCAGGGCGGGCTCGACGAAGCCGCGCTGGACCGCGGCCTTGCCGCAGCGCGAATGCTCGGTGCATCAAGGCTGAAGATGTCGATCGGTGGCTATGTGCCGGGCAGCGCAGCCAGCCTGCCCGTACTTGCGCAGCGACTTGCCGCTCAGGCGATAGAACTCGTGATCGAGAACGACCAGACCGAGCGCGCCGGCACGCTGGCTGCGCTGCAGGCCTTCTTTGCCGACGCCAGTTCCGCTGGCCTGGCGCTGGGCATGACCTTCGACATGGGCAACTGGCACTGGACCGGTGAAGACCCGCTGCAAGCCGCGGCGATATGTTCGCCCCATGTCAGCTATGTGCACTGCAAGGGGGTGCAGCGCCAGCCGCATCAATGGGTGGCGGTCCCGCTGGCGGCCTCGGTCGCGCCCTGGCGCGCGATCCTGCGCAGCCTGCCGCACGACGTTCCGCGTGCGATCGAGTACCCGCTGCAAGGCGACGACCTGCTCGCCGTGACGCGCCAGCAGCTGGCCCTGGTGCGCAGCGCGGAGGCCGTGCGATGAGCGCCGCCGGGCCGCTCCCAAGGCGCTCGCTCCCCCTCGGGGGGGCCGGCGCGCAGCGACGTAGGGGGCACCAATGAGCGCCGCCGGGCCGCTCCCAAGGGGCTCGCTCCCCCGCGGGGGGACCGGCGCGCAGCGACGTAGGGGGCACCAATGAGCGGCTCACTCGATGTCGTCACCCTGGGCGAGGCGATGCTCATGCTGGTGGCCGACCAGCCGGGCCCGCTCGAGCAGGTCAGCGGTTTTCACAAGCGCACGGCCGGCGCCGAAACCAACGTCGCGATCGGCCTGGCGCGGCTGGGCCTGCGCGTCGGCTGGGGCAGCCGGCTCGGCGCCGACTCGATGGGCCGCTACCTGCTGGCGCAGATGCAGGGCGAAGGCATCGACTGCTCGCGCGTGGCGCTGACCGGCGAGGCGGCCACCGGCTTGCAGTTCAAGGCACGCGTGAGCGATGGCAGCGACCCGCCGGTCGAGTACCACCGCAAGGGCTCGGCGGCCAGCCGCATGACGGTGGCGCAGCTCGACGAGGCCTGGCTGCTCGGGGCTCGCCACCTGCATGTGACCGGCGTGTTCCCGGCCATTTCCGCCAGCTGCCTCGAAGTCACGCGGCGCGCGATCCATGTGATGCGCGGGGCTGGTCGCAGCCTGTCGTTCGACCCCAACCTGCGCCCCACGCTGTGGGCTTCGCAGGCCCTGATGCGCGACACGCTCAATGCGCTGGCCGTGCAGTGCGACTGCGTGCTGCCGGGGCTGGAGGAGGGCCTCATCCTCACCGGCACGCGTGAGCCGGCCGCGATCGCGCGCTTTTACCGCGAGCGCGGCGTCGCGCGTGTGATCGTCAAGCTCGGGGCCGACGGCGCCTACTATGACGACCGCGACGCCGGCTGCGGTCATGTCGCGGCCGTGCCGGTGGCGCAGGTGATCGACACCGTGGGGGCCGGCGACGGCTTCGCGGTCGGCGTGATCAGCGCGCTGCTCGAGGGCCGCGGCATTGCCGAAGCGGCCAGGCGCGGCGCCTGGATCGGCGCGCGCGCGGTGCAGGTGATTGGCGATACCGAGGGCTTGCCCACAAGAACCGAACTGCAGGGGGCAGGGCTGTGAATGCTGCAAGAAGAAATGTCGTGGTCTTCCGGGCCCTGCCCGAGGACCTGCTCGCGCGCATCGCCGCGCGGCACGAGGTGGTGGTGGCCGACCCGCGCCGGCCCGAGCAGCTGCCGCGCTTTCGGGCTGCCCTGGCCGCGGCCCATGGCCTGATCGGATCGAGCGTCAGGCTTGGTGCGGCCGAGCTGGCCGAGGCGACGCAGCTCGAGGTGATCTCCAGCATCTCGGTCGGCGTGGACAACTACGACCTCGCACTGCTGAAGCGGCGCGCCATCCTGCTGTGCCACACGCCCGGCGTGCTGACCGAAACCACGGCCGACACGATCTTCGGCCTCATCATGTGCACCTCGCGCCGCATGCCCGAACTCTCGCAGTACGTGCGCGAGGGGCGCTGGACGCGCAACATCGGCGAGGACCTGTTCGGCTGGGACGTGTACGGCAAGACGCTGGGCGTGCTCGGCTTCGGCCGCATCGGCCAGGCCGTGGCGCGCCGCGCGGCGCTCGGCTTCGGCATGCCGGTGCTGTACCACGACCCTCATGAGGTCCATGTGCCGGAACTGGCCGGCCGCGCCAGGCGCGCGCCGCTCGACGAGGTGCTGCAGCGCGCCGACATCGTCGCGCTGACGCTGCCGCTGTCCGACCAGACGCGGGGCCTGATGGGCGCGCGCGAGTTCGCGCTGATGAAGCCGGGCGCCATCTTCATCAATGGCTCGCGCGGTGCGATCGTGCAGGAGCCGGCGCTGCTAGCCGCGCTCGACAGCGCTCACCTGCGCGCCGCCGGTCTCGATGTGTTCGCCACCGAGCCGCTGCCGGCCGATTCGCCGCTGCGCACCCACGCGCGCGTCACGCCCTTGCCGCACATCGGGTCGGCGACGCACGAGACCAGGCGGGCGATGGCCGAGCTCGCGACCGAGAACCTGCTGCAGGCGCTGGACGGGCAGCGGCCTGCATTCGCCTTCGATCTGTCCACCATAGCCGGCTGACCGGCTGCTACGAAAGACACTCATGCCACGTTCCATCCCCACACTGTGCGGCTCGATCATGGGCGAGCCGTTCACCTTCAATGTGCGCGTCCACAATGCGGCCTACCGCGCATTGGGCATCGACTACACCTTCGTCTGGTTTGGCGTCGACGACGTGCCTGGCGCCGTGCAGGCCATCCGCACGCTGGGCATCCGCGGCATGAACGTCTCGATGCCGCACAAGCAGGCCGTGATCCCGCACCTCGATGCGCTGGACGACAGCGCACGCGAGATCGGCGCGGCCAACACCATCAACCATGTGGACGGCCGCCTGACGGGCTACAACACCGACTGCCTGGGCGCGGTGCGCGCCCTCCAGGAAGTGACCGACCTCCAAGGCCAGCGCCTGGCCCTGCTCGGTGCCGGCGGCGCCGCGCGGGCGATTGCCTGGGGTGCCCGCAACGCCGGCGCGCAGGTGACCGTGTTCAACCGCACGGCGGCGCGCGGCGAGGAACTGGCAGGCGCCTTCGGCTTGCGTTTCGGCGGCGCACTCGCCGACTTCGACCCTGCCGAGTTCGACGGCGTGGTCAACGCCACGGCCGCGGGTTTTCGGGCGCCCGAGGTCAACCCGATCGCCGGGCAGCTGGCGCCGCATTTGTTCGTCATGGACGCGGCCTTCATTCCGGTGCGCAGCAAGCTGATCCGCGACGCCGCCGAGGCGGGCTGCCGCACACTCGACGGCACGCGCATGATGCTGCACCAGGCCTGCGGACAGGTTGAGCTGTACACCGGGACGAACGCGCCGATCGATGCCATGGCCACCGCCTTGCTCGACGAAATCAATCGGCTGGCCTAGGTCTGCCCTTTACCCATAATTAATCGAACCGAGACTGTCCTTGCCGAGAGCGAAGCCCTCGCACAGGGTCATCAGCTGCGCCTGTCCGCGCCAGACGACTTCGTGGCCAGGCGGGGGATCTTTGCGGC
>JBOHHM010000011.1:0-29656 GCA_050725495.1 Burkholderiaceae bacterium | reverse complement strand
CGCCATGGGCCGTGTAGCGCTGGTGCGTCAGGTCGACCGCGCCATTGAGCTGCGGCAGCGTGACCGCGTCGGCGACTTCGGTCACCGCCTGGGCCCTGGCCAGCCGCGCCTGCGCCAGCTTGAGACTGGGATTGCTGGCCAGCGCCTGGGCCATCAGCTGGTTCAGCTGCGCATCGCCAAACTCGCGCCACCATTCGGCGGAGACGGCGGGCTTGTCGTTGGCGGCCAGGCCCAGCGAGGCCGCATCGCGCAGCGTCGCCTGCGGCGTGATGCCGGACATGTTGGCGCAGGCCGCCAGCGCCCCCACCATGGCGCCCATGGCGGCGAGCCTGAGCGTGCGCGAACTGGCCGCCCTCACGCTGTTGTTCAGCGTCTTGTTATTTCTCATCGGTTTCTCCGGCGGCCGCAACGGCCTGGGCGTTGGCGTGAATGCGGCGCAAAAAGCCCATCAGGCTTTCCCATTCCTCGAGCGAAAAGCCTGCGAGGTAGGCGTTTTGCACGCGGCTGAGCACGACGGGAATCTGCTGAGCGGCCTGCCGCCCTTCTTCGGTCAGCTCCAGGTTGACCACCCGGCGGTCCTGCGACGAGCGCACGCGCCGGCACAGGCCCTTGGCCTCCACGCGGTCGAGCAGGCGCGTCATGGCGCCGGCGTCGAGCTCGCATTCGCGCGCCAGTTCGGCCACGGTGCTCGCATGGCCCAGGTAGAGCTTGAGCAAGGGCACCCACTGGGCATTGGTCAAGCCGTTGGGCTCCATCTGGCGGTCCACCTCCTGAGCCAGCCGCGTCACCGTGCGGCGCATCAGGTAGCCGAAGCTCTCCTCGGCCTGGTAGGCCCCCGGCTGGTAAAACTCGACGGTGGGCGCGGAGCTTGAGCGGCTGTCTGCATTCATGGCGCGAATATTAATTGCTTAGGCAAATAATGTCAAGGCTGTTTTTGTGGTGGCAACTTTTTAACTACACTGTCCCCATGGCCTCCTCCTCCGCTACCGTCCTCAAGGGTTCGCCGCGCTCACTGTCCGGCTTGATCCCCTTTCTGCAGCCCTATCGGGGCCGGATCGCGCTGGCCCTGCTGTTCCTCGTGCTGGCCGCGCTCGCCACCCTGCTGTTCCCGCTGGCCTTGCGCAGCCTGATCGACAACGCTCTCGCCGCCGCTTCCACGGCCCCCGGCGGCTCGGCCGCCTTCGACCACGGCGCCCAAGCCATGGCCCTGCGCGAACACTTCCTGACCCTGTTCGCGGTGGCGGTGGCGCTGGGCCTGTTTTCGGCAGCGCGCTTCTACATGGTGAGCTGGCTGGGCGAGCGCGTCACGGCCGACCTGCGCAATGCGGTCTACGGCCATGTGCTGCAACAAAGCCCGGAGTTTTTCGAGACCACGCAAACCGGCGAAGTGCTGTCGCGCCTGACCACGGACACGACCCTGGTGCAAACCGTCGTCGGCTCCTCGCTGAGCATGGGCTTGCGCAACACGGTCATGGGCCTAGGCGCGCTGGCGATGCTGGTCTGGACCAACCCCTATGTGATGACCCAGGTGCTGCTGATCCTGCTGCTGGTCGTGCTGCCCAGCGTCTGGTTCGGCCGGCGCGTGCGCCGGCTCTCGCGCGCCAGCCAGGACCGCGTGGCCGACTCCAGCGCCATCGCGGCCGAGGTGCTCAATGCTGTTTCCCTGGTGCAAAGCTACACGGCCGAGGCGCGCGAAGCGGCCCGCTTCGATGCCTCGACCGACCAGGCTTTCAAGACTGCCGTGCGCCGCTCCAAGGCGCGCTCGGCCCTGGTGGCCTTCATCATCATCGCCACTTCGGCGGCGCTGCTCTGGGGCCTGTACCAGGGCACGCAGGCCGTGCTGGCCGGGCGCATCACGGCCGGCCATCTGGGCCAGACCGTGGTCTACGTGATCATTCTGGCCAGCGCCGCCGCCGTGCTGGGCGAGGTCTATGGCGACCTGCTGCGGGCCGCCGGCGCCACCGAGCGGCTGATCGAGCTGCTGGACAGCCATTCATCCATCGCTTCACCCCCAGAACCGACGCCAGCCCCCGCCACACGGGCGGGAAGTGCTATCCATTTTGAAGCAGTCACGTTTCACTACCCCTCGCGCCCCGCCCCCGCGGCCTTGCGCGACTTCAGCCTCGCGGTGGCGCCGGGTGAGACGCTCGCGCTGGTCGGTCCCAGCGGCGCGGGCAAGAGCACGGTGTTCCAGCTACTGCTGCGCTTCTACGACCCCCACAGCGGCACCATCGGGCTCGACGGCGTGGCCACGCGCGACATGGCTCTGCACGAGCTGCGCCAGCGCATCGGCATCGTGCCGCAGGAGGCGGTGATTTTTTCGGCCAGTGCGCTGGAGAACATCCGCTACGGCAGGCCCGAGGCCAGCGACGACGAGGTCAAGGCTGCCGCACAAGCCGCCTTCGCCCATGGCTTCATCAGCGCCCTGCCCGAGGGCTACGGCACTTTCCTGGGCGAACGCGGTGTGCGCCTGTCCGGCGGGCAACGCCAGCGCATTGCGATTGCGCGCGCGATGCTGAAGAACCCGCCGCTGCTGCTGCTGGACGAAGCCACCAGCGCGCTGGACGCCGAGAGCGAGCGCATGGTGCAGGCCGCGCTGGAATCGGCCATGCGCAACCGCACGACGCTGGTCATTGCGCACCGGCTGGCCACCGTGCAACGGGCCGACCGCATCGTGGTGCTGGACCACGGCAAGATCGTCGAGCAGGGCACGCATGAGTCGCTGGTGGCCGCCGGCGGCGTCTATGCGCGGCTGGCGGCGCTGCAGTTCATGCAGTCCATGACAAATGACGAATGACTTCGCTGCGCCTCAATGACCCAGGTGCCGGTCATTTGTCACGAGCGGTGTAGCCGCCAAGTCATCCGTCACTGCAGCGGACCCTTGAGCGACTCGGGCACCGGCATCACGCTGATGCCCTCCTCCAGCAAGGCGTCGGTTTCCTCGCGCGAAGCCTGGCCGCGGATGTTGCGCTCCTTGGTTTCCCCGTAGTGAATCCGGCGCGCCTCCTCGGCAAACCTCTCGCCCACGTCTTCGGAATGGGTCAGCACGTGACGCACCATTTTCAGCCAGGCGGCCTGCAAGGCCTGGTCGCGCGGCGCGGACACCACTTCCTGCTTGGGCGCGGCCGCCTCTTTGGCGCCGAGGTTCAGACGCGGCGCGCTCAACATTTTGACGATCGCTGTATCGCCACAGATCGGACATTCGACCAGGCCGCGCGCGAGCTGCGCCTGGAATTCGTCCTCCGACGCAAACCAGCCTTCAAAGCAATGCTGCTGCGAACACCGCAGGTCGAGAACTTTCATAACGCGATTATCGGCCCGTGCCCAAGGCCTGCACCGGCTGCCAATCCAATGTCCATGCACCCGACATCAGGTTTTGCAGCCACAGCGCTGCTGTCAGGGTTTTGGCGTCGGTGACGCGGCCGTCACGGCACCATTGCAGCAGCTCGGCCGGCGTCGCGGCAAACACCTCGAGAAACTCACCGGCATCGAGCTGCCGCGCGCCAAGGCTGAGGCCGCGCGCGAACCAGATGTCGATGAACTCGGTGGAATACGAAATGACCGGGTGCAACACGCCGGCGCGCGCCCACTCGGCCGCGCTGTAGCCGGTCTCTTCCCGCAGCTCGCGCTGCGCGCAGGCCAGCGTGTCTTCGCCCGGGTCGAGCTTGCCGGCCGGAAACTCGATCATGACCCGCTGCACCGGGTAGCGGTACTGGCGCTCCAGCACCACGCGGCCATCGTCGAGCAGGGCAACCACCATGACCGCCCCGGGGTGCACCACGTACTCGCGCGTCGCGGTCTTGCCGTCGGGCAGGCGCACGGTATCGCGAAACGCATGGAGCAAGCGGCCCTTGAGCAGCTCCTCACTGCCGATTTTGTGCTCGATCAGATGCGGGGCGTCCATATCCGGCTGCGTCTTTCAGTGGCGGTGCTTGAACAGGTAGCGGTAGACGAAGCCCGGAAAGGCGAAGGTCAGGAACAGCGCGAGCGTGATCGCGTAAAATTCCCATCCCTGCGGTGCAATCTGCCCCGCATGCTTTTCCAGCGCCAGCCCCAAAGCGCCCGCCACCAGATAGAAAAAGGCCAGCTCGGCCAGCCGCAGGGCCAGGGTCTTGGGCCTGGACAACGGCACCACCGCGAGCAGGCGCTGGTTGATGAATGGCAGATTGGCCGCGCAGAAGGCGACCACGATCACGAGCCAGATGGATGCGGTTTGAGACACCGGCGAAGAATCGCGACGAGGACGATCAGGTTCCCAGGGTCTTGACAATCGCCTGGGCGCACAGCGTCATCAGCCCGCCGGGCACGATGCCCAGAATCAGGATCAGAGCGCCATTGAGCGAGAGCACGGCACGGACATCGGCCGGTGCCGACACCGTGGTGGCCGTGATCGGCGCGTCGAAGTACATGACCTTGACCACGCGCACGTAGTAGAAGGCGCCGACCAGCGACATCACCACGGCAAACACCGCCATCGCGATGTACAGCGGCTGGCCCGAAGACACGAGTGCCTGCAGCACCGACAGCTTGGCGTAAAAACCGACCAGCGGCGGCACGCCGGCCAGCGAGAACAGGCAGATCGCCATCACGCCCGCATACAGCGGGCTGCGCTGGTTGAGGCCGGCGAAATCGGCAATTTCCTCGCTCTCAAAGCCTTCGCGCGCCAGCAGCAGGATGGTGCCGAAGCTCGCCAGCGTCGTCAGCACATAGGTCACGACATAGAACATGGCCGAGCTGTAGGCGTTGGCAGCCGACAAGGTGTTGCCGTTGACCACGCCCGCGGTCAAGCCGAGCAGCACAAAACCCATTTGCGAGATCGTGGAATAGGCCAGCATGCGCTTGAGATTGGTCTGCGCAATCGCGGCCAGATTGCCGACCAGCAGCGAGGCAATGGCCAGCAAGGCCAGCATCTGCTGCCAGTCGATGGCCAGCGGCAGCAAGCCCTCGACCAGCAGACGGATACAGATCGCAAACGCCGCCAGCTTGGGCGCGCCACCGATGATCAGGGTCGCCGCGGTGGGCGCCCCCTGGTAGACATCGGGAATCCACATGTGAAACGGCACCGAGCCCAGCTTGAACGCAAGGCCAGCGACGATGAACACCAGACCGAACACCAGCACCTGGTGCTTGATCTGGCCCGAATTGACAGCCTTGAACACCGCCCCCACGTCCAGGGAGCCGGTGGCGCCATAGAGCATCGACATGCCATATAGCAGGAAGCCGCTGGCCATGGCACCGAGCACAAAATACTTCATGGCCGCCTCGGTGGCCGTCGCGTTGTCGCGGCGCAGCGCGACCAGCGCATAGCTGGACAGCGTCAGCAGCTCGAGCCCCAGGTAGATCACGAGGAAGTTGTTGCCCGAGATCAGGATGAAGATGCCCATCAGCGCAAAGATGCTCAGCGTGAACAGCTCGCCACCGCGCAGCATGCCGCGGTCGCCCGCATAGGGGCGGCCATAGATCAGCGTGACCATCATCGCGATGGTGGCAAAGCATTTGAGCCAGTTGCCCATGGGATCGCTGACCACCATGTTGCCAAAACCATAGATCGTGGCCTCGCCGCTGGCATACATGGCCTGCATCAGCGCGACCACACCCAGCGTCAGCAGCGTCAGCACATAGGTCGCCTGGCGGCGCGGATGGCTCACGCCCAAATCGACCAGGGCAATCACGCAGGCCATGGTCAACAGCAGCAGTTCCGGGTAAACGGTGATCCAACTGAGTTTGTCAATCATTGCAAAATTCTCTTAGTTCAGTTTGGACACAGCCAGGTGCTTGAGCAGCTCAGCCACCGAGCTGTCCATCACATCGGTGAACGGCTTCGGATAAATGCCCATGTACAGCACGGCAATCGCCAGCAGAGACAGCGTCAAGAACTCGCGGGCGTTGATGTCGGCGAGCACCTTGACATCTTCATTGGCTACCGGGCCGAGATAAACACGCTTGAACATCCACAGGGTGTAGGCCGCGCCGAAAATCAGCGCCGTGGCGGCCGCCATGCCGATCCAGAAGTTGGTCTTGACGGCCGCCAGAATGACCATCCACTCGCCCACGAAACCGGCGGTGGCCGGCAGGCCGCAGTTGGCCATGGCAAACAGCAGGGCGAACGCCGTGAACTTGGGCATGGTGTTGACCACTCCGCCGTAGGCGGCGATCTCGCGTGAATGCACCCGGTCGTAGAGCACGCCGATGCACAGGAACATGGCGCCCGAGACGAAACCGTGGGCAATCATTTGCACCAGACCGCCGGCAATCCCGAGGTCGTTGAAGATGAAGAAGCCCAGGGTCACAAAGCCCATGTGCGCCACCGACGAGTAGGCCACGAGCTTCTTCATGTCCTGCTGCACCATGGCCACCAGCCCCACATAGAGCACGGCGATCAGCGACAGCGCGATGATCAGCCAAGCCCATTCATGCGAGGCGTCAGGCGCAATCGGCATCGCAAAGCGCAGAAACCCGTAGGCGCCGAGCTTGAGCATGATGGCAGCCAGCACGGCGGAGCCGCCGGTGGGGGCTTCGACGTGGACGTCGGGCAGCCAGGTGTGAACCGGCCACATCGGCACCTTGACCGCGAATGAGGCAAAGAAGCCGAAGAACAGCAGGGTCTGCACGGTTGCGCCCAGCGGCAGCTTGTGCCAGGTCGCCACGTCAAAGCTGCCACCGGACTTGGTGTACAGGTAGATCAGCGCGATCAGCATCAGCAGCGAGCCCAGCAGCGTGTACAGGAAGAACTTGAAGGCCGCGTAAATCTTGTTCGGTCCGCCCCAGATGCCGATGATCAGGTACATCGGGATCAGCGTGGCTTCAAAGAACACATAGAACAGAATGCCGTCGAGCGCGCTGAACACGCCGATCATGAAACCGCTGAGGATGAGGAAGGCCCCCATGTACTGATTGACGCGCTCGGTGATCGACTCCCAGCTGGCGATGATCACGACCACGTTGATGAAGGCCGTCAGCAGCACGAACCACAGCGAGATGCCGTCGACGCCGAGGTGGTAGTTGACGTTGAAGCGCTCGATCCACGGGCCCTTCTCGACGAACTGCATGGCCGAGGTGCCCAGCTTGAAGCCATCGTAGAGCGGCAGCGTGACCAGCAGGCCCACAATGGCACCGATCAGCGCGATCCAGCGCACGGCCCTGGCCTGGTCGTCGCGGCCGAGCGCCAGCAGCACGACACCGAAGAAGATCGGCGTCCAGATGGCAAGACTCAACAATCCCATTTTGCTTGTTCTCTCCAGTCAGTTGGGGACAGAGCTTGCTGCCGGGGCAGCGGCGGTCTGTCCCGCAAGGTCATTTGTTCAGCCAGACGAAGTACGTCATCAACACAAAGACGCCCATGATCATCGCCAGCGCATAGTGGTAGATGTAGCCGGTCTGCACCCAGCGCGCCACGCTCGACACCCAGACCACGAGTCGTGCGCTGCCATTGACCATGGCGCCGTCGATCACGCCCTGATCCCCGCCCTTCCACAGGCCCACACCGAGCCCGCGGGCAGCCCGGGCCAGGATGTTTTCATTGATCCAGTCCATGTAGTACTTGTTGACCAGCAGCGTGTGCAGGGGCTGGGCCGCGCGTTGGATGGCAGCAGGCACGGCCGGGTTGACCAGGTACATGTAGTACGACGAGGCCACACCGGCCAACGCCAGCCAGAACGGCATGCTCGTGAGGGCGTGCACTGCCATTTCCACCGGACCATGGAAGGCCCTGGCCAGCTCGGCCATGGCATGGTGCTTCTCGGCGTCGACAAAAATCGCACCCTTGAAGAATTCGCCGAACAACATGGGCTGGACGGTCATGAAGCCGATCACCACCGAAGGAATCGCCAGCAGCAGCAGCGGCACCGTCACCACCCAGGGCGATTCGTGCGGCTTGTGATGCTCCTCGCGATGGTGATGCGGATCGGGCTCTTCGGCCGGGTCGTGGTCTGCGTCGCTGTGATTCTGGTCAAACCGTTCCTTGCCATGGAACACCAGGAAGTACATGCGGAACGAGTAGAAAGCCGTGACGAAGACGCCAGCGAGCACCGCGAAATGCGCGAAGCCAGCGCCCGGCAGGTGGCTCTCGGCCACCGCCTCGATGATGCTGTCCTTGGAATAAAAACCCGCGAACAACGGCGTGCCGATCAGGGCCAGCGAGCCCAGCAGCGAAGTGATCCAGGTGATCGGCATGTACTTGCGCACGCCGCCCATCCAGCGGATGTCCTGGTTGTGGTGCATGCCGATGATGACCGAGCCCGCCGCGAGGAACAGCAAGGCCTTGAAGAAGGCGTGCGTCATCAGGTGGAATACGGCCACCGAGTAGGCCGAGGCGCCGAGCGCGACCGTCATGTAGCCGAGCTGCGACAGCGTCGAGTACGCAATCACCCGTTTGATGTCGTTCTGGATGATGCCCAGGAAGCCCATGAACAGCGCCGTGATCGCGCCAATCACCATGATGAAGCTCAGGGCCGTGTCGCTGAGCTCGAACAGGGGCGACATGCGTGCCACCATGAAAATGCCGGCCGTCACCATGGTGGCGGCATGGATCAGCGCCGAAATCGGTGTCGGGCCTTCCATCGAGTCGGGCAGCCAGACATGCAAGGGGAACTGCGCGCTCTTGCCCATGGCGCCGATGAACAGGCAGATGCAGACGACCGTGATCAGCATCCACCCCGTGCCCGGGAAAGCCAGCTTGGCGAGCTCGGCGGACTTGGCGAAGACTTCCGCGTAGTTCAGCGTGCCAGCATAAGCGGTGACCAGACCGATGCCGAGGATGAAACCGAAGTCGCCCACCCGGTTGACCAGGAAGGCCTTCATGTTGGCGAAGATGGCACTGGGCCGGTTGAACCAGAAACCGATCAGCAGATAGGACACCAGGCCCACAGCCTCCCAGCCAAAGAACAGCTGGAGCATGTTGTTGCTCATGACCAGCATCAGCATGGAAAAGGTGAACAGAGAGATATAGGCGAAGAAGCGGTTGTAGCCCTCGTCCTCTTCCATGTAGCCAATGGTGTAGATATGCACCATCAGCGACACGAAGCTCACCACGCACATCATCATCGACGTCAGGCCATCGACCAGGAAGCCGATTTCCATCTTGAGGCCGCCCACCACCATCCACTGATAGATGGTTTCGTTGAAACGGGCGCCATCGAGCACCACGCTCTTGAGCGTCATGGCCGAGAGGATGAACGACAGCAGCACGCCCACAATGGTGAGCGTGTGACTCACGCGGCGGCCGATCCAGTTGCCACCGAAGGCGGTTCCGAAAATGCCTGCCAGCACGGCGCCGGCCAGCGGCGCCAGCGGCACGGCCAGCAGGGTTGAAGCAGAAAGCGTTGCGCTCATGGTTGTGATCTTTTCTGTCGAGGCTCTTCAGCCTTTGAGCGTATTGAGTTCGTCCACGTTGATGCTGGACTTGTTGCGGAACAGCAGCACGAGCAGGGCCAGGCCGATGGCCGATTCAGCCGCAGCCACGGTCAGGATGAAAAACACGAAGACCTGACCATGCATGTCGTCCAGGTAATGGGAGAAAGCCACGAAATTCATGTTGACCGACAGCAGCATCAGCTCGATCGCCATCAGCAGGATGATCAGGTTCTTGCGATTGAGAAAAATGCCGATCACCGCCAGGGCAAACAGCATGGCGCCCAGCGAGAGGAAATGTCCGAGGGTCAGCGTCATGCCTTTTTCTCCACGGTAACGGTGGCCGAAACAGCTTCCTCAGCCGCAGCCCTGGTCGGTGCCAGCTTGACCACTTGCAGCCGGTCGCGCGCTTTCACGCGCACCTGATCGGCGGGATTGACATACTTGCTGTCCTTGCGCTGGCGCAATGTCAGCGCAATGGCTGCGATCATGGCGACCAGCAGGATCACGGCCGCAATCTCCAGCGGGTACAGGTACTGCGTGTACAGCATCTTGCCCAGTTCCTTGGTGTTGGAGACTTGGGGCACAGCCTGCCCCAGCACCGCAGGCGTCCTGGGCTCCTCGCTCACGCGAAAGCCCCCCATCAGGACCGCCGCCATTTCCAGCGCAATCAAGGCGCCCACGGTGGCCGCGAGCGGGAAATGCTTCCAGAACCCCTGGCGGACGCTGTCCGCGCTGATGTCCAGCATCATCACGACGAACAGGAACAGCACCATCACCGCCCCCACATAGACCAGCACCAGCGAGATCGCGAGAAACTCCGCCCGCAGCAACAGCCACACGGCGGCCGCCTGAAAGAACGCCAGCACGAGGTACAGCGCGGCATACACCGGATTGCGCGCGGTGATGACCCGAAACGCGGCAAACAGCAGCACGGCTGAAAAGAGATAGAAAAGACCAGTCTTGACGTCCATGAGTCGGTTCTTTGGGTGAGTGCTGGATGCGGCTTTCAGCGGTACTTGGCGTCGGCAGCCTTGGCTGCAGCGATTTCGCTTTCATACCGATCGCCCACCGCCAGCAGCATGTCCTTGGTGAAGTACAGATCACCGCGCTTTTCGCCGTGGTATTCAAAAATATGCGTTTCCACGATCGAGTCCACCGGGCAGCTTTCTTCGCAGAAGCCGCAGAAGATGCATTTGGTCAAATCGATGTCATAGCGCGTGGTGCGGCGGCTGCCGTCGGCGCGAAGCTCGGATTCGATGGTGATGGCCAGGGCGGGACAGACGGCCTCGCACAGCTTGCAGGCAATGCAGCGCTCCTCGCCGTTCTCGTAGCGGCGCAGCGCATGGAGACCGCGAAAACGCGGCGACAGGGGCGTTTTCTCTTCGGGAAACTGCACCGTGATCTTGCGGCTGAAGGCGTACTTGCCGGTCAGGGCCAGGCCCTTGAACAGCTCCACCAGCATGAAGCTGGAAAAAAAGTCCTTGAACGAAAACCCCGGTGCGAAGGAGGTTCCTGGATGGGAAGGCATGGGCGACTCCAATTACTTCCAGATGTTGAACGGGGTTTGCATCCACGCACCCACGACCACCAGCCACACCAGCGTGACCGGAATGAAGATCTTCCAGCCCAGGCGCATGATCTGGTCGTAGCGGAAGCGCGGAAAGGTCGCGCGTACCCACAGGAACATCGTGACGACGACAAAGGTCTTCAGTCCCAGCCAGATCCAGCCCGGCACCCAGTCGAGCCAGTCCACCGGCGACAGCCAGCCGCCCAGGAACATGATGGAGGCCAGCGCCGAGACCAGGATCATGTTGGCGTATTCGGCAAGGAAGAACATCGCGAAGGCCATGCCCGAATACTCGATCATGTGACCCGCCACGATTTCCGACTCGCCTTCCACGACATCGAAAGGATGGCGGTTGGTTTCCGCAATGCCGGAGATGATGTAGACGACAAAAATCGGCAGCAGGGGCAACCAGTTCCAGGACAGGAAGCCCAGGCCCCGGTCGGCAAGCATGCCCTTGCCCTGCCCCAGCACGATGTCGGTCAGGTTCAGGCTGCCCGCGACCATGAGCACGACGACCAGGCAGAAGCCCATCGCGATTTCATAGCTCACCATCTGGGCCGAGGCGCGCAGCGCGCCGAGAAACGCATATTTGGAATTCGAGGACCAACCGGCAATGATCACGCCGTACACCTCCATCGAGGTGATGGCCATGATGAACAGCAGGCCGGCGTTGATGTTGGCCAGCGCCACCTCGGGGCCAAACGGTATGACGGCCCAGGCGGCCAGCGCCGGCATGATGGTCATGATGGGGCCGAGCACGAACAGGCCCTTGGTGGCGGCCCTCGGCATGATGATTTCTTTGGTCAACAGCTTCAGCGCATCGGCAATCGGCTGCAGCAAGCCCAGCGGGCCGACGCGGTTGGGGCCCAAACGAATCTGGGTCCAGCCAATCGCCTTGCGCTCCCAGTAGGTGAGGTAGGCCACACAGCCGAGCAGGGGCAACAGCACCACGACAATCTTGATCAGAGTCCATGCCACGGGCCAGGCCAGACCCGCCCACCAGCCAGCGCCGATCAAGCCCTGGCCCAAGCCGTACAAGGTATCGATCATGCGGCCACCTCTTCATGCTTGGCAGCCTGCCTGGCATCGGCGGTCAGCTGCAGCGACGCTGCACGACGCACAATGCCATCGAGCTGGTAAATGCTAGCCACGGCCGGTGCCGCCGCATCCACCGCCGTCAGGGCAACGCTGGCACGGCTGGCGTTGTTCAGCAGATCGGCCGGCAACTGGCTCGCGCCCTCCTGCGGCACCCCGCGAACATGACTCAGCACATCCTGCGAAGACTCGAAATCGAAGCCCTGCAGTCCCAGCAGATTGGCCAGAACACGCAGCACCTTCCAGGCCGGGCGTGTCTCTCCCA
The DNA here is from genome assembly GCA_050725495.1 of Burkholderiaceae bacterium. Taxonomy (GTDB): domain Bacteria; phylum Pseudomonadota; class Gammaproteobacteria; order Burkholderiales; family Burkholderiaceae_C; genus JBOHHM01. The sequence continues at coordinate 17,378 of JBOHHM010000011.1, read as the reverse complement.
AGGGCTTGACCACCGCATGAAAACCCTGCACGCGTCCTTCGGCATTGACGAAGGTGCCCGAGGTCTCGGTAAACGGCGCGATGGGCAACAGCACATCGCTGAAATCCAGGTTGGTCTTGAACGGGCTCAGGGTCACGACCATGCCGGCTTGTCCCAAAGCAGCTTTGGCCTTGGCACCGGCGGCCGAGTCAAACTCGGGCTCGTTGTTCAGCAAAATCACCGTTTTCAAAGCACCTGAGAGCATTTGCGCGGCGTTCAAACCAGCCTTCGCTGGGACGGCGCCCGCCAGTTGGGCGCCCACCGTGTTGGCGGCCTCGGTCAGGTAGCCCGCGCTGGCTCCGGTTTGCGCAGCTATCCAGTTGGCCAGCGCCAGCAGGCTGGACGCCTGCGCATGGTGCGCGGCCGCATTGCCCAGCAGCACTGCCTTGCGCTCGCCGCTCAGCAGCGATGCGGCAATGGCTTGGGCGGCTTCTGTCACATTGCCAGCCACGGGGGCGGAGACGCCCTTGGCCGCCGCCACGGCCGCGGCCACATCGGCCAGTGCCTGGGGCCAGGCAGAAGGTGCGGCCAGCAGCGAGTTGGCCACCGGCATCGCCCAATCGTAGGCCTGAGCGTTGATCGCAGAGACCGCGCAGCCCTTCTTGATGGCCTGGCGGATGCGCTGCGCAAACAGCGGGTGATCCTTGCGCAGGTTGGAGCCCACCACGAGCGCGCGCTGCAGCTGCGACAGCGAAGCGATCGAGGTACCCAGCCAGCGTATGCCTTCGGCCGGAGCAAACTCAGCGCTGCGCAAGCGGTAATCAATGTTGTCGCTGCCCAGGCCACGCATCAGGGCGCCGGCCAGGTACAGCTCTTCGACCGTGCTGTGCGGGCTCACCAGCGTGCCAATGGCCGATGCGCCGTGATCGGCCTTGACCTGCTTCAAGCCGTTGGCGACATACTCCAGCGCCGTCTGCCAGTCCACCGTCTGCCACTGGCCGCCCTGCTTGAGCATGGGCTGGGTCAGGCGCTCGTCGCTGTTGAGCGCCTCGTAGGAGAAGCGGTCGCGGTCGGCGATCCAGCATTCGTTGACAGCTTCGTTTTCGAAGGGCACAACGCGCATCACCTTGTTGTTCTTGACCTGCACGATCAGGTTGGCTCCTGTGGAGTCGTGCGGGCTGACCGACTTGCGGCGCGACAGCTCCCAGGTGCGGGCGCTGTAGCGGAATGGCTTGCTGGTCAGCGCGCCGACCGGGCAAAGGTCGATCATGTTGCCCGACAGTTCCGAATCCACGGTGTCGCCAAGCACCGCCGTGATCTCGGCGTGCTCGCCGCGATGGATCATGCCGAGCTCCATCACGCCGGCCACTTCCTGGCCGAAGCGCACGCAGCGAGTGCAATGAATGCAGCGGCTCATCTCTTCCATCGAGATCAGCGGCCCCACATCCTTGTGGAACACCACGCGCTTTTCCTCTTCGTAACGCGAAGAGGAGCCGCCATAGCCGACGGCCAAATCCTGCAGCTGGCACTCGCCGCCCTGGTCGCAGATCGGGCAATCCAGCGGGTGGTTGATCAGCAAAAACTCCATGACCGACTGCTGGGCCTTGATCGCCTTGTCGCTCTTGGTGCGCACGATCATGCCCTGCGTGACCGGTGTGGCGCAGGCCGGCATGGGCTTCGGCGCCTTTTCAATGTCCACCAGGCACATGCGGCAGTTGGCCGCGATGCTGAGCTTCTTGTGGTAGCAAAAATGCGGGATGTAGGTGCCTGCCTTTTCAGCGGCCTGCATGACCAGGCTGCCCTCGGCAACTTCCACCTTCTGACCGTCGAGTTCGATTTCAATCATGAGATTAAGCGCTCCGCGCTTGCGTACTCACCCTCTCCCCCTGGGAGAGGGTCGGGGTGAGGGCTCCGGCCTTGTCGATCAGCGCCTCGAATTCGTGCCGGAAATGCTTGATCATGGCGCGCACCGGCAAGGCCGCCGCATCGCCGAGCGCGCAAATCGTGCGGCCCTGGATGTTGTCGGCCACCGAGTTGAGCAACTCCATGTCGCTTGGCTTGCCCTGGCCCTTGTGGATGCGGTCGACCACGCGCCACAGCCAGCCCGTGCCCTCGCGGCAGGGCGTGCACTGGCCGCAGGATTCATGCATGTAGAAGTAGGACAGGCGCTTCAGCGATTCGACCATGCAGCGGCTGTCGTCCATCACGATCACGGCGCCCGAGCCCAGCATGGAACCGGCCTTGGCGATCGAGTCGTAATCCATGGTGCACTCCATCATGATGGATGCGGGCAGCACGGGAGCCGAGGAGCCGCCTGGAATCACGGCCTTGAGCTGGCGGCCCTTGCGCACGCCACCGGCGAGCTCCAGCAGCTTGGCAAACGGCGTACCCAGCGGAACCTCGTAGTTGCCGGGCAGCTCCACGTCGCCGGACACCGAGTAAATCTTGGTGCCGCCGTTGTTCGGCTTGCCGCATTCGAGGTAGGCCTGGGCGCCATGGCGGATGATCCAGGGCACGGCCGCGAAGGTTTCGGTGTTGTTGATCGTGGTGGGCTTGCCATACAGGCCGAAACTGGCCGGAAACGGCGGCTTGAAGCGCGGCTGCCCCTTCTTGCCCTCCAACGATTCGAGCAAGGCGGTTTCTTCGCCGCAGATGTAGGCGCCAAAGCCATGCGCCGCATGCAGCTGGAAGCTGAATCCGCTGCCCAGGATGTTGTTGCCCAACAGGCCTGCGGCGCGCGCTTCTTCCAGGGCCTCTTCGAACCGGTCGTAGGTCTGGAAGATCTCGCCGTGGATGTAGTTGTAGCCCACCGTGATGCCCATCGCATAAGCCGCAATGGCCATGCCTTCGATCACGATATGCGGGTTGTACTGCAGGATGTCGCGGTCCTTGCAAGTTCCTGGCTCGCCCTCGTCGGAATTGCAAACCAGGTACTTCTGGCCGGGGAACTGGCGCGGCATGAAACTCCACTTCAGCCCGGTTGGGAAACCCGCGCCGCCACGGCCCCGCAGCGCCGACTCCTTGACGGTGGCGATCACCTGGTCCGGCGTCATCGGCTCGCCGCCATCCTTGCCGAGAATCTTGCGCAGCGCCCGGTAGCCGCCACGCGCCTCGTAGTCCTTGAGACGCCAGTTCGTGCCATCGAGGCCGGCGTAAATCTGTGGGTTGATGTGACGGTTGTGGAAGCAGGTCTGGACACCGGTCGCCTGAAACTGCGAGAGCACTTGTTCAGCGTTCATCAGTGGCCTTCCGCTTGCCTGAGACCGTCGATCAACTGGTCCAGCTTGTCATTGCTCATGAAACTGCACATGGTGCGGTCGTTCACCAGCATCACCGGCGAATCGGCGCAGGCGCCCAGGCATTCGCTTTGCTGCAGCGTGAACAGGCCGTCGGCCGTGGTTTCGCCCATCGCGACGCCGAGCTTGTGCTCCAGGTGCTCAAGCGCCTTCTGGCCGTCGCGCAGCTGGCAAGGCAGGTTGGTGCAGACATTGAGCTTGTACTTGCCCACCGGCTGCTGGTTGTACATGTTGTAGAAGGTCGTGACCTCGTGCACGGCAATCGGCGCCATGCCCAGGTAGGCGGCGACTTCGCGCTCGCTTTCGACGCTCACGTGGCCCTGCTCCCGCTGCACGATGGTCAGGCAGGCCATGACGGCGGACTGCTTTTGCTCAGCCGGGTATTTGGCGACTTCCTTGGCGAAGCGCTGTTTCGTTGATTCAGAAATCATCGGTCGATTTCCCCAAACACAATGTCCATCGTGCCGATCACGGCGACCGCGTCGGCAATCATGTGGCCGCGCGACATTTCGTCCATCGCCGCCAGATGCGCAAAGCCCGGGGGACGGATCTTCAGCCGGTAGGGCTTGTTGGCGCCATCGCTGACGATGTAGATGCCGAACTCGCCCTTGGGATGCTCGACGGCCGCATAGGCCTCGCCTTCGGGCACATGAAAGCCTTCGGTGAACAGCTTGAAGTGGTGGATCAGCTCTTCCATGTTGGTCTTCATGGATTCGCGCGACGGCGCCGCCACCTTGTGGTTGTCGGTGATGACCGGGCCGGGGTTGGCGCGCAGCCAGTCCACGCACTGCTTGATGATGCGATTGGCCTGACGCATTTCCTCGACCCGCACGAGGTAGCGGTCGTAGCAGTCGCCGGTCTTGCCAATTGGAATGTCGAAATCCATGCGGTCGTAGACCTCGTAGGGCTGCTTCTTGCGCAGATCCCAGGCCACCCCCGAGCCGCGCAGCATCGGGCCGGTAAAGCCGAGGTTGATCGCGCGCTCGGGCGACACCACGCCTATGCCCACGGTGCGCTGCTTCCAGATGCGGTTGTCGGTCAGCAGGGTTTCGTATTCATCGACCTGTTTGGGGAAGCGGGCGCAGAAGTCGTCGATGAAATCGAGCAGCGAGCCCTGGCGGTTTTCGTTCAGCGCCGCAATGGCCTTGGCATTCTTGACCCGGCTCACCTTGTACTGCGGCATGGTGTCCGGCAGATCGCGGTAAACACCGCCGGGGCGGAAATAGGCCGCATGCATGCGCGCACCCGAAACCGCCTCGTACACGTCGAACAGGGCTTCGCGTTCGCGGAAGCAGTAAATCAGGATGTTCATCGCGCCGCAATCGAGCCCGTGCGCACCCAGCCACAGCAGGTGGTTGAGCAGCCGGGTGATTTCGGCGAACATAACGCGGATGTACTGCGCGCGCTGCGGCACCTCGAGATGCAGCATTTTCTCGATCGCCAGACAGTAGGCCTGCTCGTTGGACATCATCGACACATAGTCGAGGCGGTCCATGTAGGGCAGCGACTGGATGTAGGTCTTGGTCTCGGCCAGCTTCTCGGTGGCACGGTGCAACAGGCCGATATGCGGGTCGGCGCGCTGGATCACTTCGCCGTCGAGCTCCAGCACCAGACGCAGCACGCCGTGCGCGGCCGGATGCTGCGGACCGAAGTTGAGGGTGTAGTTCTTGATTTCTGCCATGTGTCTGTAGCACTCGCGCGATGACGCCGAAAAGGCGCTCAGTGCAATCCTCCGTAGTTGTCTTCACGGATGATGCGTGGCGTGATTTCGCGCGGCTCGATCGTCACCGGCTGGTAGATCACCCGTTTCTGTTCGGGGTCGTAGATCATTTCCACATGCCCGGAGACCGGGAAGTCCTTGCGGAACGGGTGACCAATGAAGCCGTAGTCGGTCAGAATGCGGCGCAGATCGTCGTGCCCCTCGAACACGATGCCGAACAGGTCGAAGGCCTCTCGTTCGAACCAGTTGGCCGCACTCCACAGCTCGCAGAGCGAGGCCACCACCGGCAGATCGTCGTCGGGGGCAAACACTTTCAGCCGCACACGCTGGTTCAGACTCACCGACAGCAGGTGCGACACGACGCAGTAACGCGGGCCGTCGTAAGCGCCCTCACGGTAATCCGAATAGTCCACGCCGCACAGGTCGATGAGCTGCTCGAACCGGCAAGCCGGCGCATCGCGCAGCAGCTTCGCGGCCTCCAGGTAGTCGGCGGCGCCGACCACCACCGTCACCTCGCCCAGAGCGACAGTGATTCGCCGGGCCTTGTCGCCCAGCACGGCAGCGATGGTGTTCTTGAGCGTCTCGGGATTCACGGCAACAGAAGTCATTCAGGTCCCTCAGACGCGTGCAATGGTGTTGGTGCGGCGGATCTTCTGCTGGAGCTGGATGATGCCGTACAGCAGCGCCTCGGCGGTCGGCGGGCAGCCGGGCACGTAGACATCGACCGGCACGATGCGATCGCAGCCGCGCACCACGGAATAGCTGTAGTGGTAGTAGCCGCCGCCATTGGCGCAAGACCCCATGGACAGCACCCAGCGCGGCTCGGGCATCTGGTCGTAGACCTTGCGCAGCGCAGGCGCCATCTTGTTGCACAACGTGCCCGCGACGATCATCAGGTCGGACTGGCGCGGGCTGGGACGGAACAGCATGCCAAAACGGTCGATGTCGTAGCGCGCCGCGCCGGCATGCATCATCTCCACGGCACAGCAGGCCAGGCCGAAGGTCATGGGCCACAGCGAGCCGGTCTTGGCCCAGTTCACCACCGAGTCATAGGTGGTGGTGATGAAGCCCTCTTTCAAAACGCCTTCAATTGCCATACCGTCACTCCCAATCCAGGGCGCCTTTTTTCCACTCGTAGGCAAAGCCCACGACGAGAACCGCCAGAAATACCATCACGGCCCAAAAGCCCGCAGCACCAACCTCCCTGAGCGCAACCGCCCACGGAAACAGGAACGCAATTTCGAGGTCGAACAGGATGAACAGGATGGCCACGAGGTAATAGCGCACGTCGAACTTCATGCGCGCATCTTCGAAGGCCTCAAAGCCGCATTCGTAAGGGGAATTTTTCTGACTGTCGGGCCGGTTGGGGCCCAGCAGGTAACCCAGCACCTGGGGCACCACACCCACACCGATGCCAACCAGGATGAACAAAAGAACGGGGAGGTACTGGTCGAGGTTCATCTGGAGGCTTTGATCAGCGCTGAAACCTGCCCGGAGCAAGCCAGGCAGGTTTTTTGTTTGGTGCCGTCGGCGAGACTCGAACTCGCACAGCTTTCGCCACTACCCCCTCAAGATAGCGTGTCTACCAATTTCACCACGACGGCTGTTTTTCCTTGCTCGGATGGCATGAGGAACCTTGCGGTTTTGGCTTTCCGAACATCATAAGAGTTTACCCTGAAAATCACCCGTTTTCCCGACTGAGCAGGGGATTTTCAGAACGGTTCACTTGGTCGGGATCTGGGCGGCCCCCGAAGCGGCGGGCGCGGGAACGACGGCCGCAGCAGCTGTGTCGAGGGGCGCCGCAGGCGCCGCGCCGCCGGGAATCTGCGTGGCCGGGCCGGAAGCCCCGGCCGCCGGCGCCGTCACGGCGGCGCTCTCCAGCACGCTGCCGGACGTTGTGGGACGCACATTGCCGAAATAAGACAGCAACAGGGTGCAGACAAAAAACACGCCGGCCAGCACGGCCGTCGTGCGCGACAGGAAGTTGGCACTGCCGCTGGCGCCGAACAGGCTGCCCGCACCGCCGCTGCCAAAGGCCGCCCCCATGTCGGCGCCCTTGCCGTGCTGGATCAGGATCAGGCCGATCATGCCCAGCGCGGCAAGCATCTGGACAGCCAGAATGACGGTCAGTACAACACTCATCTTATTACTCCTAAATTTATAGCGCCTACGGCCCGCTTTTATTGGGCCGCGGCAATAATCGTCAAGAAATCCGGGGCCTTCAGCGAAGCGCCGCCGATCAGGCCGCCATCGATGTCCGGCTGGGCCAGCAGTTGCGCCGCGTTGGCGGCGTTCATGCTGCCACCGTACAGAATCTGGATGCGATCGGCATGATCGCTGGCGGCCTTCAGCTGAGCCCGCAGCACGGCATGGACCTGCTGGGCCTGCTCGGGCGTGGCCGTCTTGCCCGTTCCTATGGCCCAGACCGGCTCGTAGGCGACCACGATCTCGCTGATGCAGTGGCCATTGGCGTGAATGACCGCAGCGAGCTGGCGCTTCACCGTCTCCTCGGTCTTGCCCGCCTCGCGCTCGGCCAGGGTTTCACCGACACAAACGATGGGCGTGATGCCCGCAGCCAGCGCGCGCTGGGCCTTGGCGGCCACCAGCGCATCCGTCTCACCGTGGTACTGGCGGCGCTCGGAGTGGCCCACGATCACGTAGCGCACGCCGAAATCCTTGAGCATGGCGGCCGACGCCTCGCCCGTGTAGGCGCCCGCCTCGTGCTGGGAAACGTCCTGCGCGCCCAGATGGATGGCGCCCTGCGCGAGCAGGCCCTGGACCTGCGCCAGATAGGGCGCGGGAACACAAACGGCCACACTGCAAGCCGGCTTGCCCAGGCCCGCCAGCAGCGCCTTGATCAGCGCCTCATTGGCTGCCAGGCCGCCATTCATCTTCCAGTTGCCGGCGATGAGCTTTTTCTTCATGTTGTCACCATGTCAGGACCAGCTTGCCCACATGCTGGTTGGATTCCATCAGCGCATGGGCCTGGGCGGCATCAGCCGCCGCAAACGTACTGTGAATCACGGGCTTGATGCTGCCGCTTTCGATCAGGGGCCACACCTGCTGCTTCAATGCCTGGGCGATGGCGGCCTTGAACGCCACCGGGCGCGGGCGCAGCGTGGAACCCGTGACCGTCAGCCGTCGGCGTAGCACCAGCCCGGCGTTGACCTCGCTCTTGACGCCGCCTTGCACCGCGATGATGACCAGACGGCCGTCCTCGGCCAGGCATTGCACCTCACGGGCCACGTAGCTGCCGGCCACCATGTCGAGGATCACGTCTACACCAGCGCCGCCGGTCAGCTTTTTGGCTTCCTCAACAAAGTCGCTGGTCTTGTAGTTGATCGCATGATCGGCGCCAAGCGACAGGCAGGCAGCACATTTTTCCTCGCTGCCGGCCGTGACAATGACCTTGGCGCCCAGGGCCTTGGCCATCTGGATCGCCGTCACGCCGATGCCGCTGGAGCCGCCCTGCACCAGCAGGGTTTCGCCCGGTTGCAAACGCGCGCGGTCGAACACATTGCTCCAGACCGTAAAAAAGGTCTCGGGCAGCGAGGCCGCTTCGACATCGCTCAGCCCCTTGGGCACCGGCAGGCATTGGCCCACGGGCGCGACGCTGAGTTCGGCGTAGCCGCCACCGGCCACCAGCGCGCAAACCCGGTCGCCCGGCTTGAAGCCTGCTTGCGCCATGGCGGCAGCGTCGCCGCCTTCGATCACACCCGCGACTTCGAGCCCGGGGATGTCCGAGGCGCCCGGCGGCACCGGGTAGTTGCCGGTGCGCTGCAGCACATCGGGCCGGTTCACGCCACTGGCCGTCACGCGGATGAGCACTTCGCCCGCAGCCGCCACCGGCGCGGGCCGCTCGCCCGGACGCAGCACGTCGGGCGGGCCGAAGGAGGTGATTTCGATGGCTTTCATGCAAATGACAGAATGACTTCGTCGCTACGCGGCTCCAATGACGAAATGACGGATCATGGCGCAAAGCGCCGTCATGAAAGCCGCAGGCAAGGTCATGTGAGCATAGCGAACGTCATTGTTGCTGCTGCGCCTGCTCAGGCACCGGACGGTCCAGCAGGGCCTTCATGGACAGCTTGATGCGGCCCTTTTCGTCGGTCTCCAGCACCTTGACCTTCACGATCTGGCCTTCGCTGAGATAGTCGGTCACTTTCTCCACGCGCTCGTGGGCGATCTGGCTGATGTGCAGCAGACCGTCCTTGCCGGGCAGCAGGTTGACCAGGGCGCCGAAGTCGAGGATCTTGGTGACTGGGCCTTCGTAGACCTTGCCGATTTCCACTTCGGCCGTGATCTGCTCGATGCGCCGCTTGGCTTCATCGGCCTTGGCGGTGTCGGTCGAGGCAATGGTGATGGTGCCGTCTTCCTCGATGTTGATCTGGGTGCCGGTTTCCTCGGTCAGCGCGCGAATCACGGCGCCGCCCTTGCCGATCACGTCGCGGATCTTCTCGGGATTGATCTTCATGGTGTACAGGCGCGGTGCGAAGGTCGAGACTTCGGCCCTGGCCTCACCCATGGCGTCATGCATCTTGCCCAGGATGTGCATGCGCGCCTCCTTGGCCTGGGCCAGCGCGACCTGCATGATTTCCCTGGTGATGCCCTGGATCTTGATATCCATCTGCAGCGCGGTGATGCCGTGGGTCGTACCCGCGACCTTGAAGTCCATGTCGCCCAGGTGGTCTTCGTCACCCAGGATGTCGGTCAGCACGGCAAAGCGGTTGCCGTCCTTGATCAGGCCCATGGCGATGCCGGCCACATGGGCCTTCATCGGCACGCCTGCGTCCATCAACGACAGGCAGCCGCCGCAGACCGAAGCCATCGACGAGGAGCCATTGGACTCGGTGATTTCAGACACCACGCGCATGGTGTAGGGGAATTCTTCCTTGGTCGGCAGCACGGCCACCAGGGCGCGCTTGGCGAGGCGGCCGTGGCCGATTTCGCGGCGCTTGGTACTGCCCATGCGGCCCACTTCACCGGTGGCAAAGGGCGGCATGTTGTAGTGCAGCATGAAGCGGTCTTCGTACTCGCCCATCAGCGCGTCGATGCGCTGGGCGTCGCGCTCGGTGCCCAGCGTGGTCACGACCAGGGCCTGGGTTTCGCCGCGCGTGAACAGGGCCGAGCCATGGGTGCGCGGCAGCACGGAGTTGCGGATTTCGATGGGGCGCACGGTGCGCGTGTCGCGGCCGTCGATGCGCGGTTCGCCGGCCAGGATCTGGCTGCGCACGATGCGGGCTTCGATATCGAACAGCAGGGCTTCGACCTTGACGCTGTCGAACTCGGCGCCCTCCTCCTTCAGCGCGGCCAGCACGAAGGCATAGGCTTCGCGGCAGGCCTGGGTGCGCGCCTGCTTGTTGCGGATCTGGTAGGCCGCGCGCAGCTTGTCTTCGGCCAGGCCATTGAGCTTGGCGATCAGCGGCTCGTCCTGGGCCGGGGCTTGCCAGTCCCAGACCGGCTTGCCGGCCTCGCGCACCAGCTCATGGATGGCGTTGATCGCGATCTTGCCCTGGTCGTGGCCGAACACCACGGCGCCGAGCATGACTTCCTCGGACAGCTGCAGGGCTTCGGACTCGACCATCAGCACAGCGGCTTCGGTACCGGCCACCACCAGGTCCATCTGCGAATTCTTGCGCGCGGTCTGGCCGGGGTTGAGCACGTATTCACCGTTGATGTAGCCCACGCGGGCCGCGCCGATCGGGCCATTGAACGGAATGCCGGAGACGGCCAGAGCGCCGCTGGTGGCGATCATGGCCGCGATGTCGGCGTCGACCTCGGGGTTCAGCGACAGCGTGTGGATGACCACATGGACTTCGTTGAAGAAGCCTTCGGGGAACAGCGGGCGGATCGGACGGTCGATCAGGCGGCTGGTCAGGGTTTCATGCTCGCTGGGCTTGGCTTCGCGCTTGAAGAAGCTGCCGGGGATCTTGCCGGCGGCATAGGTCTTCTCGATGTAGTCGACCGTCAGCGGAAAGAAATCCTGGCCCGGCTTGGCCGACTTGGAAGCCACCACGGTGGCCAGCACCACGGTGCCATCGATGTTCACCAGCACGGCACCGCCGGCCTGGCGGGCGATTTCGCCGGTTTCCATGACGACGGTCTTGTCGCCCCACTGGAAGCTCTTGGTCACTTTGTTGAAGATGGTCATGTCGTTATCTCCTGGATCATCGGCACATGAGGCTGTGCTGGAGGCCCGGAGCCCGGCATTCAGAACACGATGCCATTCCACAAAAACTCGCATTGAGCAGCGGCGATTTCTTGTGGAATGACACAGCGCGCATTCTGTGTGCCTGTCTCCGACGTAGAAAAAAGCAAGAAAGCGCCTGAGCTAGTGAACTAACTCAGGCGCTTTGCATTCGGTTTAACGCTTACTTGCGCAGGCCAAGCTTGGCAATCAGCGCGGTGTAGCGCTCAGCGTCCTTGGACTTGAGGTAGTCCAGCAGCTTGCGGCGGCGGCTCACCATGCGCAGCAGACCGCGGCGGCCGTGGTGGTCCTTGGCGTGCGTCTTGAAGTGGGGGGTGAGTTCGTTGATGCGGGCGGTCAAAAGGGCAACTTGCACTTCGGGGCTGCCCGTGTCGCTGGCGCTGCGAGCGTTGGCCTTGACGACTTCGGCCTTGATGGAAGAGGCGATCATTTCTGTGTTCCTGTGAATATTTGACTTGCGTTGGGTGGTGGAAATGCGCCCAACGTGCGCCTTGCGGCATGCAAAGCCTTGAAATTATACCCTGAGCCAGGATTTGAGCCGGTCCACGCCCTGGACCAGCCGCTGCGGGTCCTTGGAGGCGAAGCACCAGCGCAGCCAGCCCTGGGCCTCGGGCGCAAAGGCATTGCCCGGGGCCAGACCCAGGCCGGCTTCGGCCACCAGGCGCTTGGCGGTCGCCAGGGAATCATCAAAACCCGCCAGCTTGAAGAAGGCGTACATGCCGCCCTTCGCGGGCGTCAGCTGCACACCGGCAACGGCTTGCAGCAAGGGCACCAGGGTGTCGCGACAGGTTTTCAGGTGCGCCACCACGCGCGGCGTGACCTCGGCCGTGCGCTGCAGCGCCACCACGCCGGCGCGCTGGGTGAACACGCTGGCGCAGGAGGTGTTGAACTCGACCAGCTTGCCCATGTGATGCGTCAGATCGGGCGGCATCACCAGCCAGCCCAGGCGCCAGCCCGTCATCAGGAAACTCTTGGAGAAGCTGTGGACCACGACCAGGCGGTCTTCAGGCTCGGCCACATCGAGAAAGCTCGGCGCGCAACCGTTGGCGGTGTCGCCTGCGTAGTACAGCCGTTCGTAGACTTCGTCGGCGAGGATCCAGGTGCCCGTGCGGTGGCAGTGATCGAGAATGGCCTGCTGCTCTTGCCGGGTCAGCGTCCAGCCGGTCGGGTTGTTGGGCGCGTTGAGGATCAGCAGCTTGGTCGCCGGCGTCACGGCGGCCAGCAGCGCCTGCAGGTCCAGCACCCAGGCACCGTTCTCGGGCTTGAGCGAAACACAGCGGACCTTCGCCCCGAGGATGGCGGGCTGGGCCGTGAGGTTGGGCCAGACCGGCGTGACCGCGACGACCTCGTCGCCCGCCTCCACCAGCGCCTGCACAGCGAGCATCAGGGCGTTGACGCCGCCCGAGGTGATGGCGATGCGATTGGCAGCCACGCTGCCGTGCAAGCCGCTCATGTAGGCGGCCACGGCCTCGCGCAGTTCGGGCAGGCCCAGGTTGTGGGCATAAAAGGTTTCGCCGCGCTGCAGCGAGTCGATGGCGGCCTGGCGGATGAAGTCGGGCGTGACTTCATCGCTCTCGCCAAACCAGAAGGCCAGTACGTCGCTGCGGCCCATGCCGGCATTGGCGACTTCACGGATTTTCGATTCTTCGAGGTTCTGGATGATGGGACGCATGATGGTGATGGGTTGGAGGAAACAAGGCCTGGGCTATGATTTTGAAGCCATAGCCCAACCATAAGGGAGAAAAGCCTCATGCGCATTGCTGCCCGTCCACTGTTGAAGCCCGCGCTCGCCCTGCTGTGCGCCAGCGCCCTGCTCTCAGCCGCCGTAGCCCATGCCACGACGACCCAGCCGCGCCAGACCAAGGCGGCAGCCAAAGCCGAGGTCAAAGCACCCAAAGCGGGCCAGACCAAGTTCTACCGCGGCTCCGAAGAAAGCCCACTGGAGCGCGAGCGCCGGCTGGTGCGCGAATGCCAGGGCCGGCCCAACGCCGGCGCCTGCGCGGGCTACGCCCGGTAGTCCGCGCCTGCCCGGCTCGGCCTCACGACGGACGCGCCATGCGGCAACTCGTGGGCTGCTCGGCCTGCGCTGCGCTGATTTGCTTGACGACGCGAAAGCCGTAGCCCGAACCTTCGACGTCGAACTTCACGCCGGGCGCGCCCTGGCGGTCCATCACGCCCACCACCAGCGCTTGCTGGAACTGATGGTCCAATGCGCGCATGCTGCCCGTTTGCGCAGCGAAACTGACGCTGGCCCGCTCCAGCTGGGCGGCAACCGCTATCGAATTTGAAGTCCCCGCCTTCTCGATGGCCTGGGCCAGCGACTCCACCATCAGCTGCATGCGCATGTGCACATAGTCGTCCGCCGGCTTGGGGTAGCGGGCTCTGAACGACTGATAGAACGCCTCGCTCTGGGCGGTGGCGACATTGGGCAGCCAGTCCGCCACGGCAATCACCTTGCCAATGCCCGCGTCACCGATGGCGGCCGGCACGCCGAGTGCGTTGCCGTAGAAGGTGTAGAACTTGCCCTCGAAGCCCACCTCCTTGGCGGCCTTCACGAGCAACGTCAAATCGTTGCCCCAGTTGCCCGTGATGACAGCCTGCGCGCCGCTGGCCTTGATCTTGGCGGCATAGGGCAGGAAGTCCTTGACGCGGCCCAGCGGGTGCAGTTCCTCGGCGACCACCTGCACCTCGGGGCGCTGGGCGCCGAGCTGGCGCCTGGCCTCGCGCAGCACGGCCTGGCCGAAGCTGTAGTCCTGCCCGATCAGGTAGACCGACTTCAGCGCCCTGTCGTCCTTGAGCACTTCCATGAGCGCGGCCATGCGCATGTCGGCATGGGCGTCAAAACGGAAGTGCCAGAAGCTGCATTTTTCGTTGGTCAGAATCGGATCGACCGCCGAGTAGTTGAGAAACAGCACGCGCCTGGCCGGCTCGCGCTCGTTGTGCTTGTTGATCGCGTCGATCAGCGCGGCCGCCGTCGCCGAGGAATTGCCCTGCATCACGTACTGCGCCCCGTCGTCAATCGCAGCACGCAGGGCCGACAGCGCTTCCTCGTTCTGGCCCTTGCTGTCGTAGCGCTCCAGCGCCAGCAGGCGGTTGCCACCAGCCGCTGCCGGCAGCTTGACGCCGCCGCGCGCATTCACGCGCTCGATGGCCCACACGAGGTTGCGGAACACGGCTTCACCGGTGTTGGCAAAGGCGCCGCTCAAGCCCTCGATCATGGCGATCTTGATCGGTGCCGGCTGGGTTTGCGCCCACAGACTGGTGGGGCCAAGTAAAGCCGCAGCCAGCAATTTCAAGACCCGACGACGCAGATTTTTCATGACGAATTTCCCTTGAAAAACGCCGCAGGGTTCTCAGATTCGATGCATGCGGCGATCACGGTTGAAAGCCGCGCAGTGTAAGGGACGGCGAGCAACAAAACTTGCCAACTGTCCCGCTTTAACCGACAAGGAGTCGATCATGTTTTTCGCACCCGCCATCCGCAGTCGCAGCTACAGCCCGGCCTTCCGCTCGCTGGACCGCAGCTTCGAGCGCTTCGTCAACGACGCCCTGTTCGCCGGCACGCAGCGCGGCCTGGATGTGGAGCAGGACGACAAAGCCTGGACCGTCACGCTGGACCTGCCCGGCATCGCCAAGGAAGACCTGTCCATCGGGATCGAAGGCAGCGTGGTCCGCATCGAGAGCAAGCAGCAAGCCAAGCGCCAGTTCAAGGCCGCCTACGAACTGCCGCAGGACATCGACGTGGCCGCCAGCGACGCCAGGCTGGAGAACGGCGTGCTGACGCTCAAGCTGGCCAAGAAAGTGCCGGTGAGCAATGTCGCGCAGCTGAGCATCAACTGAGCGAAGCCGGGAGAGTGTTGCCCCCTCTCCCGGACATCAGCCCCACAGCCATCCGCCGCGGTTTGAGCCTCCTGCGCTGAGGTCGCTGCCCGAGTCCAGCCACGCGGCAAGGGTCTTGCCGGCCAGGTCATGACCGAGCACCAGTCGCAGCTGAACACCGGCGTGGAGGCGATCCGAAACAACCGTCTTGGCGGCCAGCGGCAGGCGGGCCTGCAAAGCCTGGGCCGACAGGTCCTGTCCCGCGGCGTAGTGGATTTCGGTCTTCATTTGCCGGTAGGGCCGGGCATTCGTCAGCCGGGCCGTCGCCACGCCCATGACCGCGAGCCGGTCGGCCGTGCGGCGGGCCAGGTGGGTAATGCCCGCGCCGTTGGACACCTCCAGACGAACGCCACGCAGGTCGGCCCTGGCAGCCAGGGTGGCATGGCGGAGCATGACTTTGCCGCTCAATGCCAGCGCCGGGGACAGTTCGCCGCCAGTCGGGCCAGCGGCCAGCGGGACAGTCGCAGCCGCTGCGGTTGCCCCCGCCGCCGGCGTCGCAGGCGCCTGCAACTCGTACACGTTGGGCGCCACCACCACGAGGCGCGGCGCGGCCTTGCCTTCAGCGCCTGCCTGCACCGCCTGGACCACCTGAACGGCAGACTGGCGTTGCGCCTGTGCATTGGCAAGCAGTTCCAGGTTCTGCAGCGTCTGCCCATTGAACGGGTCCAGCTCGCGCGCAAGTTTCAACGCGAGTTCGGCTTCGTCAAGCCGGCCGGCGCGCAGCAGGGCGTAGCCAGCGTTGTTGTGAACGTGCGCGGCGCCGGGGGCCAACTGCCGTGCGCGGGCAAAGAGCTTGAGGGCTTCGTCGGTACGGTCCGACTGGGCATGAATGACCGCCAGGGCATTGAGCGCTCCCACATGATCGGGCACCCGCTCCAGAACCTGCTCATAGCGCCCGGCCGCGAGCGTGAGCTGGCCAGCACCGTGCGCTGCCCGGCCCAGCGTGTACAAGGCTTCATGTGAAGGCATCGCCGGGTTGACTGCCGGCGCGGCCGCCACCTTGACCGGCGCCGCGCCGGCCTGCCCCCGGAACGGCGCTGCAGTGGACCCGGCAACAGGGGCGCCGGGCATGAGCTGGGCACAGCCCAGCAGCGTGCCCAACACGGACAGGGAGGCCACTGTGTTCAGTTTGCGCTTCATGGAAGACTCCTTGGCAGATTAACGACCCATCAGCGGCCACCGCCCATGGTGGGCAGCAAGACGCGGTAGATGCTGATCATGGCCGGCCCCATGAGCACCAGCATCAACGACGGAAAGATGAAGAAGATCAGGGGAAAAAGCAGCTTCAGCGGAATCTTCGCCGCCCGCTCCTCCGCCCTGAGCCGGCGGTGCGTGCGCATCGTCTCGGCCTGGATGCGAAGCGCATCGGCCACGTTAGTGCCGAACCGGTCGGCCTGCACCAGCATGGCCACGAAGGATGAAATGTCGTCCACCCCCGTGCGCAAGGCCAGGTTGCGCAAAGCATGCTCGCGCTTGACGCCCATGCGCAGTTCCAGCGCCACAAGATTGAGCTCGTCCGCCAGCGCCGCGCTACGCAGCCCGATCTCCCTGGCAGCGCGGTTCATGGCGGCATCCAGGCCCAGGCCCGCTTCCACGCACACCATGATCAGGTCCAGCGCATCGGGCAAGGCGTCCTGCAGCTCGCGCCGGCGGCGCTCGATCGCGTTGACCAGCAGCACATTGGGAAGGTAGTAGCCGATCGTCGCCAACAACAACAGGATCAGCACGTTGGTGTTGAGCGTGAGCTGCACCGAGCTCAGGCCCTGGTACATCAGGAACAGGCCCGGCAACAGCAGCGCCAGCACGGTCTTGCCGGCAAAGTAGATGGCCGGCCAGGAAGCCTCGCGCAAGCCGGCCTGCATGAAGCGCACGCGCAGGCTCGATTCTTCCCAGCCCGTCTTGGGCGCGGAAAGCCTGGCCATGGGGCCGACGACCTTGACCACCCTGGCATGCCACTCGCTGCCGGCCGTCAGGCTCTGCTCCTCGCCGCCATCGCGGCTGTCCAGCTGCGCCAGCCGCAGTCTGACGAACTCGCGCCGGTTGAACCAGAGCACCGCGCCCAGCGTCAGCCCCGTGACCGCAAGGAAGACCAGGCCCAGAATGAAAACTTGCATGCCCATGGCTGCCCCCTTTAGACCCGGATGTCGATGATCCGCCACATCGCAAAGACGCCGATGGCCATCAGCACCAGCGCGCCGATCACCAGCTTGATGCCCGTCGGATCGGTGAACAGCACCGACAGGTATTTCGGGTTCATGATCTGGATCACGCCTGCCACGCAAAACGGCAGCGCCGT
>JBOHHM010000010.1:0-4855 GCA_050725495.1 Burkholderiaceae bacterium | reverse complement strand
AATTCACTTTAGTGGACACAGACCTCCAAATTGCCCGGCAGCTCAAGGCCCTGCGCGCCCAGCGGGGCTGGACCATCGATCGACTGGCGGCGGCCAGCGGCGTGAGCCGCGCCATGATCTCCAGGATCGAACGTGCCGAGTCCAGCGCCACCGCGGCACTGCTCGGCAAGCTCAGCGCCGCGCTGGGCGTGCCGCTGTCGGATCTGCTGGCCGCGCCGGTTCAGGCCGGGACGGTGGCCCGCAAGACCGAGCGGATGCGCTGGCAGGACCCGGCCACCGGCTTCATGCGTGAACTGGTCACGCCGCGGCTGACGGGCTCGATGGTGGAAGTCATCGAAGTCGAACTGCCGGCTGCGGCCCGGGTCGGCTACCAACTGGGCCCTGCACCTGCCTACGCCCAGCATGTGATCGCGCTGACCGGGGGGTTGCGCGTCACGCAAGCCCCGCCGGCGCAGCCCCAGACCCTCGATTTGGGACCGGGAGACGCGCTGTTCATGACTGCGGCCGGCGAATTCGCCTTTGAAAACCGCTCACCCCAGCCGTGCCGCTACCTGGTGGTGATCGAACGCCCGAGGACGTAACCATGACCCACACTGCTTTCAGCCTTCGCCCCGCCCGCAGCGCCGACCTGGAACCCCTGCGCACCATCTACAACCACGCGGTGCTCCACAGCACGGCAAGCTATGACTACGCACCGCGGAGCAGCGAGAAGCAGCTCGACTGGTTTGCCGCCAAGCAGGCCGGCGGCTGGCCGGTGCTGGTGGCGCAGGCTGGTGAAACGGTGGCGGGATTTGCGAGCTACGGACCGTTTCGGGCCTGGGAGGGCTACCGCTTCACGGTGGAGCACTCGGTCTACGTGGATCAGCGGTTTCGCCGCAGCGGCATCGCCAGCGCCCTGATTGGCGCCCTGATGGCGCAGGCTCGCGCGCAGGGCCTGCACCTGATGGTGGCCGCCATCGACGCGGCCAATGCCGGCAGCATCGAACTGCACCGCCGGCTCGGTTTTGAAGACGCGGGCGTGCTGCGCGAAGCGGGCTACAAGTTCGATCGCTGGCTGGACCTGGCCTTCATGACGCGCAGGCTTTAAATCGGGCCTCCGCGCCGAAACACCGACAGGGGCGGGGTTCAGGCCCCGGCGCTTTACTTGATCCAGAGGCGGATCGCATCCCAGGCGCGGCCCAGCATGCCGGCCTGCTCGACCGCCTCCAGCGCCACCAGCGGCACCTCCAGCAGCGGCTGCTCGGCCAGGCTGACCCTGAGCATGGCGACCTGCTGGCCCTTGCCAAAGGGCGCGACCAGAGGGTCGGGGCGGCTGACCTGGGTACTGAGCTTGGCCGCGCTGCCGGCCGGCACGGCGACCACGATGGCTTCGGGGCGACCCAGCTTGATGCTGTTGGCCTTGCCCATCCAGACGCTCGGGCTCACGACCGGCTGGCTGGCGTCGAACAGCTTGACGGCCTCGAACGCCGTGTAGCCCCAGTTCAGCAGTTTCTGCGACTCATTGGCGCGAGCATTTTCGCTGGCCGTGCCCAGCACGATGGACAGCAGGCGGCGCTGGCCCACGCTGGGAAAGTCGCGCCGGGCGGTGGCGATCAGGCAGTAACCGGCGGCACTGGTGTGGCCGGTTTTCAGCCCGTCGACGCTCGGATCGCGAAACAGCAGCAGGTTGCGGTTGTTGTCGTTGGCTGCGGGCGTGCCTTCGTAGCGGTACTGCTTGAGGGCGTAGTAGCCGACGTACTCGGGGAAATCGCGCATCAGCCGGGTGGCCAGAATGCTGAGGTCGCGTGCCGTCGTGGTGTGGCCGGCCTCGGTCAGGCCTTCGGGATTCTTGTAGCTGGTGGCCTTCATGCCCAGGGCCTTGGCCTGCTCGTTCATGAGCTGCACAAAGCGCTCTACGCTGCCGCCCACACCCTCGGCCAGCGCCACCGTGGCGTCGTTGCCCGACTGCACGATCATGCCCTTGACCAGGTCTTCCACCGGCACCCTCATCTTGGGATCGATGAACATGCGCGAGCCGGGCATCTTCCAGGCCCGCTCGCTGACGCCCAGGGTTTGCTTGAGGTCGATCTTTCTGGCCTTGAGCGCGTCGAACACCAGGTAGGCCGTCATCAGCTTGGTCAGCGAGGCGGGCTCGACCGGCGCATCGATGTCTTTGTGAGCCAGCATCTGGTTGGCCGTGACGTCGAGCAGCAAATAGCTGCGGGCGGCGATTTCGGGCGGCTGGGGCGTTTGGGCCGCCGCGGCAAGGCAAAGCGACGCGAGGATTGGCGCCATCAGCGCCTGCAAAAAACGTTTCATGGATGCTCAAGTTGTTGAGGACAGGGCTTGCCGCTGCGCAGCTGCCCTCTGTCCCGCAAGGTATCAGGCGTTCAGGTGGCGGACCACCAGATTTTTCAGCAGCGGCAATTGTCCGTGAAAGAAATGGCCGCCGCCCGGAATGACGGTAACGGGAAGTGACTGCGGCCGGGCCCAGTCGAGCACGGCGGCCAGCGGCACGGTGTCGTCGTGCTCGCCATGCACCACCAGCGTGCGCCCATGAGCCTCGGGCGGCAAGGCGGCGACGCTGAAGCGGGCCGCGGCGGTCCCGACGAGCACGATCTTTTCGATCGCGCGTTGCGCCCACAGCGTCTGGACTGCGTGGCTGGTGACGAAGGCGCCGAAGGAAAAGCCGGCCAGCGCCAGCGCTCCCGCGGGCGCGACCTGTTCGATCACGGCCAGCAGGTCGGCCAGCTCGCCCCGCCCCTCGTCATGCGCGCCCTGGCTGGCGCCGACCCCGCGGAAGTTGAAGCGCACGGCGCTCCAGCCGCACTGCACCAGGGCCCGCGCCAGCGTCTGCACCACCTTGTTGTCCATCGTGCCGCCAAACAGCGGATGCGGGTGAGCGATGATGGCCACGCCGCGCGCAGCGGCGCCTGCGACCCGCACGGGATCGTCGCGCAGGGCCTCGATGGCGCCGGCCGGCCCGGAGAGCAGGAATTTCTGGGTTTGCGAGTTCACGGGTTTTGCTATTAATTCAAGAGCGATTGAAGCCCAATGGACGTGGGCTGGGGCCTTAAAACATCTCCATACCGGCCCCAGGCCCGTCAGCGCCCCAGTTGCGGCGGCGTCAGCAGGCGCTCGACCACCTGGCCATTCTTCAGGTGCGATTCGACGATTTCATCGATGTCGCTTTCGTCCACATAGGTGTACCAAACGGCTTCGGGGTAGACCACGGCGACCGGCCCGGCCGCGCAGCGGTCGAGGCAGCCGGCCTTGTTGACGCGCACCTGGCCCGGACCGGCCAGGCCCGCGGCTTTGACCTGGGCCTTGCAGCGCTCAAAGCCCTGCTGCGCATTGTGCTGGGCGCAGCAGTTTTCTCCGTTCTTGCGCTCGTTGAGGCAAAAAAAGATGTGGCGCTCGTAATAAGACTTGTTTTCACTCATGCGCCCGATTCTAGTTTTCGCGCTCTCGCCGCGAGACCCAGACCAACACATACACCAGCGCCGCATAAGGCCACAGCCAGCCCAGCCACTGGGCCAGGCCGTGAAACCGGATGAAGCGGCCCTGCTCCCAGGTTTGCAGGGTTTGGGCGAAGTAGGCGCTGGTCGGCGCCTGGTTGAGCAGGCCCAGATGCGCGGCCAGCGCCAGCAGCACCAGGGCCGCGCAGGCGCGGCGCGGCAACGGCAGCAGCAGCAAGACCAGCACCTCGGCCGCCGCCAGCCCCACCTGCACCGGCAAGCTCAGCCAGGCCCAGGCGTGCGTCGGGCCATAGCTCAGTGCTGCCGACAAGGCCGTGACGCCGATGCCAACGGCCAGCACCGCCATCGCAAACACGGCGCGGCGGCGGATCGAGCGGATGATGCAGTAGCCCAGCAGGCAGGGAATGAGCGCCCCCAGCATCACGCACAACAGCTCGGCCGCCGGAACCAGGGGCTGCAGCTCCACCTCGCGCAGCGGCAGCCACTCGAGAAAGGGCGTGTCTTGCAGTGCCTGCGCCAGGGCCTGCTCGAGCCGCTCGTAGACCTGGCCCAGGCTCAGCGGGACAGAGGCCGGGAACAGCAAGGCCAGCGGCCACAGCGCCAGCAGCACCAGGGCACCGCGGGCGTCGGCCACGAACCAGCGGTCGCGCAGGCGGCGCCAGTGGTCGATCGCGCCCAGCCGCTCCAGCCCCCAAGCGGCCAGGCCACCCAAGCCGGCGCCCACTGCGTTGAGAGCGAAATCCACATTCGAGGGCACACGCGTCGGTAGATAGCTTTGCAGCGTTTCCAGCAGCAGCGACAGCGCGGTCGCCGCCAGCGTGGCCAGCAGCGGGGCCAGGTCGCGCCGGCCCATGCCGCCGTGGCGCAAGGCGCTCAAGGTCAGAAAGAAACCCAGCGGCGCATAGCCCAGTACATTGGCCGCCACATCAAAGCCGGTCCAGTACTTGGGCAATGGCGCCGACAAAAAGGCCCAGGGCGCAATCCCCTGGTCGCGCCAGTCGGCAAAGGGGTAGAGACTGGCATAGACGATGAGTGCTGCGTAGATCAGCGCCAGGGGCCAGGCCGAGGTCTTGGGCATCGGCGGCGCGGGTTCAGAACGGCTTGACGACCACGAGGATCACGGCCGCCAGCAGCAGCAGCACCGGAATTTCATTGAACCAGCGAAACCAGACATGGCTGCGCGTGTTGCTCTGGGCAACGAAGGCGCGCAGCAGCGCGCCGCAGGCATGGTGGTAGCCGAGCACCAGCAGCACCACGGCCAGTTTGGCATGCATCCAGCCGTTGCCGGCGCCGCGCCCAATGCCATAGCCCAGCCAGAGCCAGAGTCCGAAGGCCAGCGCCGGCACGGCCAGCACCGTGGTGAAGCGCAGCAGCTTGCGCGCCATCAGCAGCAGGCG
>JBOHHM010000009.1:0-8650 GCA_050725495.1 Burkholderiaceae bacterium | reverse complement strand
GATGTCGGAACGGGTTTCAATCACGACAGTACGGCGCCATACCCCGGCGTTGCGGCCTCCAGCCCCAACAGGTCCAGCATGTTGCGGGTGGTGCAGGCGGAGGTGGAGGTGACCGGGATGCCCAGGTAGTCCTGCGCCTTTTGCAGCGCGGGGATGGACTGCATCTGCACGCAGGCCGACAGCACCACCACGTCGGTGTTGGCGGTGCTCAGCTTTTTGACGTCTTCCAGCAGCCGCATCGGGTCGCGCCGGCCAACTTCCAGGTTGTCGGGGATCTCGAAGCTGATGCGGTCCACCACTTCGATGCCTTCGCTTTCGATGTAAGCGACGACCTTGTCGGTGAGCGGCTTCATGTAGGGCGCCATCAGCGAAATCTTTTTAGCGCCCAGCTTGTGCAGGCCGTAAATCAGTGCGCCGGCCGAGGTCATGACCTTGGCATGTGACCCATTCTCTGCCGCGATGCGCCGGAAGTCGTCCTCCACCTGCCGGTGGTAACCCAGGCCCTGCGCCATGATGGCGACCAGGCAGGCGGTGCTCATCACGTCAACCCGCGCATCCGATAGCTCTGCCGCACAGCGCAGGCCTTCCCGGTTCATGGCCGCCAGCTCCTCGGGCGTGACCCGATGCATGCGCATCCGGCTGGAATGAAAGGTGAAACGCTCAGGTTTCAGCGCTTCTCTGGCACGCAGCATGGCCGGGATTTCCGTCTCCATGGTGGTGTTGGAGCTGGGCACGATCTGGCCGATACGGTAGGGGCGGTTCAATTTGATCTCCGTTGATGTGAAGAGGCTCTACTCGGCGCTTGAAGCAAAAGATTCCAGCCGCTGGCGCATCTGTGCCGGAATGGGGACGCCGGTGCGCACGCCGCCACCGATGCAAATGGGCGAGAAGCGGGCGCGGAATACGCGGCGCTCATCGGCCTGGCGCGCCTCAATGCGAATGTCGTAGCTGTGCGTGCGAATGACCGGAACCGTGCACTGCATCTGAAACTTGTCGTCCGGCCACAGGGCACCCTGAAAATCGAACTTCAGGCCTTTGCATGGGGTATCCACACCCATGGCCTTGATCCACTCGCGGTAGGAGCCCTGTGCAAGTTCTGCATAAAACAGCCCGACAGCGCTCAGCACAAACTCGGGAAACCTGCCGGTGTACACCACGCCTGCCGGGTCGCAGTCAGACCAGCGCACCTGGCGCTGCACGATGAAGAAGGGCGAGCGCGACAGCACGGACTCGAAGCTGTCCATCATGCGCCTTGCCCTGATGAAGCGGGTTGCAGTATCGGCGCAGAAGGGTTGCCTGCGGCACCTTGCCGGGCCTGGACGATCTGGCGGAACAGCTCCGGATAGCCCGATGCCAGGCGCTCATCGCTCACCCGGCCGGTCCGGGTCATGAAGGCGTAGACGAATTCAAGCGTGGTGTAGCGCTGCATCCACTCCGCGATGTTTTCATACCAGAGGTAGGACTTCTGCGAGGCAGAAATCAGCTTGGCCTTTTCCGGCCCGCGTACCTCGGCAAAGCGCTGCAGGCGCTGGGTGGCGGTGATGGCTTCGTTATCGCCATCTGCCGTCAACGCATCTGCCAGTGCCATGGCATCGTCCATCGCGATGCGGGTACCCGAGCCAATCGAGAAGTGCGCGCTGGTCTCCGCATCGCCGAGCAGTACGGTCTTGCCGTGAACGCTGCGGGCGTTGCGAATCACCGGGAACTGCCGCCAGACGGAGTTGTTGGAAATCAGCCGGTGGCCGTCCAGTTCTTTGGCGAAGACAGTTTCGAACAGCTGCTGTCTGGCTTCGGCGTCGAGTTGCGCCATGCCAAAGCGCTCCCAAGTGGGGTGGTCGCATTCAGCAACGAGCGTGCTATTTGTGGTCGAGTAGGGGTAATAGTGCGCGACAAAAGCGCCGCCCTTGTAATTGCGAAATACCAGCGCAGCGGTAGGAAAGGCTTTGCCCACGCCAAACCAGGCGAAATGGTTGGTCAGGAATGTTCGTGTAGTGCCAAACGCCTCTTCATCCGCCGTGCGCACGACAGAGTTGACGCCATCTGCGCCGACGACGATGTCCGCATTACCGATGTTTTGCAACTGGTCCGGATGGTCCAGACGGACGCCGTAGCGAATGTTCACGCCGGCATCGCTGGCTGCCTTTTGCAGCACGTTGAGCAGGTCAATGCGCGCAATCGCCCCGCCACCGGCATTGGGTCGCTTGATGGCGACCGGCGTTTCGCCCTGGGTGATGACCTGGTGTGTGGTGAAGGTCATCTTTGCCACGAGCTCCCTGTAGGTCGCCCCATCGGCGGCCTGCAGGCGGGTGAGGCCGGTGTCGGCCAGCACCACGCCAAAGCCAAACGTAGAGTCCGGTGCATTCTGCTCGACGACATCCATCGTCCAGTCGGGATAGCGCTTTTTGACCAAGATGGAAAGATAAAGACCGGCAGGACCGGCGCCCACGACGGTAATTTTCATGATGAAAGCTCCTCGGTAATCGTGAGGGTGTCGTTGTCAAACTGCGCAACACGACCTATCAAGCCGCCCGTCAGCGCGCCGTGCCAGACCGCAGGCTTGAAGCCAAGCGCCTTGCGGACCATTGTGAGTTCGCCCTGGGCATCCAGGCGGTAATAGCCCAGCGCCGGGCCGCTGACCGCAATGGCCTGCACGCCTCTGGCGTGGTCAACCAGCGGAAGGAATTCCAGTACATCCAGTACAAAGACGGTGATCATCAGCGGACCTCCATTTCGGCAGCGAGCTGCAAGCCCTTGCTACGCCATACATCATCGATGGAGCTCAGCTTTTTACTGCTCTCCAGTGCGATGGCGGCTTCAAGCGTGCGGCGTGCGTCATCAATGTCAACTTGCGAGAACGGCCTGACCTGCCAGGTGATCTCGAGCGCGTAGCCGTTGGGGTCGTTGAAATAAATGGATTCGATGACTTCGTGGCGGATCTGGTAGTTCAGCTTGATGCCGGCCGCCTCTATTTTGGCGCGGCACTCCAGCAGCGCCTCGCGTGTTTCGACGCGCCAGGCCGTGTGTGTCGCCCGGTAGCGGTAGTCGTCCCGGACCTCGGTGAACTCGGGCTTTTCGGCGCCTATGTAGTAGAAGAAGGCGATGGTGCTGCCGTTGCCGCTGTCAAAGAAGAAGTGCAGGAAGTCCGCGTGGTCTTCCGGCCCCCAGCCCCGGGCAGAGATGGCATGGACCAGGGGCAGGCCCAACAGGTCGCGGTAAAAGTGCACGGTTTCGCGCAGCTTCCAGGTGGGCCGTGCGGTGTGGTGAACGCCGGCCAGCGGCAGTCCCTGTGTGGTCCTCATGTGCTTTCTCCTTGTAAAGTGGTGGATGTGCTGCCGGCCACCTCGGTGGCGAGCTTGTCGGTGATCATTTTTCTCAGGATGGGTTTGCTGAGTTTTCCGGAGCCGGTCAGTGGAAACTCTTTGACCACTTCGATCCGCTCCGGCCACTTGAACCGGGCGACCCCTTCCCGGAGGAAAAACTCGCCGATGTCCGCTACCGTGGGTACTGGTGCGTCATTTTTGAGGATCAGGAAGGCACAGACCCGCTCGCGATAAACGGGGTCCGGCATGCCAACCACAGACACGGCCGCCACCGCGGGATGCCGCGCGAGCAGCTGCTCGAGCTCGCTGCAGTTGATTTTTTCGCCGGCACGATCCACGACGTCTTTGGTGCGGCCGCAGAATTTGAAATAGCGGACGCCGTCGATGTCGTGAAAGGACATCAGGTCACCCGAGCGGTAATAGCCCTCGCTGGTAAAGGCTTCGCGGTCGCGTTCCGGCGCATCGAAATAGCCATGAATGGTGTAAGGGCCCGCGAAAGCGCACTCGCCTTCGACACCCGGCTCCAGGATCTCGATTTCCGACCCCACCTCAAACAGCTTGACATGGTCCAGCGGAGAGACCGGCCTGCCGACCATGGTGTCAATGACTTCCTGCGGATCGCCTGGACGGGTGACCATGATCACGCCTTCGGTCATGCCAAACATATGCCATACGGGCGCGCCGACGATCTGGCGGATCCTGACCGCGTTGTTGGATGAGGACAGGCCGCGCAGGGAACTGAACGAGATCGTTCCTGCCTCGATGGCCGGTCGCAGCTTCTCCAGAATCGGCCCGCCCAGGACGGCCCAGGTCGGTTGGTAGGTGTTGAACAGCTCGACCAGGCTTTCCATGCGCAGGTCGCGGGCAACCGTGACCCGTCCGCCGGTCAACAGGAAGGGGCCAGTGCAGCAACCCATGTTCAGGTTGTGCATCATGGGCAGCGGCATGAAGAGGCAGTCGTCCGGCGTGTACTGGTTGACGCGGGCGACGGCGCGCATGTTGTACAGATATTCGTTGTTGAAACGCGGGATGATTTTGGGCACACCGGTGGTTCCGCCCGACAGTTGGAACACGGCCACCTGAAACGGGTCTTGCGCTACATCGGCAAGGATGCGCCGTGCGTCTTCCAGCGTCACTGACTCGACCAGGTTGCGCAGCGACAGGGATGGCGCGCGCGCAGTGCCCCGTGCCTGCACAATCCATTGGAGGCTGGGTATCCGGCTCTGCATGTCTTCGGCGAAGGTGATGTCGTCGAATTTGGGGTCGTCACCGGCCACGAAATGCAGGCGTGCGCCGCTGTGCTGCCCGAGGTAGGAGATCTCATGCGCGCGATGCGCCGCCAGCGTGCAAACCGGAATCAAGGCGGCCTTCAGGCAGGCGATCAACCCGAACACCAGCTCGTTGCTGTTGCCCAGCTGAAAAATCACCCGGTCTGCCGGTTGCAGGCCAAGTTGCAGAAATGCGGCGGCCAGGCGGTCGGTGATCTCGTCAAGCTGCTGATAAGTGATGTCGCCGGCAGGACCGCAAAGCGCGATGCGGTTCGCGTGTTGCCCGAAAGAAGCGCGCAGGGCCGTGGCCAGTGTTTCGTAGGTCAGGGCGCCGGCTTCTACATAACGAGCCAGCGCATCGGCTGGTGGGTAAACGACCCCGCGTATGGGCGCCTTGACGCCGACCGCCTGCTGCGCGGAAATGTTCGTCTTCATTCTGCCTTGATCCCCGCTGTCTTGATGATGCCGCCGAACAACGTCGTTTCGCTCCTGACGAATTCCTGGGCGCTTTCGACGGTGCCGGAGCGCGGATAGGTTCCAAGATGGCGGAATTTCTCCACCACGTCCGGCAGGTGTACTGCCTCATTCACTTCCTTGTTCAGCCGGTTCACGATGTCTTTCGGCGTGCCTTTGGGGGCGGCCATCAGGAACCAGCCATAAACGTTGAAACCCGGTACGGTGTCCTTGGCCAGGGGAATGCCTTCGAGGCCGGGCAACACGGTTTCCGAAGCCGCAGCCAGTGCGCGCAGACGGCCGGACTTGACCAGCTGGATGACGGCCGCGACACCGTCCGAGAACATTGACACATCGCCGCCCACCGTGGCCTGGATGCCCTGTGAGGAAGAGGCGAAGGGCACGATCTGGAATTTCGCCCCGGTCTTTGCCGCTAGCAATTCATTGGCCAGATTGGGAATGGAGCCGCGGATGGAGCTGCCCAGCGCGACCTTGTCAGGATTCGCTTTGGCGGCGGCGATGGCTTCGGCGAGGTTTTTGGCCGGAAACGCCGGATTGCTGACGAAGAGCATGGGTGTCACGCCGACGGTACCGACGATGTCGAAATCGCGGCCCACATCGTAGGACGCTGCCTTGTAGGTAAAGGGGGTGACCACGGCCACGGCGCCCTGCATGATGGTCAGGGTGTAGCCATCGGCGGGCGCCTGCTTCAACTGGTTCATGTTGATGAGGCCGCCGGCCCCGGGACGGTTTTCAATGATGACGGGCTGACCGAGCGCGCGGTTCAGCTTGTCGCCCACGATGCGGGCGATCAGGTCGGGCGCGCTGCCAGGGGTTGAAGGCACCAGGATTTGATCGGTTTGGCCGGATAGGTCTGGGCCCGGACTGCCGAAACGTTCAGTCCGGCAAGAAGCGCCGCAGCGAGGATGATGAATTTTCTTTTGGTTGTCATGTCTGTCTCCTGTTTTGTCAAAAAATGGTGAGGGAAAAATTTCAGTGTTGTTTCATGGATGTTTGCTGCGCAGCCAATCCTGAATGATTCGACCGGCCAGCACCTGGCCCGATGCCTCGTCTTCCGCCAAGGCCATGCCGTGATGGTTGCCCCTGACTTTGTGCCGTTGCTTGTCGGCGCCGCCGATAGCGGAATAGATCGCCTCCATATCTGACGGAAATGCCGCTTGGTCGCCGGTGTATTCGAGCATCAGGGTAGGCCGTGTCAGCTCGGGACCGCATTTTTCGAAGCTGGCGTTGGAAGAGATTCCGGACTAGGTCGACAGCCATGACTCCGCCGTGACCAGGCGCGCAAAACCGACGCTTCCCAGGTTGGACACAAACGGGTCTGTGCCCCACAAGGTGCCGACCTGCCGGTCCGACGGATCAATCGCCAGGTCCCAGCAGCGCAGATCGGCATCGGTGCGCCACACCTGGTGGATGGGCGTGTGCGCCACCTTCATGCGCAACTGGGGCGACGCCATCGCGCCTGGTGCCAGCTCTTTCAATTCCTTGCGCGCGCGCCTTTTCTTTCAGGGATGCCCTGGCCCGGTCATCCAGTCTCTGGACGCGTGCTCGCTGGCCGGCGCGGTATCGCTGGATAAATTCCGGCGCATAGCTTGAGGAGGCGGGCGCTTCCCTGAAACCATTCGCCGGGCTGAAAGGGTCCAGCAGCGGATCGGCGGAGAAGGGGTCGTTTTCATCGACCACCGAAGGATCAATGCCATTCATCAGCAACCTGCCCTGGCCGGGATGCGGCGAGACAAACACCAGCCCGTCCGGCGCAGGCATGTCGGCTTCTGCCAGCTTGACCGGCCGCCCGGCAGGCGTTGCAGCCAAGCGGTCTTGCGGTGCGCGCAGGGCTTGTTGGGTATAAAAGGCATACAGCCCCGCGCCGCCCGAGATGCCCATCAGCACAATGCGCTTGAAACCGAGCTTTCGCAGGTGGGCGACAGCCGCCGCCACGTCGAGCAGCGCCACTTCATGCTCCAATCTCAGGTCATTCCCGATGGAGCGCGGCGCCTGTACCCAGCAGGCGCATTGCGCGTCCAGAACGTCCGGCACGAGGTAAGGCGTTCCGGAAAATTCCCTCGGGTGCATGGTGCAAACCACGGTGGTCTCCGTGCCGGTCTGCGAATACAAAAATCCGAGCGTGCGTTGACCGTCGGCCGTGCGCAGGGCCTGCGGCTTGACGGCATACGCGCGCTCCATCCGGGCGGGATTCCAGCCTGTTCCTCTCAAACCAGCGGTCACTTTGGCTTTTTTGCCTTCGGTCATGTCTTGTCTCCGTGTTTTTGGGTATTTAATTAATTGCCAGTTAATTAAATGCTACGCTAAAATTAATGCATCGTCAATTAATTGTGAATTGGGCGCCATGAACGAAAAAAAACAGCGGATCACAGTGAGTGGGCAGGTCTCCCATCCGGCGTTGTCGGCAGAGAGTCCGCCTGCCAGGGTGCGCCGTCCGGGGCGACCTGCGGGCAGTTCAGCGCGAAGCGCGGGCACAGTGAAGCCCCTGATCTCGCGCGACGACGTTCTGGACAAAGCCGCCCAGTTGGCCATGACGGAGCCGCTCAGTGAGTTGTCCATCGCCGGACTGGCCAAAGAGTTCGGCGTGACCACGGCGCTCATCCACTACTACGCAGGCAGCCGTGACGAGCTGATTTCCGGCATGATCAACCGCTACTTCAAGGCCCGCGTGGAACGCCTCACACCGCTTACAAGAGATTGGCGGGCTGATGTTGAAGCGCACGCACGCGCGATTTTTGACCTGTCACGCGAATATGGCGGCGTGCTGCAGTACCTGATGTCACACAACAGGTTCCGGCTGTTTCAGCAGGTGTCTCCAGGCGAGACCGACTACGGCATGGCCTACCTCAATCGGCTGGCTGAAATCTTCAGAGCCGGCGGCTTTACCCCGGAACAAAGCGCGATGGGCTACCACCTGTTGGCACAGTTCGTGATGACCGCAGCCTATGCCGATGTCAATCGCCAGCTGCCCGCAGAGCATGGCAGCTACATACTCGGCCGTATCGAGTCCACACCTGCGGAGCAGTTCCCGGGCGCCCACTACCTTGCGCTTCCGTTCTCGCAGCTCGATTCCGAATCGGCTTTTGAGGCTGGACTCAAGATACTGCTCGACGGGATCGCGGCCTGGCGTGCGCCTGCCGGTAAGAAAACTCGTGACGCCAGGAAGCCTGATCTGCCGAACAGCCGGCCCCCTGCAGGCGCCAAATAGGAAGACCGGTCAGCAGTTCAGGCGAAGTGGTCGAAAGAGGAAAAGGTGTTGGGGACAGGCTGGCCGTGGGCGTCGACCAGCCTGATTCCGTCTGCCGCCTCGATGCGGCCGATGCGGGTGACCGGCGTGCGGGCCTGGCGCGACGCCGCCTGCACGGCCTCGCGGGCCGACACGGGCGCCGTGAACGCCAGCTCGTAGTCGTCGCCGCCGGCCAGCACGCATTCCAGTTGTTTTTCCAAGGAAACAAGGCCCGTAGCCCATGCCGGATGGGCGCGTGTAGCTATTAAGTTGATAGCGACTGCGGTGTCAAGGGTGGCGCCGACGCCGGAGGCCCGCAGGATGTGCTGCAGGTCGCCGAGCAGGCCGTCGCTCACATCGAT
>JBOHHM010000008.1:0-6335 GCA_050725495.1 Burkholderiaceae bacterium | reverse complement strand
GCTCGGCGCGGCTGGGGCGGGGGTAGCCCGCGCAGCCTGTTGTGCTGCCGCAGGCGGGCTGAGCACGGGCGCGGCGGCGACCGGCCTGGCCAGGTCCTGCGCGGTCTCACGGGCCATCATGCGCCAGGCCAGCAAAGCCAGCAGCACCGCCGGCAAGACCAGGACGAGCCACAGCCAGGGTTTGAGCCTGCGATGTGATCGCGCATCGGCAGCGACGACAGGCGCGGGTTGGGCGTGAAGGCCCGGGATCGAACCGCGTTCACGTTCCGAGTCGGCTCTTTTGAGTGCGTCGAGGATATAGGACATCGGCTTGTCTTTCAGTGCGTGGGCAGGCGCGGTTCATCGATGCCGATCGCGCGGTTGAGCTGCATGAACGTGATCGGACCCGCCCGCCCGTCTGGCGCCAGCCCTTGAGCCAGCTGGAACACATGGATCCGGGATTTCAAGGGCGCGTCCTGAGCCTGTTTCCCCGGTGCCTGGGGTGAGCCCTGAAGCGTTGCCAATTGCGTCGCCAGCCAGTCCGCGAGCGGGCCGCTGCGGCCGACCACGACATCGCTGGAGTAGCCGGGTGGAGCGCGCCAGAAGGTCGCAAAGTCGCCGCGCCACGCCTGTGCCAGCGTGGCCAGGGAGACCGTTTGCGAGATGCCGCCCAGCGCCAGCGTTGCGCTCTGGCTCGTCAATCCGGTCAGCAGTGCGTAAACCGGCTTTCTGTTCTCGTCGACAAGGGTCAGGATGCCAGGCCGGCCCAATTGCCGGATCAAGGCCAGGCTGCTCTTGCCGCTCCTGAAGCAGTGAACCTGTTGTTGCTGGGCGGCCAGGCAGGGATCGCCATCACCCAGGGCCAGGTTCCACGAGGCGGCCAGTTCCCGCCAGGCGAGCTTGTCGCTGCGCGTCAGCAACTCGAGGTTCAGATCGGCCGCGGTCGCGGTGGCCGAAGCGGAAACAGGGCTTGAGGCCGGGCTCGAAGCAGGGGTCGCTGGCGGTGACGCTAAAGGGGCCGATGCTGCGGCAACGGTGGCGGCAACTGCTGGCTTCGATGCCAATGCAGGTGCCGGCGTCCTGTCCGCGACGGTGCCGGCGGCTGGCATGTGGAGGCGGATTCCACCATTGATCGCCAAGCTCAGGACGCCCAACAGCGCGGCGCCGGTGACCAGCCCCCACACCGCCAAGCGCCGGTAGCGCCAAGGCTGGGTCGCGGCGGACTCGGCCTGGCCAAACACTTCGCTGGCCGCCTTGTTGACGACGCCGCGGTCCACGCTGGCCCGGCCATGGGCATAAGCGCCCAGCAAGGCCCGTCCGCACAGCAGATTGATGCGGCGCGGCACGCCGCGCGACAGCTGGTGGATGCGCTGCACCGCCTTGCGCTCGAACGGCAGGGCCCCCGTCATGCCGGCCACCGCGAGCCGATGCCGGATGTATTGCAGGGTTTCGTTTTCCGACAGCGCGTCCAGGTGGAACCGGGCGATGACCCGCTGGGCGAGCTGTTCGAGCTCGGGGCGAGCCAGCATTTTGCGCAGCTCGGGCTGGCCGATCAGAATGATTTGCAGCAGCTTGCGTTCATTGGTTTCCAGGTTGGTCAACAGGCGCAGCTGCTCCAGCACGTCGGCCGAGAGGTTCTGCGCCTCGTCGATGATCAGCACATTGTTTTGCCCGGCGGCATGGGTGCGCAGCAGGAATTCGTTGAGCGGGTCGATGAAATCCTTGGCCGTGGCCGCCCCGGGGCCCTGGTGCTGGACCGGAATATGGAACTCGTCGCAGACCGACTTCAGCAGCTCGGTCACGGTGAGCTTGGGGTTGAAGATATAGGCGACGTTGCAGTCTGCCGGGATCTGCTCCAGGAAGCAGCGGCACACGGTGGTCTTGCCGGTGCCGATCTCGCCGCTGAGCAGCACGAAGCCGCCGCCGCCGCCCAGTCCGTAGAGCAAATGCGCCAGCGCCTCGCGGTGCCTCTCGCTCATGAACAGGTAGCGTGGATCGGGCGCAATCGAAAAGGGATCCTGCTTCAGGCCAAAGAATGGTGCGTACATGGCGTTGAGGATACTCTGGACGCTTTCATCTCTGCATCAGGAATGGCCATGCCCTACGAACTCCACTACTGGCCCGGCATCCAGGGCCGCGGCGAATTTGTCCGCCTGGCGTTCGAAGCTGCCGGCGCGCCCTATGTCGACATCGCCCGCGGCGATGAGGAGGGCGGGCAGGGCATGGCCGCGATGTCGCACTACCTGGAGCACGGTTGGGTGCCGCGCCCGCCGTTTGCGCCGCCGTTTCTGAAGCACGGCAAGCTGGTGATCGGGCAGACCGCGGCCATCCTGCTGTACCTCGGGCCGCGGCTGGGCCTGGTGGCCAAGAGCGAGGCGGATCGCCTCTGGACGCACCAGCTGCAGCTGACCATTGCCGATGCGGTGACCGAGGCGCACGACACGCATCACCCGATTGCGGGCGGGCTGTACTACGAGGACCAGAAGGAGGAAGCCAAGCGCCGGGCCGAGGATTTCCGCAAGGCGCGCATGCCCAAGTTCCTTGCCTGGTTCGAGGCGGTGCTGGCGCGCAACCCGCGCGCAGGCCGCGGCCCGCACCTGGTGGGCGGGCGGCTGAGCTACGCCGACCTGTCGCTGTTCCAACTGGTCGAGGGTCTGCTCTATGCCTTTCCCAAGGCGGCACAGCGCAACCTCAGGAAGGCGCCGCTGCTGGCGGCGCTGCACGCCAGCGTGGCGCAGCACCAGCGCGTGGCGGCCTACCTGTGCAGCGAGCGGCGCCTGGCGTTCAGTGAAGAGGACATCTTCCGGCGCTATCCGGAACTCGACGGCTGAGGCGATCGTCAAGCGACCGCCATCCAGCCGACCCGTCCCTGGCCCGCATCGTTGAGTCGCGCCACAAAGCTCTCGACCTCGGGTTCGGGCAGGCTGAACTGCAATTCCACCAGCGTTGCGTGGCTCACGTCCAGCAGGGTGGCGCCGGCGGCGTCGATCTCGCGGCGCAGCAGGCCTTCGAGCGCGTAGGGCACGGTGCAGCGCAGGATGACCAGGCGCTGCAGCGGTACCTTGGCTGCGCCCAGCAGCGCCTGCGCGACGGTGTCGGTGTAGGCGCGCACCAGCCCGCCCGCGCCCAGCTTGACGCCGCCGAAATAGCGCACCACCGTGGCCAGCACGCCTTCGAGCTCCTGGTGCCGCAGCACGTCGAGCATGGGCCGTCCGGCCGTGCCGCTGGGCTCGCCATCATCGACCGCGGCCGACTGGCCGCCGGCCAGCAGCGCCCAGCACACATGCGCGGCGCCGGGATGCTGCGCTCGCAGCGCGGTGACCTGCGCCTGCGCGGCAGCACGGTCGCCGACGGGGCGCACGCAGCCGATGAAGCGGCTTTTCTTGATCAGCAGCTCGCTGTGCGCGGGGGCAAGCAGGGTCAGGGGCATGGGAGCGGAGCTTACCGGACTGTGCGCGGCGTTTGATGCGGCGAAAAAATGCTACCAAAACGATAGCACCATGCGGCCGCCGCATGGGGGCTGAAGGCCTCGTTGGTTCATGGAGTGGCCAGCTTCGGCGCCCCGGCACGCCCACCGCCCCCGGCTTCGGCCCCTGCCTCGCGGGACCGGGCTTCGGCAGCTTGCACCGGGCTTGGCGTTGGCGTATAAGTTGAGCATCGAAGTCAAGAGTGGTTTCCCGGCTAACGCACAAGGTGAAGAACTGGAGGGTGCCATGAGAAGACGAATCTACCGGCTGATGCCCGATCTGGCGAGCGCCAGGGGGACGATGAGGGACTTGCTGCTGGCGCGCATTGAAGCGAGGCACATTCACTTCGTGGGGCAGGAAGGCATGGACATCAGCGGGCTGCATGCGGCCAACATATGGCAAACCTCGGATGTGGTTCACGCGGCTCAAACGGGCCTGGTGCTCGGCGCGGTCACCGGCATGGTCGCGGGCCTGCTGGCGGCGGTGTTCTACCCCATCGCGGCTGATGTACCGCAGTGGGAGGTGCTCGCTGCGCTGGCCATTCTCGGAGGGATGTTCGGCGCCTGGTCGTCCAGCATGATCGGCATTTCCATACCGAGCACCCGACTGCAGCGCTTCGAGGCCGTCATCGAGCAGGGGCAGATTCTGCTGATGGTCGACGTGCCGCGTTCGCGGGTCGGGGAGATCGAGGCGCTGTTGCAGTCCTCGCCTGGGCAGGTCGGTGTCGAGCGCGCCGACAGCGACGTTCCGGCGTTCCCCTGAAGACCCGCGGGCCCATCTTCAACGCCGGACCCAGAGGCTGCACATGAACATGGCTGTCGCGATCATTGTCATCGTCGCCGCATCCTTGCTGTTTCACTTTGTCAGCCCGTGGTGGACCACGCCGCTGGCCTCGAACTGGCGCGAGATGGACAACACGCTGACCATCACCCTGGTGATCACCGGCGTCTTCTTCGTCATCATCAACCTGTTCGTCGTCTACACGCTGCTGCGCTATCGCCACCGCGACGGCCACCGCGCTGCCTACGAGCCTGACAACCGCAAGCTCGAGTACTGGCTGATCGGCGTCACGGCGCTGGGCATCATGGCGCTGCTGGCGCCCGGCCTGGTGGTCTACGCGGACTATGTCAGGGCGCCGCGCGATGCCCTGGTGCTGGAGGTGCTGGGCCAGCAGTGGCAGTGGCGCTACCGCTTTCCAGGTGCCAGCGGCAAGCTCGGTGGCAGCGATGCCCGCTTTGTCAGCGCTGCCAACCCGTTCGGACTCGATCCTGCTGATCCGGCCGGGCAGGACAACATCCTCGTCACCGGCAACGAGGTGCACCTGCCACTGGGCAAGCCGGTCAAGGTGCTGCTGCGTTCGCACGACGTGCTGCACGACTTCTACGTGCCGCCGTTTCGCGCCCGCATGAACATCGTGCCGGGCCAGGTCAGCACCTTCTGGTTCACGCCGACCGTCGCCGGCCGTTTTGAGGCGATGTGCGCACAGCTGTGCGGCGTGGGCCACCCCAATATGCGCGCCCACGTGGTGGTCGAAGACCTGGCCGCTTTCCAGGCCTGGCTGAAGGTGCAGCCGACTTTCGCCATGTCGATGGCGGCCCCGCGTGGCGCTGCGGCCGTCGCCGTGCCGGGCGGCATGGTCGATGTGCAGGCGCAGGGCAAGGTTCTGGCCCAGTCCAGAGGCTGTGTGGCCTGCCACACGGTGGACGGCAGCCCTGGCGTGGGCCCGACCTGGAAAGGGCTGTACGGCAAGACGCAAACCTTCGCCGATGGCGCCAGCGCGCTGGCCGACGAGGCCTACCTGAGGCGCTCCATCCGCGAGCCGCAGGCCCAGGTGGTGAAGGGCTTTGCGCCGATCATGCCGCCTGCGGCCGACCTGAGCGACGACGAACTGGCCGCGCTGGTCGCCTATATCCAGTCCCTGGGCAGCCCAGCCCAGGCCGCGCCTGTCCAGAAAGCGCAGCGATGAACACCCAGCAGTCCAACGAGGAACGCCATGGCCTACGCTGACGACGCCGCACATCGCGAGCCGCAGAGCTTCTGGACCCAGTATGTCTGGAGCCAGGACCACAAGGTGATCGCCATCCAGTACGCCTGCACCGCCATCGTGGTGGGGCTGGTGGGCGTCATGCTGTCCAACCTGATGCGGCTGCAGCTGGGCTTTCCCGGCCAGTTCGAATTCATCAACGCCGAGCGTTACTACCAGTTCGTCACCATGCACGGAATGATCATGGTGATCTACCTGCTGACCGCGCTGTTCCTCGGCGGCTTCGGCAACTACCTGATTCCGCTGATGGTGGGCGCGCGCGACATGGTGTTCCCCTACCTCAATATGCTGAGCTACTGGGTCTACCTGCTGTCGGTGCTGGTGCTGATCGCGAGCTTTTTCGTGCCGGGCGGGCCCACCGGCGCGGGCTGGACGCTGTACCCGCCGCAGGCCATCTTGCCCGGCACGCCGGGCAATACCTGGGGCATCATCCTGATGCTGGTGTCGCTGGTGATCTTCATCGTCGCCACCACCATGGGCGGCCTCAACTATGTGACGACGGTGCTGCAGGCACGCACCGACGGCATGACGCTGCTGCGCATGCCGCTGACGGTGTGGGGCATCTTCGTCGCCACCATCCTCGCGCTGCTGGCCTTCCCGGCGCTGTTCGTCAGCGGCGTGATGATGCTGCTCGACCAAACGCTGGGCACCAGCTTCTTCATGCCGGCCCTGGTGTCGATGGGGCAGGTGACGAACTACAAGGGCGGCAGCCCGCTGCTGTTCCAGCACCTGTTCTGGTTCTTCGGCCACCCCGAGGTCTACATCGTGGCGCTGCCGGCCTTCGGCATCGTCTCCGACCTGATCAGCGTGCACGCGCGCAAGAGCATCTTCGGCTACCGCATGAT
>JBOHHM010000007.1:0-7197 GCA_050725495.1 Burkholderiaceae bacterium | reverse complement strand
CGCCTCGAGCGGGCATTTTTATCGCCGATAATTGACGTTTACGTAAACGTCAAATCAAAGGAGATCGAGATGCAGATTCAAGGCAAGGTATTCATCGTCACCGGCGGCGCTTCGGGCCTGGGCGAGGGCACGGCACGCATGCTGGCTGCCAACGGCGCCAGCGTGGTGATCGCCGACATGCAGGTGGAAAAAGGCGAGGCCGTGGCCAAGGAGATCGGCGGCGCCTTCGTCAAATGCGATGACAGCAACGAGGCCGATGGCCAGGCCGTGGTCGCGAAGGCGCTGACGCTGGGCAAGCTCATGGGCCTGGTCAACTGCGCCGGCATCGCCCCGGCCGAGAAGACCGTGGGCAAGAGCGGCGCGCATTCGCTGGCGGTCTACACCAAGACCATCATGGTCAACCTCGTGGGCAGCTTCAACATGATCCGCCTGGCCGCCGACGCCATGTGCAAGAACGAGCCCGAGGCCACCGGCGAGCGCGGCGTGCTGATTTCCACGGCGTCGGTCGCGGCCTACGATGGCCAGATCGGCCAGGCCGCCTATGCCGCCTCCAAGGGCGGCGTGGTCGGCATGACGCTGCCGATCGCGCGCGACCTCTCGCGCAACGGCATTCGCAACATGACGATCGCCCCCGGCATCTTCGGCACACCCATGCTATTCAGCATGCCCCAGGAAGTGCAGGATGCGCTGGCCGCCAGCGTGCCCTTCCCGTCGCGCCTGGGCACGCCCGAGGACTACGCCAAGCTCGCCAAGCACATCATCGAGAACGACATGCTCAACGGCGAGGTGATCCGGCTGGACGGCGCGATCCGCCTGGCGCCGCGCTGAGGCGACTCGCAAGCTGCATTTTTGATAGCGCATCGGGCTCTCTTTTAGAGGGCTACCGGCCGATATGACCCTGAACAAGGGCATATCGGCCGTCTTCTTGGTGTGTACCGGGCAGCTGTCCCCAGGGGCGGGCGTAACATCGCACGCTCAACTCCCGGAGATGCCATGAAAATCCGCGTTCCAGCCTTCACCGCCCTCGCTGCCGCCCTGTTGTTGCTCGGCTGCGCGAGTTCACCGCCGCCCTTCAGCTACACCGTTCCGCCTCAGCCCGAGGGCGCCTCGGGCTATACCGAGAAGCCCGGCTGGGCCACGAGCAAGTTCGCGGTGGCCGCCGCCAACCCGCTGGCCACCGACGCGGGCTACCAGGTGCTCAGGGCCGGCGGCTCGGCCATCGACGCGGCGATCGCGGTGCAAATGGTGCTGACGCTGGTGGAGCCGCAGTCCAGCGGCATAGGCGGCGGCGCCTTCCTGCTGCACTACAACGGCAAGGCCGTCGAAGCCTTCGACGGCCGTGAAACCGCCCCCGCAGCGGCCGACGACAAGCTCTTCATCGGCGCCGACGGCAAGCCCCTGCCGTTTTACGAGGGCGTGGTCGGCGGCCGCTCGGTCGGCGTGCCGGGCACGGTGCGCATGCTGGAGATGGCGCACCAGCAGTACGGCAAACTGCCTTGGGGCCGGCTGTTCGAGCCGGCCATCACGCTGGCCGAAGGCGGCTTCAAGGTCAGCGCCCGGCTCAACACCCTGGTCAAGGCCGACGCCCATCTGAAGAAAGACCCGGTGGCCGCGGCCTACTTCTACAAACCCGACGGCGAAGCGCGCGACGTGGGCTTCAACCTGCGCAACCCCGAACTGGCCGCCGTGTTGAGGAAGATCGCCGCCGAAGGCTCCAAGGGTCTGCTCGAAGGCGAGGTGGCCCAAGCCATCGTCGACAAGGTGCAAAGGCACCCGACCAACCCCGGCCAACTGACGATGGCCGACCTGGCGGGCTACCAGCCGAAAAAGCGCGAGCCCATTTGCACCGACTATCGGGCAGGGGCCCGCGATTACCGCATCTGCGGCTTCCCGCCGCCGAGTTCGGGCGCGATCGCCGTAGGCCAGATCCTGGGCATGCTGAACCAGACCAACGCTGCCACGCTGGCACCGCAGGATGGCCTGCCATCGGCCGACTGGCTGCACCTCTACACCGAGGCCTCGCGCCTGGCCTTTGCCGACCGCGCCCAGTACCTCGGCGACCCCGACTTCGTGCAGCCACCGGCCGGCAGCTGGATGAGCCTGCTGGCGCCCGGCTACCTGGCCGAACGCACCAAACTGATCGCGCAGGGCCCCGGGGGGCAAAGCATGAAAATCGCCAAGCCCGGCACACCCGGCGGCGTCAAGACCTCCTACGCCCCGATGGCCGAGCAGCCCGAATACGGCACCTCGCATATCAGCATCGTCGACCCGTACGGCAACGCAATTGCGATGACCACGACGATCGAAGACCAGTTCGGCGCGCGCCAGATGGTCAAGGGTTTTCTGCTGAACAACGAGCTCACCGACTTCAGCTTTGCGCCCACCGACGCCGAAGGCAAGCCCGTTGCCAACCGCGTGCAAGCCGGCAAGCGCCCGCGCTCGTCGATGTCGCCGACGCTGGTGTTCGACAAGGCCACCGGCCAGCTGGTCATGAGCGGCGGCAGCCCGGGCGGCGCATTGATCATCCACTTCACCGCCAAAACCTTGTATGGCGTGCTCAACTGGGGGTTGACGCCCCAGCAGGCCATCAACCTGCCCAATTTCGCCTCGCTCAACGGCCCGACCATGATGGAAGAAAAACGTTTCCCCCCCGCCACCGTCGAGGCGCTGAGGGCGCGCGGCCATGAGGTGCGCGAGCAGGCCATGACCAGCGGCCTGCAGGCCATCACGCGCGGCCAGGTGCATGGCACGCCGATGTGGCTGGGCGGCGCCGATCCGCGGCGCGAAGGGGTGGTGATGGGCGACTGAGCGTCTTAATTGGGGGCTTAATTGGGGTCAGATTCCAATTACGCATCACGGCCAGTGCGGCAGGCCCAGCTGACCATGTCGCGCC
Source organism: Burkholderiaceae bacterium (assembly GCA_050725495.1). Taxonomy (GTDB): domain Bacteria; phylum Pseudomonadota; class Gammaproteobacteria; order Burkholderiales; family Burkholderiaceae_C; genus JBOHHM01. Next base: position 4,304 of record JBOHHM010000007.1, on the reverse strand, counting down.
TGTCCGGGCTCGCGAATCCGGGACAATACACGGCATGGCCATCCCCCAAGCCTTCATCCAGGAACTGCTCTCGCGCGCCGATGTCGTCGAGATCGTCGGCCGCCATGTGCAGCTCAAGAAGGGCGGCGCCAATTTCATGGGCCTGTGCCCGTTCCACGGGGAGAAGTCGCCCTCGTTCTCGGTCAGCCCGGCCAAGCAGTTCTACCACTGCTTTGGCTGCGGCAAAAACGGCAATGCGCTCAGCTTCTTGATGGAACACCTGGGCATGAACTTTGTCGAGGCGGTCAAGGACCTGGCCCAGCAGTATGGGATGCAGGTGCCCGAGGACGAGGCCTTGTCTCAGGACCGGGCCCGGGCCGCCGAGCAGCGGCAGAAGCAGGCCACGCTCAGCGAGGTGCTCGAAAAAGCAGGCGAGGCCTACAAAAAGCATCTGAAAACCTCGCCCCAGGCGATCGCCTACCTCAAGGGCCGGGGGCTTTCGGGCGCCATCGCCAAGCAGTTCGGCCTGGGCTATGCGCCCGCGGGCTGGCGCAGCCTGGCCAGCGTGTTCCCCGACTACGAGGACCCGCTGCTGGCCGAAAGCGGCCTGGTCATCGTCAACGAGGAAGACCCCCAGGGCGAAGTCAAGCGCTACGACCGCTTCCGCGACCGCGTGATGTTTCCGATCCGCAACGTCAAGGGCGAATGCATAGGCTTTGGCGGACGGGTGCTCGGCGACGAAAAGCCAAAGTACCTGAACTCACCCGAAACCCCGGTGTTCAGCAAGGGCCGCGAGCTCTACGGCCTGTTCGAGGCCCGCAACGCGCTGCGCGAGCAGGGCTATGTGCTGGTGACCGAGGGCTATATGGACGTGGTGGCGCTGGCCCAGCTCGGCTTTCCCAATGCCGTGGCCACGCTGGGCACGGCCTGCACCGCCGACCACGTGCAGAAGCTGTTTCGCTTCACCGACGCCGTGGTGTTCAGCTTTGACGGCGACGCCGCCGGCCGGCGCGCGGCGCGCAAGGCATTGGACGGCGCCCTGCCCTATGCCAGCGATGTGCGCAGCGTGAAATTCCTATTCCTGCCGCCCGAGCACGACCCCGACAGCTTCATTCGTGAATTCGGCAAGGAGGCGTTTTCGCGCCATGTGAGCGAGGCCTTGCCGCTGAGCCGCTTCCTGGTGGAGTCGGCGCGCGAGGGCTGCGACCTCCACACGGCCGAAGGCCGCGCCCGCTTGGCCAGCAACGCCAAACCCCTGTGGAGCGAGCTGCCCGACGGCGCACTCAAGCGCCAGCTGCTGGCCGAGCTGGCCGATCTGGTGCAGCTCGACGGCCGGGATCTGGCCGGGCTCTGGAGCGGCAGCCCGGCGCAGAACCCGCCTGAGAGCGGGAAACGCTATCGAAAAGGTAGCAACCAGCGCCCCTATGCCGCGGGCCAAGGACCCAAACCATCCGAATACTCGGCGCCGGGCCCGCGGCTGGGCGGCCGCGCCAGGCCGGCCAGCCGGACCGACCATGCGGCACGGCTGCTGCTGGCCAATATGGCGGCCTGGGAAGCCCTGTCCCACGAAGATCACGCCATGCTCTGCGAGCTGCCCGCGCCGCACGGGCCGCTGTTTGTCTGGCTGGACCGCCAGCTCCATGAGCACGGCCCGCTGCCTTGGGGCGCGCTGCGCGAGGAGCTGCGCGAGCACGAGTTTGAAGCCCTGGCTCTGCAGCTCATGTCGGGGCCGGCCACGGGTGCGCCGGCGGAACCCAAAGAATCGGGCCAGGAACTGCGGGGTCTGCTCAAGCTGATCCTGATCGACCGGCTGAAACTGCAGGAAACCGAGGCCCTGGCCGCCGCCGAGTCAGACCCGACTGCGCTGCAGCGCTACCGCGCACTCCATGAGCGCCGCCGCGGCCTGATGGCACCAAAAATCGCCTGAAGCCCTTGAAAATTCAGACTCGCGGTATAATGTAAGGTTGCTAACGGCAAGAGCGACAGCAGTACCTCCGGACCCGGCCAACCGTGACACAAGCGCACGACCCGCCCCCCTTCCCGCAAGGGCTGCACACCAAATGTTCGCCCACCATCTTGCCACCGAGGATTTCTCCTCTGACAGGAGGCCAGGGTTCATGCCTTTTCCTCCTACCCGCGCCGGGCGCTTGCGGCGCTTGTTTGTTTCTTGTTTGAAGTCCTGAGGTTGTTTCATGCCCGCTCAAAAGTCCGAGAAGCCCGAGAAGTCCGCTGCAAAGCCCGTTGCGAAAACTGCGTCCAAACCGGTCGCCCACGCCACCGCCATGCCTGCTACGAAAGCCCAACCCGTGTCCGTCTCGAAGTCATCCGCCCCTGAAGAACTGAAAAAATCTGCCAAGGCCGTGGCAGCCGCCGAAGAAACCCCGAAGAAAAAGCCGGGTCGCCCGCCCAAGGCCGCTGCCGCCGAGAAGGATGCGCCGCCCAAAACCGGCGCCAAGCGCGGCCGCAAGCCCAAGAACGCCGCCAAACCAGAGGGCGACGACGCAGACCTGCCCGACCTTGAGGCCGAGTTTGCAGAGGAGCCGGCCGAGGCGACCGAGAAGGTCAAGCCTCTGCGCATGAAGATCAGCAAGGCCAAAGAGCGCGCGCTGATGAAGGAATTCGGCCTGGACGAGACCGTGCTGTCTGAAGAAGACATGGCCAAGCGCCGCCAGCGCCTCAAGGCCCTGATCAAGCTCGGCAAGACCCGCGGCTACCTGACGCACGGCGAGATCTCCGATCACCTGCCCGACAAGCTGGTCGATGCCGAGACGCTGGAAGTCGTGATCTCCATGCTCAACGACATGGGCGTGGCGGTGTACGAGCAGACGCCCGATGCCGAAACCCTGCTGCTGAACAACACCGGCCCGACCGCTGCGACCGAGGAAGAAGCCGAGGAAGAAGCCGAAGCCGCACTGTCCACGGTGGACAGCGAATTCGGCCGCACGACCGACCCGGTGCGCATGTACATGCGCGAAATGGGCACGGTGGAACTGCTGACGCGCGAAGGTGAAATCGAGATCGCCAAGCGCATCGAAGGCGGCCTGATGGCGATGATGGAGGCCATTTCGGCCTCGCCCGCCACCATCGCCGAGATCTTGCGCATGGGCGAGGACATCCGCGAAGGCAAGGTCGTCATCTCGACCATCGTCGACGGCTTTTCCAACCCGAACGAGGCCGACGACTTCGTGGCCGAGGAAGACTTCGACGAATACGACGAGGCCGACGACGACGACGGCAACGGCGGCTCCAAGGCGCTGACCAAGAAGCTCGAAGAACTCAAGCGCGAGGCGCTCTCGCGCTTCGACAAGCTGCGCGAGCTGTTCGAGAAGGTCCACAAGGTCTACGACAAGGAAGGCTACGGCACGCCCGCCTATGCGAAAGCGCAGAAGGCCTTGAGCGAAGAGCTCATGACCATCCGCTTCACCGCCAAGACGATTGAGAAGCTGTGCGACATGGTGCGCGCCCAGGTCGACGACGTGCGCAAGAAGGAGCGCGAACTGCGCCGCATCATCGTCGACAAATGCGGCTATCCGCAGGAGCTGTTCATCGCCGATTTCAGCGGCCGCGACAAAGCCGGCAACAAGATCGGCTCCAACCTGTTGAACCTGAAGTGGATCGAGAAGCAGGCCGCTTCCGGCAAGCCCTGGGCGGCCGTCATGGGACGCAATATTCCACCGGTGCAGGACCTGCAGCAAAAGCTCACCGACCTGCAGTCCCGCGTCGTGGTGCCGTTGGACCAGCTCAAGGACATCAACAAGCGCATGAACGAAGGCGAGGCCTCGTCGCGCGACGCCAAGAAAGAGATGATCGAGGCCAACCTGCGCCTGGTGATCTCCATCGCCAAGAAGTACACGAACCGCGGCCTGCAGTTCCTCGACCTGATCCAGGAAGGCAACATCGGCCTGATGAAGGCGGTCGACAAGTTCGAATACCGCCGCGGCTACAAGTTCTCGACCTACGCGACCTGGTGGATTCGCCAGGCCATCACGCGCTCGATCGCCGACCAGGCCCGCACGATCCGCATCCCGGTGCACATGATCGAGACCATCAACAAGAAGAACCGCATCAGCCGCCAGCACCTGCAGGAGTTCGGCTTCGAGCCCGATGCCGGCATCCTGGCGGCCAAGATGGAGATCCCCGAAGACAAGATCCGCAAGATCATGAAGATCGCCAAGGAGCCGATCTCGATGGAAACTCCGATCGGCGACGACGACGATTCGCATCTGGGCGATTTCATCGAGGACACCGCCACCGTCGCACCGGTGGACGCCGCGCAGTACAACAGCCTGGCGGACGTGACCAAGGAAGTGCTGGATTCGCTGACG
>JBOHHM010000006.1:0-3344 GCA_050725495.1 Burkholderiaceae bacterium | reverse complement strand
TAGCCGCCGAACTCGGGCGCGAAGAAGATGATGGCGGTGAAGACCATCAGGAACACGCTGACACCAAAGATGTCATGCACCGTGTAGTAGGGGTGGAACGGGATGCCGTCCAGCGGCTTGCCATTGGCATCCTTGTTGGCCTTGATTTCCACGCCGTCGGGGTTGTTGGAGCCCACGTCGTGCAATGCCAGCAGGTGCGCGACCACCAAGCCCAGCAGCACCAGGGGCACGGCAATCACGTGGAAGCTGAAGAAGCGGTTCAGCGTGGCGTCGGACACCACGTAGTCGCCACGGATCAACAGGGCGAGGTCGGGGCCAATGAAGGGGATGGCGGAGAACAGGTTCACGATCACCTGGGCGCCCCAGTAGGACATCTGACCCCAGGGCAGCAGGTAGCCCATGAAGGCTTCGGCCATCAGGCACAGGAAGATCGCGCAGCCGAAGATCCAGACCAGCTCGCGCGGCTTGCGGTAGGAGCCATAGAGCAGGCCGCGGAACATGTGCAGGTAGACCACCACGAAGAAGGCCGAGGCGCCCGTGGAATGCATGTAGCGGATCAGCCAGCCCCAGGGCACGTCGCGCATGATGTACTCGACCGAGGCGAACGCCACAGCGGCGTCGGGCTTGTAGTGCATGACCAGGAAGATGCCGGTCACGATCTGGATCACCAGCACCAGCAGGGCCAGCGAGCCGAAGATGTACCAGAAGTTGAAGTTCTTCGGAGCGTAGTACTCCGACATGTGGACACGGTAAGCGTCAAACGCCGTGGGGAAACGGTTTTCGAACCAGTTCGTGAGCTTGGCGCCCGCCGAGGCGTTGGGGGAGATTTCCTTGAATTCAGCCATGTCAGTCGCTCTCAAGCCTTCTTGTCTTCGCCGATCAACAGCCGGTTGTCGGACAGGTACATGTGCGGCGGCACTTCAAGGTTGTCCGGCGCGGGCTTGTTCCTGAACACGCGGCCGGCGATGTCGAAGGTCGAGCCGTGGCAGGGGCAGAGGAAGCCGCCGGCCCAGTCGTCGGGCAGCGAGGGCTGGGCACCGGGCGTGAACTTGTCCGAGGGCGAGCAGCCCAGGTGCGAGCAGATGCCGACAGCGACGAACAGTTCAGGCTTGATCGAGCGGTGCTGGTTCTTCGCGTAATCGGGGGTCGGGTAGACCTTGCGAATCGAGTTGGGGTCGGCCAACAGGCTTTCGGTCTTCTTGAGCGATGCGAGCTGCTCGGGCGTGCGCTTGACAATCCAGACCGGCTTGCCCCGCCATTCGACGGTGAGTTTCTCGCCCGGCTTCAGGGCAGAGATGTCGACCTCAACGGCCGCACCGGCCGCCTTGGCTCGCTCGGAGGGCTGAAAAGTACTCACGAAGGGAACGGCGGTCGCTACGCCGCCCACAGCACCGGCACAGCCGGACGCGATCAACCACGTCCGTTTGCTGGTGTCGACTGGGGTGTCACTCATGGGGATCCTCGATGATCGTCGCTTGATTTGGGTCAACTAAGAATTGTAGCTGACCGCTCATCGCGAATTCAACGCGGGCCCAAGCCCGAGCGCGCGCCTTGACAGCCGGGCTTTGCAAGGAATACTGGCGGCGGCTTGACAACAAGGAGTGAATCAAATGGGCATGATGCAGGAATTCAAGGAGTTTGCCGTCAAGGGCAATGTGATCGATCTCGCCGTGGGCGTGATCATCGGCGGCGCCTTCGGGAAAATCGTCGATTCGGTGGTCGGCGACCTGGTCATGCCGCTGGTGGGGGCGATCATTGGCAAGCTGGAATTCTCCAGCCTGTTCGTGGTGCTGGGCCAGGTGCCACCCGGCACCGGGAGCTCGCTGGACGCGCTCAGGAAGGCCGGTGTGCCGGTGTTCGCCTATGGCAGCTTCATCACCGTGGCGGTCAATTTCGCGATCCTGGCCTTCATCATCTTCATCATGGTCAAGCAGATCAACCGGCTCAAGCGGCAAACGCCCGCTCCGGCACCGGCCCCGGTGACAGCGCCCGAAGACGTGCTGCTGCTGCGTGAAATCCGCGACAGCCTGAAAAGGTAATCGAAACGCTACATTTTTTGTAGCTTCCACAGCCCGCAGCCCATGGACTGCGGGCTGTTTTCATTGAGAAAGCTGGCGCGCCATGCGAATCGCTTCAACCAGACTGGAGGCGTCGGCGCGGCCCGTTCCGGCGATGTCGAACGCCGTGCCGTGGTCCGGGCTGGTGCGCACCAGCGGCAGGCCCAGCGTGACGTTGACGCCCTTCTCAACACCCAGGTATTTCACCGGAATCAGGCCCTGGTCGTGGTACATCGCAACCACCACATCGAACTCGCCGGGCCGGCCCGGCTGGGCGCGGGCCCGCATGAACACGGTATCGGGCGAGAACGGGCCGTGGACGTCCATGCCGGCGGCCCGGGCGGCCTGAACGGCCGGGATGATCGTGTCCAGTTCCTCGCGGCCAAACAGGCCGCCCTCGCCGGCGTGCGGGTTGAGCCCGGCCACGCCTATGCGCGGCGGGCGATGCAGCATCTTGCCCACGGATTCGTGCGCAATCCGCAAGGTCTGCAAGACGTTGTCGAAGGTCACGGCCTCGATCGCCGCGCGCAGCGAGACATGGATGCTCACCAGCACGGTGCGCAACTCATCGTTGGCCAGCATCATGCGCACCGGCAGCTCAGATAGGGGGCAGCCCAGGTGCGCTGCGGCTTCGGCCTGCAGCATCTCGGTATGCCCCGGATAGGGCAGACCTGCAGCGGCCAGCGCTTCCTTGTGCAGTGGCGCGGTCACCAGGGCCGCCACCTCGCCGCGCAAGGCGGCGCCCGTCGCCCAGAGCACGCTGTTGGCCGCTACTTTGCCGGCGACGTCGCTCACCACCCCCAGTGGAATGGGCGCAGACGGCTCCTGGATTTGTAGCACCGGGATGCAGCGCGGCGGCAGACCCAAGGCCTCGGCAGGCGTCTCGATGCGTGCCACGGGTACGCTCACCCGGTCGGGCCCGCTGATGAACTGCACGGCGCGGCGCAGAAGGCCCAAGTCCCCCGCCACAAAGCAGCCGCGCGTGACCTCGGGCGCGTCACGAAACGCCTTGGCGATGATTTCCGGACCGATGCCGGCCGGGTCGCCCAGGGTGATGGCAGTGGGTTTCATGAGCGTTGAGCGTTGCGCGTTGCGCGTTGCGCGTTGAGCGTTGAGCGTTGAGCGTTGAGCGTGGGTATTTTCTCGCTGGACGCTCAGCGCCGAGCGTCCAACCGCCCATCATGCCGGGTTGTCGATATCGATGAACTGGTGTTCCAGCCCGAGCTGCGCTGCCACATGCGCGGCCACTGCCGGCGCCCCGTAGCGCTCGGTGGCATGGTGGCCGCA
>JBOHHM010000005.1:0-13263 GCA_050725495.1 Burkholderiaceae bacterium | reverse complement strand
TCCACACCGAGGTCGAGTGCGGTGTAGCAGTTGGCCACGGTCTGCGCTTCCACCCCCTGGCTCGCATCGACCACGAGCAGTGCGCCTTCGCATGCCGACAGCGAACGCGAGACCTCGTAGGAGAAGTCCACATGGCCCGGCGTGTCGATCAGATTGAGGTTGTAGACCTGGCCATCACGCGCCTCGTACTTGAGCGCAGCGGTCTGCGCCTTGATGGTTATCCCACGCTCTTTCTCGATGTCCATCGAGTCCAGAACCTGCGCCTCCATGTCGCGTTCTTCGAGGCCGCCACATCGCTGGATCAAGCGATCCGCCAAGGTGGATTTGCCGTGATCGATGTGCGCAATGATCGAAAAATTTCTGATGTGATTCATCAACGAAGAGCTTCAAGTGATTGAATTAAATGGAGAGCGCGCAAGAAAAAAGGGCGCGTCAAAGATGGACGCGCCCTGAACCAACAATCTATGGCAACTGCGATAGTTGGAGCTTCATTGTAGGCAAAAAGCCCCGAACGTACAGTCCAGGAACCGGCAAAACCGGGACGTTGCAAGGCAGCAACATGGAAATTATTCACAACTTATCAACAGTATTGGCGGGCGAGCTTCTGGACAACTTGTGGGCGATCTGTGGATCGCCGGTGGACTGTCGCAACTCATCCCGCATCGTGGATTTCGGCATTTTCGATATGCCGCTAATCATGGCTTGTGGGAGCTGATTCTATCGAAATTTGGCATTACCTTTTTCAAAAGTTAGTGTGCGCACACAAATTTATAAGGCACAAAAAAACACGAAAATATTTTTTGCCCCCCTGAGTTTTGGCAAACAACCCCAGAAAAAAGCCCCAAACCCAAGTGCGGGATGGGGCTTCTTGCCGCGGACCGGGCGCTCAGCGTGCGGGGCGGATCAAGGCGTATTGAGCCCATTCACCCCGGCGGAACAGCACATTCACCGGCTTGCTCTTGTCCACCTTGGCCACCGCCGCCTCGAACTCCTTGACACTGTTGATTTCGGTATTGGCAATCGCCACGATCACATCGCCTTCGCGCAGGCCGGCGCGTGCCGCCCCGTCGGCGGCGGCATCGACCTTCACGCCACCCTTGAGCTTGAGCTCCTTTCTTTGCGCCTCCGACAGATCGCTGACGGCCAAGCCCAGCAGCTGCCCGCCGGCCTTGGGTTTGTCATCGCGGTCCACGGCCTTGCGCAAGGGCTTGTCGGGCTCGAACTCGGCGATGGTGATGCTCAGCTCCTTGGTGCCCCCACGGCGAAACACCGTCACCATGCTCTTGCTGCCGGGCTTGGTGTTGCCCACCAGGCGCGGGAGGTCGCTGGCTTTCTCGATCACCTTGCCGTCGAATTTGGTAATGATGTCGCCTGCCTCGACGCCGGCCTTGTCCGCCGGAGAACCGCTTTCGACGCCACGCACCAGCGCTCCCCGGGCCAACCCCAGACCAATCGACTCCGCCACATCCTTGGTGACCTGGTCGATCTGCACGCCGATACGCCCACGCAACACGCGGCCGTGAGCGCGCAGCTGGTCGCTGACCCGGATTGCCTCGTCCATGGGAATCGCAAAGGCAATGCCCATGTAGCCGCCCGAGCGCGAGTAAATCTGGCTGTTGATGCCCACAACCTCGCCACGCATGTTGATCAGCGGCCCGCCCGAGTTGCCGGGGTTGATCGCGACATCGGTCTGGATGAAGGGCAGGTAGTCGCCCGTGTCGCGCTGCTTGGCGCTCACGATGCCAGCCGTCACGGTGTTGTCCAGGCCAAACGGCGAACCGATGGCCACAACCCACTCGCCGACCCTCAGGCGGTTCACATCACCGACCTTGACCGCGGGCAGACCGCCGGCCTCGATCTTGACCACAGCCACATCGGTGCGCTTGTCGGCACCGATGATGCGGGCCTTGAACTCGCGCTTGTCGATCAGCGTGACCAGCACCTCGTCGGCACCATCGACCACATGCGCATTGGTCATGATGAAGCCATCAGCCGTGAGGATGAAGCCCGAACCCACACCCCGGGGCTGCTCTTCTTCCTGCGGCTGCGGGCGGTTGGGGCGCGGTGTCTGGCGCGGCATGCCCGGCAGGGGCTGGCCAAAGAAGCGGCGAAAGAACTCCTGCATTTCCTCGTCCATGGCGCCGCCGGGGGCGGCGCTGGCCTTGACCTTCTCCAGCGTGCGGATGTTGACGACCGACGGGCCCACCTGCTCCACCAGATCGGTGAAGTCCGGCAGTCCCCGGCTCTGCGCCAGAGCCGGCGTGGGCGGCATCAGCGTCGCGGTGGCTGCGATCGCCAGGGCGCCGGCCAGGGCCAAGGATCGCCATTTTTTCCAATCGACTTGAATCATCATCGACCTTTCGTTCGGATGTATGTGTATCTCGCTGTGAAACCGGCCCGCCTCATGGGTTCCCTGCTTCATACAGCAGAAACATGGCGCGGGCCTTCGGCACTCAAGTTAGGGGCTTATTTCTTTCGCTCAAGACTCTGCGCGAAGCTTCTGAGGGTCTGCGACGGGACTTCCCCCACGGCGGTCAGCCACCAGCCGCCGGGCTTGTCGCCCAAATGCCGCGTCAGCGTTTGCGTGGCTCCCATGGCCAGCAGCACTTCCTGTCCATGGCGCTGGCGGTCATAAGGCTCGACGAACAGCGATACCGAAGCCAGCCCGTCCGAAAATATGCATTGCAGGGTGTTGTCCGACGCGGCGCTGCCGGCGCTGGGACGCTTGTAGCAGCTCATGAGCTTGAAGCCCGCGACCAGGTTCTTGAGGGTCCAGCCCTCGGCTGCGGCCGTGGTCTTCTGAAGCTCGGGCTTTTCCACCCGGTAGCCCTCGGTATTGCCCATCATCTGGGCCAGCTTGTCCATCTTCACCGGCGCATCGAGCTGCAGCTCGGAAAAAGCGGCCTGCTCCAGCACGCGACCCTCGGTGTCCAGCGTCTGCAGCTTGACCACCAGGCCGGTCTTCTTCTCGCTCCAGATGCGGTAGCCAAAGCGCAGGCTGTCCTTGGGCCGCAGTTGCACGACATCGGCGTCGAAGCCGGCCACGCGCTCGCTGCCCACCTGCTGAGCGGCATAGAAATCAGGGATCGCCGAGTCGCTGGATTTGAGCAGATTGGGGAACAGCCCGAGGGACTCGCGCTTCTCGGCCCGGGCGACTTTGCTGTCGGGCAGGAAGGTCACGACCTGATCGTTGCGACGAAAAGTCGAGCGCGGCGTGCCGGTCAGGGACTCGACCCGCTCCATTTGCTGCTCGCCATCGCACACATGCCAGATGCGGGCGCTGGACATGCTGCCGGAGGACGAGAGCACCACGAACGTGCCCGCGTAAGCCCGCTTGCGCGAGGCATTGTGCATGCGCATGAGCCAGTCGTCGATGCTGCGGTCTGCGGCCTTGCCCTCCGCAGTCTTGCTCTCGGCCGCCACGACGCCAGGGGCCGCGACCTCCGCCACGGCCGGCCAGGTCACTACAAGATTAATAGCAGCTCCCGCCCCCAGGGCAAGAACAGAACGGCAAAGTGGCTTCCAACTCATCGGTTCAGCTTTCTCGGGGCCGCCCGGCCCCTCTAGCGGGCCGGCCCTTCAAATGTGGCGTTGCGCAGGAACCCGGCCGGCATCTGCAAGGCCGAGGTTCCCCCAAACTGCTTGTGCGCGGCCAGCAACTCATCGAGCTGCGGGTCGCGCAGCATGACTTGCGCTTCTTGACCCTCGGCAACCACCACGGGCGGTGCCTGCACCGGCGCCTGTACCAGCTGGGCTTGATCGCCCCTGCCGCCCAGACCCGACACTGAACTCCAACCGATGGCCGCGACGGCGGCGAGCGAGGCCAGGCCGGCCAGCAGCTTCCAGCCGAAGCTGGACTGGTTGGCCGCCTCCTGCCGATGGGCATTCTGGCTTGCGGTTCGCATGTCACCGGCGTCACGCGCTACAAAATCAACAGCAGATGGCGAACGACCCGGCTCCTGCCGCAGTCGGGCCTGCAGGCGGGCCAGAAAATCCGCACCGGTATCGCGCGAAGCCAGTTCGCTCGAACGCAGCACATCACCGACCAGATGGTAGGCGTGCCAGGTGGCGCGCGCCTGCGCGTCGCCGGCCACGGCGTCCACCGCCCGGGCGAACTCCTCTCCGCGCAACTGGCCATCGGCCAACGCGGAAACCACCTCAGAATTTTTGAGCGTGTCATTCATCATCATCACCTACCATCGCTTGCCCGACTGGTTCTCCAGCAGGGGTTTGACCTTGGCCGAGATAGCCTCGCGTGCCCGGAAAATCCGCGAACGCACGGTGCCTATCGGGCAGTTCATCACTTCCGCGATCTCTTCATAGCTCAGGCCTTCGATTTCGCGCAGGGTCACCGCCTGGCGCAGGTCGTCGGGCAAAGCGGCCATGGCGGCATTCACCGTGGTTGCAATTTCCTTGGCCGCCAGCACGGTTTCCGGGGTTTCTTCGCTGGTTAGTTCGTTCCCGACGCTGGAAGTTTCATCCTCGTCGTCGGCCGAGCGCAGCGCGCTCTCCGACATCACCGGGTTGCGCTTCAAATCCACCAGCGCCTTCTTGGCGGTGTTCACCGCGATCCGGTAGAGCCAGGTGTAGAACTGGGCCTCGCCCCGGAACTGGTGCAGCGCCCGATAGGCCCGGATAAAGGTTTCCTGTGCAATGTCCTCCACCAGGTCCACGTCGCGCACCATGCGGCCGATCAGGCGCTCGATGCGGCGCCGGTACTTGATCACCAGCAGCTCATAGGCCCGCTGGTCGCCCGCGACCGTGCGCTCGACCAGCAAAAGGTCGCTGTCGACGGGCGTGGGGCTGGAAGGAGAAGGGGTCGGGCTCATGGTTTCGCTGCCTTGGACTCGCCGCCCGGCAGGGCATCCACATCCGTCAGCGCATCTGTTCTGGCGCGCGAATATACCGCACGGCGCAGGTCATCCCAGCGCCCGGGCTGGCGCTTACGCTCCAGCCAGAGCCATTGACGGAGGCTTGGAGAAGGCCCTGGCTCGCCGCACCAGCACAGCAGCATGCGCCGTTGCAGGTCCAGCGCGACCGTCACCACCCCGGCCAAGGGCTCGCCCGAGGCCGACCACCACCAGGTCTGGCCGTCCCAGCGCAGCTCGCCCTCGGGTGTTGCCCACCAGGCGCACGCCGCCACCACGCCGCCGGCCAGCACCGTCGCCCAGGCCAGTCCTTGCCGCCAGCCCAGGCTGGGTGCCTGATGGCTCCACAGGGCGGTCACGGCCACGCCGGTAAGCCACAGTGAGGCCGGAAGCAGCCTTGCAAAACGCGAACGCCCCACCGGATAAGTCACCGATGGGGCGCTGTGCATGGGGAGTTGCGGATCAGACGCGTTTGAACACCAGCGTCCCGTTCGTGCCGCCAAAGCCGAAGTTGTTCTTCACGGCCACATCGATCTTCAGGTCGCGCGCCGTGTTGGCGCAGTAGTCCAGGTCGCACTCTGGATCCTGGTTGAAGATGTTGATGGTCGGCGGGCTCTTCTGGTGGTGCACGGCCAGCGCGGTGAAGACCGACTCGATGCCGCCGGCGCCGCCCAGCAGGTGGCCGGTCATGGACTTGGTGGAGTTCACCACTACGCGCTTCGCATGATCGCCCAAGGCCAGCTTGATGGCGTTGGTTTCGTTGAGGTCGCCCAGCGGCGTGGAAGTGCCATGGGCATTGAGGTAGTCGACTTGGCTCGCGTTGACGCCCGCGTTGTTGAGCGCCATCACCATGGAACGGCGCGGGCCGTCCACGTCCGGGGCCGTCATGTGGTAGGCATCGGCGCTCATGCCGAAACCCGCGACCTCGGCGTAAATCTTCGCACCGCGCGCCTTGGCATGTTCATACTCTTCAAGCACCAGCACGCCCGCACCCTCGCCCAGCACAAAGCCATCGCGGTCCTTGTCCCAGGGGCGCGAGGCGGTCTTGGGGTCGTCGTTGCGGGTGGACAACGCGCGGGCTGCGGCAAAGCCGCCGACGCCCAGCGGCGAGATGGTCGCTTCGGCGCCGCCGGCGATCATCACGTCGGCGTCGCCGTATTCAATCATGCGTGCCGACAGGCCGACGGCATGCAGGCCCGTGGTGCAGGCCGTGACGACCGCGATGTTCGGCCCCTTGAAGCCGAACTTGATCGACACATGGCCCGAGATCATGTTGATGATCGAGGCCGGCACAAAGAACGGAGAGACACGGCGCGGGCCGCGGCTGACCAGTTCGCTGTGGGTTTGCTCGATCATCGGCAAGCCGCCAATGCCTGAACCAATATTGCAGCCTATGCGTGTGGCCAGTTCGTCGCCCAGCGCCTCGCCCGTGGGCAGGCCCGAGTCGGCCACGGCCTGGGCCGCCGCCGCAATGCCGTAATGAATAAAGGTGTCCATCGTGCGCGCCTCTTTCGAGGACAGGTACGACTCCACATTGAAACCCTTGACCTCGCCGGCGAACTTGCAGGCGAAATTCGACGCATCGAACTTGGTGATGAGGTCAATGCCGGGCTGCCCGGCAAGCAGATTGGCCCAGGCATCGGCCACCGTGTTGCCCACGGGGCTGATGCAACCCAGGCCAGTCACGACGACGCGACGACGGCTCATGCGGCTGAATCCTGAAACTTAAGCCTTCTGGTGGCTGTTGGCGTAATCGATGGCGTTTTGCACCGTGGTGATCTTCTCGGCATCTTCGTCGGGAATTTCAATGCCGAATTCGTCCTCCAGCGCCATCACCAGCTCCACCGTGTCCAGCGAGTCGGCACCGAGGTCGGCCACAAAGGCTTTCTCGCTGGTGACTTGAGACTCTTCCACGCCAAGTTGTTCGGCAATGATTTTTTTGACACGTGCTTCGATATCGCTCATGGTTCCCTCTGAGGGTTGTGAAAAAAAAGATTCTACCCGGCCTAGGGTGCGGCCCCTAGGCCATGTACATGCCACCGTTGACATGCAGTTCCTGCCCCGTCACATAGCCGGCCTGCGGTGACGCCAGATAGGCCACGGCGTGCGCAATGTCGCTCGGCTGGCCCAGCTGGCCCAGCGGAATCTGGCCCAGCAGCGCCTTGTGCTGCTCCTCGGGCAGGCTGGCCGTCATGTCGGTCGCGATGAAGCCCGGCGCCACGCAGTTGACCGTGATGCCGCGGCTGCCCAACTCGCGCGCCAGCGCCCGGGTCATGCCCGCCACGCCGGCCTTGGCCGCCGCGTAATTGGCCTGGCCCGGGTTGCCCGAAGCACCGACCACCGAGGTGATGCTGATGATGCGGCCATAGCGCTGCTTCATCATGGTTCGCATCACGGCGCGGCTCATGCGGAACACCGCCTTGAGGTTGGTGTCGAGCACGGCGTCCCAGTCTTCGTCCTTGAGGCGCATGGCCAGCATGTCGCGCGTGATGCCGGCGTTGTTGACCAGCACCTGCAGGCCGCCATGTTCCTTGGCGATGCTGTCGATCAGCGCCTCGGCGCCAGCGCCATCGTTGACATTGAGCTTGGCGCCGCGGCAGCCCGCAAAGGCGGCGAGCGTGGCGCTGATCTTCGCAGCCCCCTCGTCGGTGGTCGCCGTGCCAATGACTTTCAGGCCCCGCTGTGCCAGTTCAAGCGCAATCGCCGCGCCAATGCCGCGCGAGGCGCCGGTGACCAGGGCGACCTGGCCTTCAAATTTGACTTCACTCATGCCAACAATCCCTTGACTTCGGCCAGGCTAGCCGGATCAAACAGCGCCGCGCCGGCCAGCTCCGCATCGATGCGCCGGGTCATGCCGGCCAGCACCTTGCCGGGACCGCATTCGATGACATGGCCTACGCCGCGCGCCTTGATGGCCTGCACACACTCGACCCAGCGCACCGGGCCAAAGGCCTGCTCGTAGAGCGCGGCACGGATGCGGCCGGGCTCGACTTCGACCGCAGCTTCAATATTGTTGATGACCGGGATTTGCGGCGCGGCGAACGCCACCGAGGCCAGTTTTTCCTTGAGCTGGTCGGCCGCAGGTTTCATCAGGCTCGAATGAAACGGCGCCGACACCGGCAAGGGCAAGGCGCGTTTGGCGCCATGGGCCTTGAGCACTTCGCAGGCCTTTTCCACGGCCGCCTTGCTGCCCGCGATCACGGTCTGAGCCGGGTCATTGAAGTTGACGGCCTCCACGACTTCAGAGGTATTCGTACCAAATGTCCTCGCCGCTTCGGCGCAGCCCGCTATCACTTTTGAAGCATCCATGCCCAGAATCGCAGCCATGGCGCCGGTGCCCACCGGTACCGCCTCCTGCATGGCCTGGGCCCGGAAACGCACCAGCGGCGCGGCCTGCGCCAGCGTCAGAACGCCGGACGCGACCAGCGCCGAGTATTCGCCAAGTGAATGGCCCGCCACCACGGCCGGCGCCACCCCGGTCTCGGCCATCCAGACCCGGAAGGCCGCCACGCCTGCCACCAGCATCACCGGTTGGGTGTTGGTGGTCAGAGCCAGGGCTTCCTTCGGGCCGTCCTTGATCAGGCGGCCCATGTCTTCGTTCAGCGCGTCGGAGGCTTCCTGCAGGGTTTGAGCCACGACCGGATGATCACCCCAGGCGTCGAGCATGCCCACGGACTGCGAGCCCTGGCCCGGAAAGACGAAAGCGAACGGTTTCATGCTGGCATTGTTGGAAATTTGAATCAAACGAGCTGTTAGCCCAGACAGACAGGGCTCGAGGCGCTACAGATTCAGTAGCACCGCACCCCAGGTGAAGCCACCGCCCACGCCTTCGAGCATCAGCGTGTCGCCCTTTTGGATCTTGCCGCTGCGCACGGCGACGTCCAGCGCCAGCGGGATCGAAGCAGCCGAGGTGTTGCCATGCTCGTCCACCGTGACGATCAGTTTGTCCAGCGGCAGCTTGAGCTTCCTAGCCGTGCTCTGCATGATGCGGATATTGGCCTGGTGCGGAATCAGCCAGTCGATGTCGGCATCGGTCAGCTCGGCCTTGGCCAGCGTGGCGCGGGCCGCGTCTTCGAGCACGCCCACCGCCAGCTTGAATACCGCCTGGCCATCCATCTTCAGCAGCGGATCGCCCAGCACCTGGCCACCGGCCACCGTACCCGGCACGCACAGGATGCCGGCATGCTTGCCATCGGCGTGCAGTTCGCTGGCCAGAATACCCGGGGTGTCGGAGGCCTCCAGCACCACGGCGCCGGCGCCGTCGCCCAACAGCACGCAGGTGGTGCGGTCCGAGAAATCGAGGATGCGGGAAAAGACTTCCGCGCCTATGACCAAGGCCTTGCTGGCGCTGCCGGTGCGGATCATGGCGTCGGCGACCGTCAGCGCGTAGACGAAGCCGCTGCAGACAGCCTGCACGTCGAAAGCCGGGCAGCCGGCGATGCCGAGCTTGTTTTGCACGATGCAGGCGGCCGAGGGAAACACCATGTCCGGCGTGGAAGTGGCGACGATGATCAGGTCGATGTCCTGGGCCGGCACGCCAGCGGCCTGCAAAGCGTTCTTGGCGGCCTCGACACCGAGGTCGCTGCTGGTCACGTCGGGCGCGGCAAAGTGGCGGGCCCGGATGCCGGTGCGCTCCACAATCCATTCGTCCGAAGTCTCTACGCCTTTGGCAGCGAGTTCGGCGGCCAGGTCGGCATTGGTCAATCGGCGCGGGGGCAGGTAGCTGCCGGTACCGGTAATGCGGGAATAGCGTTTCATTTAGTCAGCAGTGGCCGCCACGACAGGCTGCACGAGTGGATCAATGGGCACCAGGAGCGGCGCTGCATGAGCGATTCGAGCCTGGACCCGAGCCAGCAGTTGGTTTCGGGCTGCATCATACGCCCGGTTCAAAGCCTGCTCAAAAGCCAGCGCATCGGCCGAGCCATGGCTTTTGAAGACCAGGCCGCGCAGCCCCAGCAAGGCCGCGCCGTTGTAGCGGCGGTAGTCCATCCGCTTCTTCAGGGCCGACAGGACAGGATACGCGACGATGGCCGCCATTTTCGTGAAGATGTTGCGGGAAAACTCGACTTTAAGGAAAGTGAGAATCATCGACGCCAGGCCTTCGCTGGCCTTCAATGCCACATTGCCGACAAAGCCGTCGCACACGACGATCTCGACCGTCCCCTTGAAAACGTCATTGCCTTCCACGTTTCCATAGAAGTTCAGATCGCCCGAATGGGCTGCAGAACGAAGCAATTCACCGGCTTTTTTGATGACTTCATTGCCCTTGATGACCTCTTCACCAATGTTCAAGAGGCCGACCGAGGGGTTGTCGTCATTTTTGAGCACCGACACCAGGGCGGAGCCCATGACAGCGAACTGAAGCAAATGCTCGGCCGTGCAATCGACATTGGCGCCGAGGTCCAGCACCGTGGTGGCACCGCCCTTGGCGTTGGGCATCTGGGTGGCGATCGCCGGACGGTCAATGCCGTCCAAGGTCTTGAGCAGGTAGCGGGCGATCGCCATCAGGGCGCCGGTATTGCCGGCCGACACGGCCGCTTGCGCCGCGCCGTCCTTGACCTGCTGGATCGCCACGCGCATGGACGAATCCTTTTTCTTGCGCAGCGCAATCTCGACCGGATCGTCCATGCCGACGACCTCGCTGGCCGCCACGACGCTGGCGCGCGGATGGGCAAAGGCGCTCAGGCTCTGGGGCAAGCCGACCAGCAGCAGGGCGGCATCGGGGTGTCGATCCAGAAACTGCTGGCACGCAGGCAGCGTGACGCGGGGGCCGTGGTCGCCCCCCATGCAGTCGACAGCGAGTGTGATCATGAAGCGATCAGCGCGGTCTTGGGACAGTGAAGCAGAATCGGCAGGGCTCAAAACAAAGGCCCGTTGCCACGTCTAGCGTGGCGCCGGGCCCCTGGATTGAGAGCGCGATCAGGCTTCGGACTTGGTCTTGAGGACCTTGCGACCACGGTAGAAGCCGGTGGGACTGATGTGGTGGCGCAGATGGGTTTCACCGGTCGTGGGCTCCACGGCAATGCCCGGCACATTCAGGGCATTGTGCGAGCGGTGCATACCGCGCTTCGAAGGTGACTTTTTGTTCTGCTGGACGGCCATGATCCGCTCCTGGGGTAAAGGGGTTGGTGAAAAGCGCTAAGGGTTTTCGCGCGAAGCGCTCAATTATAGCCCAACTCCTTGATTTAACTGGATTTATCCCTTTGCAGCCGGCTCAGCACGGCAAACGGGTTGGGCCTGGCCGCTGACGCCGCCTCGAATTCTTGATCGACCGCCGCCAGCTTCACCTCGGTGGGGCACTGCTCATGGCGCGGCACCAGGGGCAGCTCCATGAGCAGCTCGTCCTCGATCAATTCGCTCAGGTTGAAATCGCGGCTGAGCGCCAGCACCTCCTCTTCTGACTCGTCGTCCTGGGCGGCGGCCGCGTCTTCGTCGGCCACAAAGCGAAACGAGCGCTCGACCGAGACGGGTGAGTCGACCCGCCCCAGGCAGCGCTGGCAGACCAGCGGCAAGGTCGCCTGGACCTGCAGGTGCAGCCAGACCTGATCGGGCCCGCCCAGCACCGGACGCAACTCGCCCAAGGCCGACCAGTGGACCGCCAGATCGCCGCCCAGCCCTTGGGTTTCCTGCATCATTCGCTCATATTTTTGTAGCACATCCTGCCCGACCCATTCGTCGCCCGCCTGCGCGAAGGCCTTGACGTCCAGATGATCGGCCACAAACTCTTTCTTCATGGGGCGAGTGTAAGAGAATCGCCGCATGGCCCCTATTCCTGCCTCCCCAATCCCCCGCCCGCTGGTTCTGGGCTCCACGTCCCGCTACCGCCGCGAACTGCTGTCGCGCCTGCGCATTCCCTTCGAGGTCGCCTCGCCCGAGGTCGACGAAGCGCCGCAGCCCGGCGAAAGCCCGCGCGATCTGGCCTGCCGCCTGGCCCTGGCCAAGGCGCGCGCCGTGGCCCAGCAGTTTCCGCAGGCCGTGGTGATCGGCTCCGACCAGGTGGCCGACTTGAACGGCCAGCCCCTGGGCAAGCCCGGCAACCACGAACGCGCTGTCGCGCAATTGCGCCAGATGCGCGGCCAGACGGTGATCTTCCAGACCGCCGTGGCTGTCGTGTGCCGGGCGTCCGGCTTTGAGCAGGCGGAGCTCGCGCCGGTGAAAGTGCGCTTTCGCGACCTCAGCGAGGCCGAGATCGAAGCCTATCTGCAGGCCGAGCAGCCTTACGACTGCGCGGGCAGCGCCAAAAGCGAGGGTCTGGGCATTGCGCTGCTGGCCTCGATCGACAACGACGACCCGACAGCCCTGGTCGGCCTGCCGCTGATCCGCACCTGCCAGATGCTTCGCGCGGCCGGCGTGAAGCTGCTGTGATGAGCAGCCCCAGCCCAAGCGCTGCCGCACCAGGCAAGCTCTACCTGGTCCCGGCGCCGCTGGACTTTGGCTGCGAGACACAGACCCCGCTGCAAGACCTGATGCCGGCCGGCACGCTGCAGGTCGCCGCCCGGCTGCAGCACTGGATCTGTGAAAGCGCCAAGACCACGCGCGCCTATCTGAAGCGCGTCAACGAGCTGCAGCCGCTGTCGCAGCCGCTGCAGGCGCTGCACATTCAGGAGCTGCCGCGCGAGGTGCACAAGAAGGGCGACCATGCAGGCAACTTTGACGCCAAGCCCCTGCTCGCAGCCGCGCTGCAAGGGCACGATATGGGCCTGGTCAGCGAAGCCGGCATGCCTGCCGTGGCCGATCCGGGCTCCTCGGTCGTGCGTGCCGCGCACGAGCTGGGCCTGGCCGTGGTGCCGCTGGTCGGCCCGGTGTCGCTGCTGCTGGCCCTGGCCGCCAGCGGCCTCAATGGCCAGAACTTTGCGTTCGTCGGTTACCTGCCGCAAGACCCGCACGAGCGGGCCCGGCGCATCCGCGAACTCGAATCGCTGGCCCTGAAAACCGGCCAGACCCAGCTCTTCATTGAAACGCCCTACCGCAATACCGCACTGCTGGCGGCCTTGCTGCAAACCCTGCAGCACAACACGCGCCTGGCGGTCAGCAGCGGCCTGACCCTGGCCACGGCCACAACCCGCAGTGCCAGCGTGAAGGCCTGGAGAAACAAGGCGTCAAGCGCTGCGCCGGACAATACGACGCCGGCCGTCTTCGCGATCGGGCGTTGAGCGTTGAGCGTTGAGCGTTGAGCGTTGAGCGTTGAGCGTTGGGCGTTGGGCGTTGGGCGTTGGGCGTTGGGCGTTGGGCGTTGGGCGTGGGTATTTTCTCGCTGAACGCTCAGCACCGAGCGTCCAACCGCCCATCATGCCGGGTTGTCGATATCGATGAACTGGTGTTCCAGCCCGAGCTGCGCTGCCACATGCGCGGCCACTGCCGGCGCCCCGTAGCGCTCGGTGGCATGGTGGCCGCA
>JBOHHM010000004.1:0-7266 GCA_050725495.1 Burkholderiaceae bacterium | reverse complement strand
CCCGCGCGCAGTCGCAGGCGCTGGGCTCCACGCCCGCCGCGCTGATCGCCGCCGCCCCCGATCTGCGCGCCCTGCAGGCCGAGTTCAACCTGCAGGACGCCTCCGCCAAAGACAGCAAGGACGGCCTGCAATGGGTGCAGGCCATGCCCAAGACCAAGGACGGTCAATTGCAAAGCGTCAAGGTCGGCTTCCGGGGCCCTGAACTGGCCGTGCTGGAAATCCTCGACAGCTTCGGCCAGCGCTCGGTGCTGACGTTCAGCAAGATGGAAGTCAACGCCGGGGTGTCGGCCGACGCGTTTCAGTTCAAGCCGCCCGCGGGAGCTGATGTGATCCGTCAGTGAGCGGCCACCGCTTGAACGCCGATTCCGTGAACACCGTCGCCACCCACCATACCCCGCTGGCCGAGCGCCTGCGCCCCAAGACCCTGGGCGAGGTCATAGGCCAGCAGCACCTGCTGGGCGAGGGCATGCCGCTGCGCATCGCGTTCGAGTCCGGCCAACCGCACAGCTGCATCCTCTGGGGGCCACCGGGCACCGGCAAGACCACGATTGCGCGGCTGATGGCCGATGCGTTCGATGCGCAGTTCATCACCATCAGCGCCGTGCTCGGCGGCGTCAAGGACATCCGCGAGGCGGTCGAGCAGGCGCAGATCGCGCAAGGGATCATGGGCAGCGGCGGACGGCGCACCATCGTGTTCGTCGACGAGGTGCACCGCTTCAACAAGAGCCAGCAGGACGCGTTCCTGCCGCATGTGGAGTCGGGCCTGTTCACCTTCATCGGCGCCACCACCGAGAACCCCTCGTTCGAGGTCAACTCCGCGCTGTTGTCACGCGCCGCGGTCTATGTGCTGCAGCCGCTGTCCGAGGCCGACCTGCAACAAATCGTCGCTAAAGCCCAAGACATACAGGCGGTACCCGCTATTGAAAAGATAGCAATCGATCGTCTCATCGCCTATGCCGACGGCGATGCGCGGCGCCTGCTCAACACCCTGGAAACCCTGGCCGTGGCCGCCGCCAAGGAGCAGCTCGAGCAAATCACCGATGCCTGGCTGCTGCGCGTGCTGGGCGAGCGCATGCGCCGCTACGACAAGGGCGGCGAGCAGTTCTACGACACCATCTCGGCCCTGCACAAATCCGTGCGCGGCTCCGATCCCGATGCCGCGCTGTACTGGTTCGTGCGCATGCTCGACGGCGGGGCCGACCCGCGCTACATGGCGCGCCGCTTCATCCGCATGGCGGCCGAAGACATTGGCCTGGCCGACCCGCGCGCGCTGCGCCTGGCGCTGGATGCGGCCGAGGTCTATGAGCGCCTGGGTTCGCCCGAAGGCGAGCTGGCGCTGGCCGAATGCGTGGTCTACTTGGCCGTGGCGGCCAAGTCCAACGCGGTCTACCAGGCCTTCAACGAGGCCAAGGCCTTTGTGAAGAAAGACGGGACCCGCCCCGTTCCCCTGCACCTGCGCAACGCGCCGACCCAGTTGATGAAAGACCTGGACTACGGCAAGAACTACCGCTATGCCCACGACGAAGAGGGTGGCTTCGCCGCCGGCGAGCGCTATTTGCCCGAGGGCATGCCCGACCCCGGCTTCTACCGCCCGGTCGATCGCGGACTGGAAATCAAGATTGCCCAAAAGCTCGCGGAATTGCGCGAGCGCAATGCGGCTGCGGACAAGGCCAGGCGCTAAACCGGAATCTTCGTCGTCTCAAAAACTTCCTTCAGGCACACGAAGGTGCGGACCTGCCGCACGCCCGGTAGCCTGATCAGCTGCGCCGCGTGCAACTCGTTGAACGAGTCGATGCTTTGGATCCGCAGCTTGACGAAGTAGTCGAACTCGCCGGTGACCAGTTGCACTTCAAGGCAACCCGTCACGCCCGACACCGCTTTCTCAAACGCGGCGAACGAGTCGGGCGTGGAACGGTCCAGCACCACGCCGATGATCACCAGGCCGTTGTAGCCCAGCGCGCGCGGGTTCACCAGCGCCACCGTGCGGCGTACAAAGCCCAGCTGCTTGAGCCTTGCCACCCGCCTGGAGCAGGCGGGCGGGCTCAGATTCGTCTTCTCGGCCAACTCGATATTGGGCACCGAGGCGTCTTCCTGAAGCAGGCGCAGCAGCTTGCGGTCGATCCGGTCGAGCGCCGGCGCCGTCATTGGGGAAACTTTCATAGATTGCTCGAAATCATAAAACTACAGAATTAATTCGAATATTGTGCTCAAACAGAATCCAATTGTCCGTTGATGCGAATCAACATGCAATTCATTCCAAGCCCATCTGCCTACGATTTGGCCTGTGCTGCAAACGGATTTCAACCATGCCCTCTCTTTCCGCGTCGATTGCAGCCTGGGCGCCGACGCTCCAACAGGATGAACGTGCGATGCAAGCGAAGCTGAACCTGCAGAAATTTCCGAAACACCCCCTGACGTTCGGACCCACCCCGATCCAGCCGCTGAAGCGGCTGAGCGCGCACCTGGGCGGCAAGGTCGAGCTCTACGCCAAGCGCGAGGACTGCAACAGCGGCCTGGCCTTTGGCGGCAACAAGACGCGCAAGCTGGAGTACCTGATCCCCGAGGCGCTCGCCCAGGGCTGCGACACGCTGGTGTCCATCGGCGGCATCCAGTCGAACCAGACGCGCCAGGTTGCGGCGGTGGCGGCGCACTTGGGCCTCAAGTGCGTGCTGGTGCAGGAAAACTGGGTCAACTATTCCGACGCCGTCTACGACCGCGTCGGCAACATCGAGATGTCGCGTATCCTGGGCGCGCAGGTGACGCTGGACAGCGCCGGCTTCGACATCGGCATCCGACCGAGCTGGGAGCAGGCCCTGGAGGACGTGCGCAAGGCCGGCGGCAGGCCCTTTCCCATCCCCGCCGGTTGCTCGGAGCATCCGCTCGGTGGCCTCGGCTTTGTCGGCTTCGCTGAAGAAGTCCGCCAGCAGGAGGCCGAGCTTGGGTTCAAGTTCGACTACATCGTGGTCTGCTCCGTCACAGGAAGCACGCAGGCCGGCATGGTGGTCGGCTTCGCGGCGGACGACCGCGCCGACCGCGTGATCGGCATCGACGCCTCGGCCAAGCCTGCGCAGACGCGCGAGCAGATCCTGCGCATCGCCCGGCACACGGCCGAGCTCGTCGAGCTGGGGCGCGGGATCACGGAGAACGACGTGGTGCTCGATGAGCGCTACAGCGGCCCCGAGTACGGCCTGCCGTCCGAGGGCACGCTCGAAGCCATCCGCCTGTGCGCGCGCCAGGAAGGGATGTTGACCGACCCGGTGTACGAGGGCAAATCGATGCAGGGCATGATCGACAGGGTCCGGCGTGGCGAGTTCCCTGAGGGCTCCAAAGTCTTGTATGCCCACCTGGGCGGCGTTCCCGCGCTCAATGCCTACAGCTTCCTGTTTCGCAACGGCTAGCCAGGGGCGGCGACGCCTTTGACTGGGCATTTACTCAGCAGTCCGAACGCAGTGCGACATGCTTTGTCATCCTGAGCCCTTCGACTGCGCTCAGGACAGGCTCCGCGAAGGATCTGGGCATACCGGCAAGATTCTTCGCGTTGCTCAGAATGACAGCGTGGGTGGCGCCGCCCTCATTTTGGACTGCTGAGTAATAAGTTAACATACAAAAAATCCGGCTTCATAAGAAAAACTAATTAACTTCAAAAATCGGTAATCGCCACTGATATAGAGGGAAAACCCCCGGCAAACCCTGTCTTGGGAGCCCCTCAACCGTCGCTACAATCCCGTCCACAAACCCGCCATCGACTGTGCACTGGCGGGTTTTTTGCTAGCTGACGGATTGAGCCCATAAGGCCCGAGTCGCTGATCAAACGGTTTTTGCCGTTCGGGCGGATGTCACTTGGCTGATGGACCGGTCACAAAACGGAGAATCTTTTTATGGAAATCTTGCTGCAGCAGATCATCAACGGTCTGGTATTGGGCAGCATGTATGCCTTGGTCGCCTTGGGCTACACCATGGTGTACGGCATCATCAACCTCATCAACTTTGCACACGGGGAAGTCCTGATGGTCGGCGCGCTGACCAGCTGGACCATCATCGGCCTGATGCAGGACGCCATGCCCGGCGCACCCGGCTGGATCATCCTGATCATTGCCATGCTCATTGCCTGCGTGGTGGCTGCGGCGCTGAACTTCGTGATCGAGAAAGTGGCCTACCGGCCGCTGCGCAACAGCCCCAAGCTGGCGCCGCTGATCACCGCTATCGGCATGTCCATCCTGCTGCAGACGCTGGCCATGATCATCTGGAAGCCGAATTACAAGCCCTATCCCACGCTGCTGCCAAGCACCCCGTTCAACATTGGCGGCGCGGTCATCACGCCCACCCAGATCATGATTCTGGGCTTCACGGCGGTCTCGCTGGCCGTGCTGATGTACCTGGTGAACTACACCAAGCTCGGCCGCGCCATGCGCGCCACGGCCGAGAACCCGCGGGTCGCGGGCCTGATGGGTGTGAGGCCCGACATGGTGATTTCCGCCACCTTCATCATCGGCGCGATCTTGGCCGCCATCGCCGGCATCATGTATGCGTCCAACTACGGCACGGCGCAGCACACCATGGGCTTTCTGCCCGGCCTCAAAGCCTTCACCGCCGCGGTGTTCGGCGGCATCGGCAACCTGGCTGGGGCCGTGGTCGGCGGCATCTTGCTGGGGCTGATCGAGTCGATCGGCTCGGGCTATATCGGCGCGCTCACGGGCGGCGTGCTGGGCAGCCACTACTCCGACATCTTCGCCTTCATCGTGCTGATCGGCATGCTCACGCTGCGACCCTCGGGCCTGCTGGGCGAGCGTGTGGCGGACCGCGCTTGAGGAGAACCCCATGAAACAGAACAAACTGCTTACTACTCTGGTCGCGGCCGCAGCCTTGCTGATCCTGCCGCTGATCCTGCAGGGCTTTGGCAGCGCCTGGGTGCGCATCGCCGACGTGGCCCTGCTCTATGTGCTGCTGGCCCTGGGCCTGAACATCGTGGTCGGCTACGCCGGCCTGCTCGACTTGGGCTATGTGGCCTTCTTCGCGATCGGGGCCTACATGTTCGGCCTGATGGCGTCGCCCCATCTGTCGGAGACCTTCGCTGCGTTCGCGGCCATGTTTCCCAGCGGCTTGCACACGCCGCTGTGGATCGTGATCCCGCTGGGCGCCGGGCTGGCCGGGTTTTTCGGCGTCCTGTTGGGCACGCCCACGCTCAAGCTGCGCGGCGACTACCTGGCCATCGTGACGCTGGGCTTTGGTGAAATCATCCGCGTGTTCCTCAACAACCTGGACCACCCGGTCAACATCACCAACGGCCCCAAGGGTCTGAACCAGATCGACTCGATCAAGTTCTTCGGCTTGAATCTGGGCAAGCCGCTGAGCATTGGCGGTTTCGAGCTCGCCTCGGTCAGCCTCTACTACTACCTGTTCCTCGCGCTGGTCACGATCAGCATCATCATCTGCCACCGGCTCGAGGTCTCGCGCATCGGTCGCGCCTGGATGGCGATTCGCGAAGACGAAATTGCCGCCAAGGCCATGGGCATCAACACCCGCAACATGAAGCTGCTCGCCTTTGGCATGGGCGCTACCTTCGGCGGCGTCTCAGGTGCGATGTTCGGCGCGTTCCAGGGCTTTGTCTCGCCCGAGTCCTTCAGCCTGATGGAGTCGGTGATGATCGTCGCCATGGTCGTGCTGGGCGGCGTCGGCCACCTGCCCGGTGTGATTCTGGGCGCGGTGCTGCTCTCGGCGCTGCCCGAGGTGCTGCGCTACGTCGCCGGCCCGCTGCAGGCCATGACCGGCGGCCGGCTCGACTCCGCCATCCTGCGCCAGCTGCTGATTGCGCTGGCCATGATCATCGTCATGCTGCTGCGCCCGCGCGGCCTGTGGCCCTCGCCCGAGCATGGCAAGGCACTGGCGAAGAAGTAAGGAGAGCGACATGACAGATACCGTACTCAAAGTCGCCGGCATTTCCAAGCGTTTCGGTGGCCTGCAGGCCCTCAGCGATGTGGGCATCACCATCGAACGCGGCCAGGTCTATGGCCTGATCGGCCCCAACGGCGCCGGCAAGACCACGTTTTTCAACGTCATCACCGGCCTGTACACGCCCGACAGCGGCAGCTTCGAGCTGGCCGGCCAGCCCTACCAGCCGACCGCCGTGCATGAAGTGGCCAAGGCCGGCATCGCGCGCACCTTCCAGAACATCCGCCTGTTCGCCGAAATGACGGCGCTGGAAAACGTGATGGTGGGCCGCCACATCCGCACCGGCTCGGGCCTGTTCGGCGCCGTCTTCCGCACCCCCGGCTTCAAGGCCGAGGAGGCCGCCATCGCCAAGCGCGCCCAGGAGCTGCTGGACTACGTGGGCATCGGCAAATACGCCGATTTCAAAGCCCGCACCCTGTCCTATGGCGACCAGCGCCGCCTCGAAATCGCCCGGGCCCTGGCCACCGATCCGCAGCTGATCGCGCTGGACGAGCCCGCCGCCGGCATGAACGCCACCGAGAAGGTGCAGCTGCGCGAGCTGATCGACCGCATCCGCAACGACAACCGCACCATCCTGCTGATCGAGCACGACGTCAAACTCGTCATGGGCCTGTGCGACCGCGTGACCGTGCTCGACTACGGGAAGCAGATTGCCGAGGGCAACCCGGCCGAAGTGCAGAAGAACCAGAAGGTGATCGAGGCCTACCTCGGCACCGGTGGCCACTGAGCCAGGAGAACAGCAATGGCAAACAAGACGCTTTTGAAAGTCAGCGGCCTGAAGGTCGCCTACGGTGGCATCCAGGCGGTGAAGGGCGTGGATTTTGAAGTGCGCGAAGGCGAGCTGGTCTCGCTGATCGGCTCCAACGGCGCCGGTAAGACCACCACCATGAAAGCCATCACCGGCTCGCTGGCCCTGGCCGATGGCGACATCGAATTCCTGGGCCAGAGCATCAAGGGCAAGGGCTCCTGGGACCTGGTCAAGCACGGCCTGGCCATGGTGCCCGAAGGCCGCGGCGTGTTCACCCGCATGAGCATCACCGAAAACCTGCTGATGGGCGCCTACATCCGCGACGACAAGCCGGAAATTGCCATGGACATGGAGAAGGTGTTCACCATCTTCCCGCGCCTGAAGGAGCGCAAGGACCAGCTGGCCGGCACCATGTCGGGCGGCGAGCAGCAAATGCTGGCCATGGGCCGCGCGCTCATGAGCCGCCCCAAGGTGCTGCTGCTCGACGAGCCGTCGATGGGCCTGAGCCCCATCATGGTCGACAAGATCTTCGAAGTCGTGCGCGACGTCTCGGCCCAGGGCGTCACCAT
>JBOHHM010000003.1:0-7642 GCA_050725495.1 Burkholderiaceae bacterium | reverse complement strand
GTGGCCTTCAGGATGCCTGTCGGCTTGTTGTTGCCGAACGCGCTGTACGGCCACTGCCACACCGGCTTGTTGTCTTCGTTGGTGATCAGCCGGGGCGTGCCCAAATGGTCGGGGTGGATGGCGTAGAACTGGCTCCCGCGGTACATGCCGATCGGGATGGCGTTGCCATCGTTGGTGGGCAGCCAGATGTATTCGGTTCGGCCTTTGCCCTTGGCGCTGCCGTTGTCGTATTCGCCCAGGATCGCCCATTCGGGTATCTCGCCATCACCGTACACATAGGCCGTGCCTATGCTGGTGTTGGCCTGGGCTTGCGCAAACAGCCAGCCAAACCGCTTCTTGAGCCAGCCGATGAAGTCGGCTCCCAGCTCGGCTTCGCTGGGCGCGTCGCTGTCTGCGGCAGGCTCGCTTTTGAAGACGCGCTGGCCCAGCGCGTTGTGCAGGTAGCGGATGCTGCTGGCCTCGCCTTCCTTGTCGAGCCTGACCTTGGACAGCCGGTTGGCTGCGTCGTAGTCAAAGCCCCTCAGGCCGTCGCTGGTGAGGCTGCCGTTGGCGTCCAGGGTGTAGTGGATGGGCGTCGTCACCACGCTCATGGTCTTGCCATGGCGGGTGGTGGTCACGGTCTGGGTCAGGCCCAGCAGCCGGTTGCTCGTTGCTTCGATGTTCAGGCTCTGGCTGCTGCTGGTCTGCAAGTCATCTGCATCGAAGCTGCCGTCCAGGTCGGTGTCGCTCGTTGTCTTGTCGATGGCGGTGAGCCGGTTGCTGTTGGGGTCGTAGCTGTATTTGCTCTCGGCACCATCCCTGGCGAAGCTCACGAGCCTGTCTCGGTTGTCGTAGCCGGCGCGCCAGCTGAGGGCAATCTGGTACAGCTCGCTGGCGCCGTGGGCGCCGGGACGCCGCGCCCACAGGCTCTGGGCGATACCGGTGATGCGGCTGGCCGCGTCGTATTGGTAGCTGGCGAATTCGTTGGCCGTCATCCTGGCGTCGGCGTCAAAGCTTCGGCTGGCGCTGTCGCCGCTGCTCCAGTTCCAACTCTTGGGCTGGCCCAGCGCCGTGTGGGTGAGGTTGCTCACGAAGGGCACCACTGGCTTGTCGCGCCCGGGCTCCTGCACGTCGATCTGGGTGATGCGGCCATGGGTTCGTTTATAGAACACTTTCAGCCCGCTGGGGTGGCCGATGTTGCTCAAGTCGCCCCGGGTATGGCCATAGCTCAGCCTCAACAGGCTCGGGCTGCCGGGGTTGTCGTGAACGACCTGGGTCTTGCTCAAGACGCGGCCGAAGGAGTCGCGCTCGTAAGCGGTGGATCCTGACCCGTCCTCGACCTTGGCCAGGTAGCCGGCCTGGTTGCTGTCATGGCTCAGGGTGACGACGTGGTCGCTGCCGTATCGGATCTCGGTCGGGCGGCCCAGGGCGTCTCTTGTGATGGCAGTGCTTTGGCCCCGCGCGTCGGTCTGGCCGATGACGTTGCCTGCCGCATCGCGGCTGTAACTCAGGCTGCCGATGTCGGGGCTGGTCTCGCTCATCACTTCGCCGAAGGCGTTGTAGGCGTATCGGGTGGCCACGCCCTTGGGGTCGCTGGCCCGGGTGAGCTGGTCGAGCTGGTTCCAGGCCTGGCTGGCGACGGCGTTGTCGGCAAAGGTGGCGGCGATTGGCCGGCGCAGGGCGTCCAGCGCTTGGCGGGTGGTCTGGTTCAGCGGGCTGGTCTGGCTCACGGGCTGGCCGTTGGCATCGAAGCCCAGTTGAGTGGTCTGGCCGGCAGCCCCGGCGATGGCGGCTACGCGGTTCAAGCTGTTGACGATGCGGCTGGTGGCCAGGGCGATGTTGCCGTTGGCGTCCTGGGCTTGCTCGCGGATGCGGTTGCCCATGGCGTCCAGGGTGTAGGTCACGCGGTTGCCGCGGTTGTCTTGTGCGGCAATCAGGCGCTGGGCGGCGTCGTAGCCGTAGCTCAGGGCGTAGCCGTTGGGCATTTGGACGCTGGCGAGTTGGCCGCTGGGGGTGTAGGCGTAGTGGGTGACTTCACCGCCGCGGTGGGCTTGCGTCAGGCGGCCCCGCAGGTCGTAGGCGTAGGTAATGACGAGGCCGTTGGGCGCGGTTTCCTTGGTCACGCGGCCTGCGGCGTCGTAGTCGTAGCGGGTTTCCTGTCCCAGCGGGTTCTTGACGCTTACGCGGTTGCCCGTCGCGTCGTAACCGTAGCGCCAGAGGCCGCCGCGCGGGTCGGTCAGGGTGGCGGGCAGGCCCTGGAGGTTGTAGGTCCATTGCCAGGTGCGTGTTTGGCCGCTGGCCAGGTCGGTGACGGCTTCGCTGAGTGGGTTGCCGCCGGCGTCGTAGGTGTAGGCGGTTGAACGGCCCGTCTCCGTGACGAGCACGGGCAGGCGCCATGTGGGATGCCACTGGGCGTTGCTGGTCTGAGTTTCGGGCCGGCCGGCGGCGCGAGTGGTGGACAGCGGCAGGCGGCGCGTGGCGTCCCAGGTGAACAGGGTGGTGATGCCCAGGAAATCGGTCTCGGACTCGATCAGGCCGCTGGCGTTTTGCAATCGGCTGGCGGCATCTCCCTGGCCGCTGGCCGAGGGTTTGTCGGCGCTGGCGACGGCCGGCTTGCCCAGAATCGTGCTGTAGCGGTAGCTGCGCTGCGTGCCCAGCGGGTCGGTGACGGTGGCGGGGTCGCCGGCTTGGGCGCCGTAGGCGACTTGGTATCGGTTGGCGGCGCCGGCGTGCTCGGTGCTGATGCCCCGGCCCAGCGCGTCGTAGGCGAAGCTGGCAAAGCGGTTGCCGTTTTCGTCGATGATGCCGCTCAGCGCTTGCGGGTACTGGGTGTTCTCATACAGGTAGGTTTTGGACGAATTACCAGGGTAGCTCACGCCCGTCAAGCGCGGCGCGCTGTCAAATGTATAGCGAATGAGTTGCCCGTCAGGTGTGGCGACCTGTGCCAGCTGGCCGGCTGCGTTGTAGCCGAACTGCAGGCTGCGGCCAAAGTGGTTGCTCACCTGCACGAGCTGGTTGGCCGCGTTGTAGGCATGGCTCATGACCCAGCCGTTGCGCTGGGTGTGGGTCAGCAGCTTGCCTGCGGCGTCGAACTGCCAGGCACTGTCGTCGTCGCTGCGGCGGTAGAGGTAGCCCGGCCCACCGTTGCGGGTGTTGGCGCTCAGCGTGTCGGCGCTGTTGCTGCTGTGCCAGTGGCCGCCAGGTTGCAGGGTGAAGCTGCGTTGGCTGCCGTCGCCGAGCATGACGCTGGCGGCGCTGGCACTCACGCTCAGGCGTGCCGCATGGTTGTGGTGCCAGCCAGCGCCCAGGCCTGCGTTGGCAGCCGCGCCGCCTGCCGATCGTGTCACCCACAGGCTGCGGAAGCTGCGCAGCAGGCTCAGCGGGTGGGGGCCTGCGTCAACATGGTCGATCTCGGTTTGCTGTTTTTCGCCGGTGACGGGGAGGATGGGGTTGCCGACACACATGCCGTCTTGCGTGCCGGAGTTCTTGTCCGGCTCCGGCGGCTCGGGTGCTGCCGGCAGTTCGCTGCACACCATGTGGATGTCCCGGTACGGCGGGCTGTAGTAGCGTGTGCCGTCTTGAAACGCATGCGAATAGGTCCAGGAAACGCCGGGCTGGCAGCTCTCCAGCAGGTAGGGGATGCGCCATCTGACGGGATCGCTCCGGTTGGCCCAGTCGATGTCGGCCTGCGCCGCGCCGCACCAGCTGGAGCCACGGAAGTCGGGCGTGTCCTGCCAGTAATAGAAGTACTCCAACCGATAGCCGGTCGGGCATTGCGTGAGGCTGGTGTTGTAGAAGACGGTCGGGGTCGATGCGGCCGCTGCGCGCGCCGCCATCCGTGTGGACGGCCGGGAGGGAGGCGACGCCAAGGGTGTCGCTGTCCAGTTTGGCGTGGCGCCATCGCCCACACTCGGCGTCTGCGCCCAAGCCGCGGCAGACACAATGATGGCAGCGCCGGCCGCGACCATGCAGCGGGCCAGCTGCCCGATCCCCCAAGACGTCATTCAGTCCCCCCTCGATTGAAAAGGCGGGATCATGTAACAAGTCGTATCTTCCGGTCAATCCTGTCAGACTTGACAGGGTGGGCACTTGACAGCCATCAGATATGTGCGCCTACGCCTGCGCTCAAGCCCCATACGCCTAGAATTTGGGAGAAGCCTCCCAGCGATCACGCTGCGGCCCCCACAAGGAGACAGCCATGCGAATTCTGATTGCCGAAGACGACCAGGTGCTGGCCGATGGTCTGCTGCGCACGCTGCGTGCGTCGGGCGCCGCCGTCGACCATGTGGCCGATGGCTCGCAGGCCGATGCGGCGCTGATGACCAACAACGAGTTCGACCTGCTGATTCTCGACCTGGGCCTGCCCAAGCTGCATGGCCTGGAAGTGCTCAAGAAGCTGCGCGGCCGCGGCTCCTCGCTGCCGGTGCTGATCCTGACTGCCGCCGACAGCGTGGAAGAGCGTGTCAAGGGGCTGGACTATGGGGCCGACGACTACATGGCCAAGCCGTTTTCGCTGCAGGAACTCGAAGCCCGGGTGCGGGCGCTGACACGCCGCGGCATGGGCAGCACCAGTTCCACCATCAAGCACGGCCCCTTGGTCTACGACCAGGCCGGCCGCGTGGCCACGATCGACGGCAAGATGGTGGAGCTCTCGGCGCGCGAGCTCGGCCTGCTCGAGGTGCTGCTGCAGCGCGCGGGCCGCCTGGTCAGCAAGGACCAGCTGGTCGAGCGCCTGTGCGAATGGGGCGAGGAGGTCAGCAACAACGCGATCGAGGTCTACATCCACCGCCTGCGCAAGAAGATCGAGAAGGGGCCGATCCGCATTGCCACCGTGCGCGGCCTGGGGTATTGCCTCGAAAAGATTCCGGGCTGACGAATGACCTCGCTGCGCTTCGATGACGCAGCTACGCCGCATGACGCAGGCAGTGGTCATGGCGCGCAGCGCCGTCATGCGCGCGCAGCGGCGTCATTTCGTCATTCCGGGAAGCCATGAAAATCTTCCGGCGTGAGCAGCGTTCGCTGTTCGGGGAAATCCTGGACTGGATGCTCACGCCACTGCTGCTGCTGTGGCCGGTCAGCCTCGCGCTGACCTGGCTGGTGGCCCAGGGCATCGCCGGCAAGCCGTTCGACCGCGCCCTGGAGTTCAACGTGCAGGCGCTGGCCGAGCTGGTCACGGTGCAGCACAGCCGCGTGCAGTTCAACCTGCCGCAGCCCGCGCGCGAAATCCTGCGTGCCGACGACCTTGACCTGGTGTACTACCAGGTGCTGGGCACGCGCGGCGAGTTCCTCAGCGGCGAGCGCGACTTTCCGGCGCCGCCGCAAGACGAGAAACCGGTGATCGGCCAGGTGCGACTGCGCGACGCCGAGATGCGCGGCCTCGATGTGCGCGTGGCCTATGTCTGGGTCCAGCTCGAGCACCCCGGGACCCAGCCGGCCCTGGTGCAGGTGGCGGAAACGCGCGAGAAGCGCTCGGTGCTGGCCACCGAAATCATCAAGGGCGTGATGCTGCCGCAGTTCGTGATCCTGCCGCTGGCCGTGCTGCTGGTCTGGCTGGCGCTGGTGCGCGGCATCAAGCCGCTGAACCAGCTCGAAGAACGCATTCGCGCCCGCCAACCCGACGACCTGAGCCCGCTGGACGACAAGGCCGTGCCGCTGGAGGTCGCGCCGCTGGTCTCGTCGGTCAACGACCTGCTGACCCGGCTCAAGGACTCGATCGCCACGCAAAAGCGCTTCCTGGCCGATGCCGCGCACCAGCTCAAGACGCCGCTGGCGGGCCTGCGCATGCAGGCCGACCTGGCGCAGCGCGAGGGCGCGAATGCCGACGAGCTCAAGCAGTCGCTCAAGCAGATCGGCCGCGCCAGCATCCGCGCCACCCACACGGTCAACCAGCTGCTGGCGCTGGCGCGGGCCGAGGGCAGCGGCGCGAGCATGGCGCGCCAGCCCTGCGACCTCGCGCGGCTGACCATGGAGGTGGTGCGACACTCGGTGCCGCGGGCGCTGGACAAGCGCATCGACCTGGGCTATGACGGCGCCCAGCCCGGCGCAGCGGGCGTGATGCTCAGCGGCAACCCGACCCTGCTCAAGGAACTGATCCGCAACCTGCTGGACAACGCGATCAACTACACGCCCTCGAGCGCCGACAAGCCGGGCGTGATCACCGCCCGCGTGCTGGCCGACCCGTTTGGCCGGGTGCTGGTGCTGCAGGTCGAAGATTCGGGCCCCGGCATTGCGCCGGCCGAGCGCGAACTCGTGTTCCAGCCGTTCTACCGGGCGCTGGGCACCAATGTGGACGGCTCGGGGCTGGGCCTGCCCATCGTGCTGGAGATCGCGCAGCAGCACGGAGCCGAAGTAAGCGTGGAAGACGCCCACCCCGGCCAGCTGCCGCCCGGCGCGCGCTTCTGCGTGCGTTTTTCGGTCAGCGCGCAGGCCCCGGCGGCCTGATCGGCCCATGGTCCAGGCCCGGCCGAACGGGATCGTCGCACCCGTCTACCGGCAGGGCCTCAGGGCCTTGCCCGCCAGCGCCGCCTTGAGCTCCTCCAGGCGCGCGCGCAGGCCCTCGTCGACCGCCGGCAGCCGCAGCAACTGGCCGCGGAGCTCGGCGCGCTCCTGCATCACACGGGCCGTGCGCACGCCGCGCCCGGCGAGGTCGGCCAGCTGCTGCTGGGCGGCCTCCTGGAAGTCGAAGCCGCCCAGCGACAGGCCAGGCTCCAGCGAGGGGTTCACCAGGGCCTCGAAGCTCACATGGCGCAGCCTGAGCTCGGCCTTCTTTATGCTCACCGTCTCGGCATCGGGGTAGCGGCCCATGTAGACGATCCAGCGAGCCGGCTCGACCACGTTGTCCAGGCTCCAGGCGCCGCTGGGCAGGGCGGCCAGGGCCTGGCGCAGGGCGGCGCCTTGCTTGTCGTCATACAGCCCGGCCTGCAGGCATTCGGGCGCCTTGGCACCGGCGGGCGTCGCAGCATCCAGGCGACTCGCGTCGTCCGGACTCAGAATGCGCAGGGCCTCCGGGCGGATTTGCTGAGCCAGGCGCTGCGGCTCGCTCTGCTGGGCCGGCGCCAGGCCCCAATCGCGCAGCAGGCCTTGCGACCAGGCGAAGTAGGCGCCATTGGCCAGCACGAGCAGCAGCGCAAGCAGTCTGAGCATGGCTTCAGGCCGGCCGCAGCGGGCGCACACTGACTTCGGAACTGGTGATGGATTTCATGCCAGCCGCAGTATGCACCAGCAGCGCGCCGTTCTCGCTCACGCCATGCGCCGTGCCCTGCGTGCCGTCGCTCAAGTCGACGGCCCGATCGCGCAGCGCGTCGCGGGCATTGAAGCGGGCCTGAAACGGCGCGAAACCCAGCGCCTCGAAGGCTAGCAGCGTGCGCACCAGCGGCTCGGCCAGGCGCAGCAGGGCCTGCGGCGCGTCGAGCTCGGGCAGCAGTTCCTGCAGCCAGGCCGGCGGCGTGGACAGGCCCGCGGCCCGGGCCGGATCCGGCGGCGCGATGTTGATGCCGATGCCAATGACTGCGTAGCGCTGCGCGCCAAAGCTGGCGGTTTCGATCAGGATGCCGGCGAGCTTGCGCTCGCGCAGCCACAGGTCGTTGGGCCATTTCAGCGCGATGTCGGGATGCAGGCTCTCGGCCACGCTGACGCCCACGGCCAGCGACAGGCCCGACCAGTC
>JBOHHM010000002.1:0-8756 GCA_050725495.1 Burkholderiaceae bacterium | reverse complement strand
GGGGCCCTGGTGGATTCACCGGCCGGCTTGCGCCGACAATCGGCAGCCCAGTCAACAGTTAAGAAGGGTGTTCGTGTTCAAGAACGTGATGGTGTATCGCATCGGACCCGCCTGGGTTCCGTCCGTGGCTCAGCTGGAAGACAGCCTGGCCCAGGCCCGCTTCGTCGAATGTGGGGCCACGCAGGAAAAATCGGTGGGCTGGGTCGCGCCGCGCGGCCTGGCCCATGGCGCCCTGGTCGAGGCGGTCGGCGGGCATTGGATCCTGAAGCTCATGATCGAGAGCAAGGCTGTGCCTGCGGGCGTGGTCCAGCGCAAGGTCCAGGAGCGGCTGGCCCAGATCGAGGCCACCGAGGGCCGCAAGCCGGGAAAGAAGGAAACCCGGGAGATCAAGGAAGACGCCAAGCTGGCGCTGCTGCCCCTGGCCTTCAGCAAGCAGGCCTCGGTCACGGTCTGGATCGACCCGGCGACCCGGCTGCTGGTGATCGACGCTGCCAGCCAGGCCAAGGCCGACGAGGTGGTGACCTGCCTGGTGCAGTCGGTGCAGGACATGGCCGTGACACAGCTGCAAACCAGCAGCTCGGCTGCGGCCGCGATGTCGGCGTGGCTGACCAGCCAGGAGCCGCCCGCCGGTTTCAGCGTGGACCGTGAGTGCGAGCTCAAGGCGAGCGACGAGTCCCAGGCTGCGGTGAAGTATTCGAAGCACCCGCTGGACACCGACGAAGTCCGCCAACATATTGCAGCGGGCAAGCTGCCGACCAAGCTCGCGATGACCTGGGACGACCGCGTGTCCTTCCTGCTGACCGAGGGCCTGCAGCTCAAGAAGCTTGCGTTTCTGGACGGCGTGTTCGAAGGCGCTGCGGCGCGGGACGACGATGGATTCGATGCCGATGTCGCGATCGCGACCGGGGAGATGAGTCCGCTGATTGCGCAGTTGCTCGAGGCCTTGGGCGGTGAGCTGGTGCTGGGCTGAGGGCTGGGTCGGGCATGGTTTCCGATCGCTTGGCTCAA
Organism: Burkholderiaceae bacterium; assembly: GCA_050725495.1. Taxonomy (GTDB): domain Bacteria; phylum Pseudomonadota; class Gammaproteobacteria; order Burkholderiales; family Burkholderiaceae_C; genus JBOHHM01. The sequence goes on along the minus strand of JBOHHM010000002.1, from coordinate 7,748 downwards.
TGGCTGTGCGCCAGCAGCGCAGGGGGAACCCGCTGGCGCGTGAGGCCGCCGTGTTCGAGCCAGCGCTGCGTCTGCTCGGCCGCGCGCTCGATCAGCGCGCCGGCCTGGGAGAAATCGTAGGGCGAGGCCGCCAGCGGGCACAGCGGCGGCACGGTGATGATCTCGGCTTGCTCGTGGTAGCGCTCGAACTCCATCGCCAGCTGATGCGCGATCAGCAGCGTGACCGCGTGCAGCGCGCAGGCGATGGCGCCGCGCGGCGGCGACTCGAGCGCGCAGGCGAAACCCGTGGGCAGCACGATCACGCGCTTCGCGCCGAGTTCAACCGCGACGCTGACCGGCGTGTTGCTGGCGATCGCCCCGTCGATCAGGTAGCGCTCGCCCAGGCGTACCGGGGAGAAGACCGCCGGAATCGCGCAGCTGGCGAGCACCGCGTCGACCACCGGGCCGCTGGACAAACGTACCGTGCCGCCGGCCAGCAGATCGGTCGCCACCACATGCAGGGGCACGGTGGCGCGTTCGAAGGTCTGGTACGGCAGGCACTGTTCGAGCACGCGGCGCAGCCCTGAGGAGTCGACCGCGGCACCGCCGTTGGCCAGCAGTCGCAAGACGCTACGCCAGGCGATCGGGAAGACCTCGCTGCGGCGCAGGCCGCGCCAGATCGCTTCGAGCTGCGCGACGCCCCCCGCGTTCGGCGCGCCGGCGAAGTAGGCGCCGTTGATCGCCCCCACCGAGGAGCCGACCACCAGATCGGGACTGACGCCGTGAGCGACCAGCGCGCGCAGCATGCCGACCTGCACCGCGCCAAAGCTGCCGCCGCCGGCCAGCACCAGGGCAGTGGCCTGGTTCGTGCTCATAGTTGCTGCGCGTTGGCCGGCGTTGCCCGGTCAGTGCGATTTGCCGGCGTGTTCCAGCAGAAAGATCACCTCCTTGACGATGCCGTACATGACGGCCCGCTCCTTCGTCGGGTGGTCGGCGAAGTGGATCACGGTGGAGCCTGCGGCCGAGCCTATGGTCGCGAAGCTGCTGGCCACCTGCTGGGGCTCCTTGCCGTAGCTGACTGCAATGTCGTACTGCGCCATCAAAGGCCCGCAGGCCTTCCAGTCGCGGGTCCACTGGGGCAGGGCCTGGGTGTGGTCCCACAGCGTGCCGGCGCTTTCGTAGCACTCCTCGATGTTGTGATGACCGAGCAGCTGCGCCAGGTGCCGCTCCTTGGCAACGCAGCTGCGGAAATACTCTTGGTCGCTGATGCGCATGGCTTGACCCTTTCTGCAGGCAATCGGATGTCAAACACGGACCGGTCTGGATGCGGGGTCGCCGATGCGATGCAACGGACCCGCGCATACAGACTCATGCCGCCATGGTAAATCCGAACATGGCGCCTGCACATCCTCAGCGGCGGTGAATCCGGGAATCCCCCTGCTGCTGGCGGACCCGGGGCTGGGGCGGTTCACGGGGCGGGGTTGAGGCGCGGGTGCGTTTCCTCGCCCCAGTGCGAGAGTGCCAGGCCTGACAGCCCCATGGCGATCGCCACGAACCAGAAGGCAGTCTCGATGCGGCCACCCAGGACCGCCGCGGCGCCCAATCCCAGCGCACCGATGCCATAGCCCAGGTCGCGCCAGAAGCGATAAATGCCGATGGCCGACGCGCGCCAGCTCGGATGGGCGATGTCGGCGACCGCGGCGCTCAGGTTCGGGTAGAGCATCGCCATGCCGCCACCGGCGACGGCCGCCGACGCGCTCCACCAAAGCGGGCCGGCGCCCAGCGGCATCATGGCCACGCCCGAGCCGCACACCCACATGCCCCAGGCGTTGAGGCGATGGCGCCCGATCCGGTCAGAGAGCCGGCCGGTGAAGAACTGGGCGCCGCCCCAGGCGAAGCCGTAGATGCCCAGCATCCAGCCGATGGCGGGCAGGCTCGCGCCCTGCTGGTGCAGGTAGACCGGCCAGAACGCCCAGACCAGCGCGTCGACGAACTTCTCCACCAGACCGGCCTGGCACAGCGCGGCCATGCGGCGGTCGCGCCAGCTCATCAGCGCCAACAGCTCGCCGGTCGTCGCCTGCTCGCTGACCCCGGATGGGTAGCGTGGACGCAGCGCCTGGGCCAAGGGGCTGGCGGCATCGCTCTGGCCCTCGGCCTGGGCCCAGGGCAGGGTCTCGACCACGGCCAGCCAGGCCAGCAGGGTCGCCCCTGCGATGACGGCGGCGCCGAACCACAGCAGGCCCGCGCGCGGGCCCAGCAGCGTTGCGCCATAACCTGTGATGACCCCGGCCAGCGCCACCCCGAGGTAGCCGCAGAACTCGTTGAGACCGATGACCAGGCCGCGCTGGTCGGCCCGCGTGAGGTCGAGCTTGGCGGTCTGGGTCATCGACCAGGTCAGCCCCTGGTTCACGCCCAGCAGGACCGTGGCCAGCACAATCCAGTTCCACGAGCGGGCGAAGTAGATCAGCGCCGGGATCGGCAGCGCGACGAGCCAGCCGATCAGCAGGACCTGTCGGCGGCCGATGCGCTCGGCCAGGCGGCCGGCAACGAAGTTCATCGCGCCCTTGACGAAACCGAAGGCCACGACAAAGGCCACCAGCAGCATGAAGGAGCCGCGCGGCACGCCGAACTCGGCCTCGGCCAGGGCCGGCACGACGTTGCGCATCATGCCGATGGTCATGCCCACCAGCAGCACCTGCAGCAACTGTTGCACAACCTGGCCGAGGTTGGCACGAATGCCGTAGTTCATGGCCGCCGGCTCCACAGGGGGCAGTTGGGGACGCAGGTGGAACCTCAGCGCCATTCAGCGCGGTGCCGACGAGCCTGCGTCCATCGGCTGGCCGTTCGTGGCCCGGCGGGTCTGGGTGCAGTCGCCTTCGCCGGCGGCAACGACCACGGGTTTGAGCAGGGGGGCCATGGTCTTGAGAATCTGCACCGGCAGCGCGCTGGTGAAGCGATAGGCCTGGGCCGCCGGCCCGGGCACATAGGCAGTCACGATACCGTAGTGGCGATCCCCGATGAAGAACACGAAGGTGGCCGTGCGGTTGATGACGCGCGATTCGATCAGCGCGCCTCTGGGCCCGTAGGTGTCGAGTCGGTTGTCCCCGGTGCCGGTCTTGCCTCCGACCACCAGCGGGATCCGGTCGGGTCCGGCAAAGACACCTCGCATGCGGCGCGCCGTGCCCAGCTCCACCACCTGGGTCACTGCCTGCCTGAGGGTGGCCGCCACCTCGGCTGTCATCACGCGTTCGCCTGGCGGGGCCTGCCAACGGGCCAGGGTTTCATAGGGGGTGCCGGCGGCAAAGTGCAAGGCTTCGAGCTGCACCGAGGGCAGGCGCATGCCGGCGTTGACGATGATGCCCATCAGCTCGGCCAGCGCCGCGGGCCGGTCGCCGGAACTGCCGATGGCCGTGGCATAGGAGGGCACGAGGCTGTCGAACGGGTAGCCCAGGCGCTGCCAGCTGCGGTGGATCTCGACAAAGGCGTCGCTCTCCAGCAGGGACCGGATGCGCGTGTCCTGTGCGGCCCGGGCCCGCGTGCGAAACAGCCAGCCGTAGACCTCCTGGCGCTCGCTGCGGCTGGCCTCGATGACCTGGGACTGGGAGGTCTCGGGGCGCTGGCGCAAATAGGCGGCCAGCCAGAGCTCCAGCGGGTGCACTCGGGCAAGGTAGCCCCGATCGGCCAGCGAGAAGCGCTGCAGCGCGTAGCGCTCGTAGAGCGCGCGCCGGGCCGGAGTCGGCAGTTTCGAGGCCGCCGGATGCCGGGCCAGGAATGCGCTGAACTGCTCGAACGAGGCCTCGGGCGCCCACGAGCGATAAATCACCGCCAGCCGCGCGGGCGTCATGGGCCGGCCCGCGACCAGCTGTTGCAGCGCCTTCTCGGGCGTCTGGCCGTGGTATTTGCGGTAGAAGCCGCGCAGGAAACGGCTGCCTTCACGGTCGGCGAATCGTGCCAGCAAGGCCGCGCGCTGCGGGTGGTCCTCGTCCCCCAGGATCCGCTCGGCCGAGCGTGGCCCGCGGTACATGTGGTGGTGAACCACATCGCGCATCAGCCGGATGAACACCAGGTTCACCGAATCGCGAAAGGCTTCGGCCACGGTCGGGGTTTTGCCGTTGTCGCGCCGGTCGAAGTTCTCGAAGCGGTGAGCGCCGCCGCCGGTGAAAAAGGTTTCGGCGGGGCTGGCGGAGTAGCGCCGCGCCATGGCCGCCTGCAGCATCGCAGGCAGGCTTTTGTCCGGCGCCGTCAACAGATAGTCGACCGCCCAGCGCGTCAGCCGGTCCTGGCGTGCGATCTCGCGGCCAGCCAGCGCCTCGCGGCTCAAGGGGCTGAGCTGCCCATGCAGCGAGGCCATGATCTCCAGGTAGGTGGCCAGCGTGCGCAGCTTGGCCGTGGAGCCCAGCTCGAGCTTGGCGCCGGTGTTGATGTCGAAGGGCTGATCGAGGTTGTCGGTCTGCACGCGGACCCGGTTCACACCCTCGCCGCGCTCGTAGAGCGTGAAGCTGTAAAACAGCTGCGACGGGTCGCCACGCTCCAGCAGCTGCGGCCCCATCAGCCCCGCGGCCCGGGTCGCCGCCGGCTCCCGCAGTCGGCGCAGCAAATCGGTCACGGCCGTTTGCAGCGCGCCGTCGAGGGTGCTGGTCACGCTCAGATCGAGGCGATCGAGGTCGTACAGGCGAGCGGTGTCGAGCAGCGCGGCGAGCTGGATGCGCGCCAGATTGGCCGCCTTGCGGTCGCTGATTTCCATGCCCGCTGCGTTGGCCGGCGGTTCGTCGCGCACCACGAGCCGGGTCCGCAGCGCCGCCTCGCGCAGGGCCGGACCGATCACGCCGGCCCGTGCCAGCAGCCGCAGGTAGCTGTCGGTGAGCGCGGCCAGCTGATCCTGCCCCGCGCCCAGGTAGAACGAGGGCCGGCGCTGGGCGATCAGCAGGCTCAACGTCTGCCGGTAGACCCGTGCCCGGGCCGCCAGATCCACGCCCTGAGCCGGCGAGGCGCGCAGGGCCTCGTTGGCCGCCGCCGCATCGGTCCCGTACCACGCGCGCAGCCCATCGAGAATGCCGATGACCTCGCCCCAGCCGCGCTGGGCCCCCAGCGGCAGGCTGTTGAGGTAGTCGAGCAGGATGCGCTCGCGCGCCGCCCGCGTGTCCTCACCGTCCCGGTAGGCGCGCACCGAGGCCGAGACGATTTGGCGGTACTTCTCGGCCACCGAGGCCGTGCGCCCCTCGGGGGAGTGGCGGAACTTTTCCAGCTGGGTGGCCAGCGTGCTGCCGCCGGCGGCGGGGTGATCGCGGTTCACGACCGCGATGGCCTGGTCCAGCACCGCCCGGCCCAGGCGGTCCCATTCCAGCGCCGGATTGTGTTTGGGCTCGGCGGCGGAGAGCAGTTCGCGGTTTTCGACAAAGACCAGCGTGCTGGCCAGCAGCGGCGGTATGGCCTCATAGCCGGGGTAGGCCTGTTGCGGAAACTGCGTTTTGAACAGCGGGGCGCTGCGGCAGTCGAGCACGCTCAGGCCGGTCTGCGCCTTTTCCGGGAAAGGGGGGAAAAAGCCGCGCTCGATGAAGCTGACCAGCGGCTCGGCCTGGCGTGCCTGGGCGGTGAGCAGGTAGTCGTGGCCCTGCAAGCGCTCGACCAGGGCCGGGATGCGCGTGTAGCCCATGCGCTCGTTGTAGGGTCCCGCCAGCGGGTAGCGGTTGCCGGGGCTGCTGCCCGCCTGCAGTTCGAAGCTGAGTTCGCGCGCCCATTGCGCCAGGAAATGCGCCTGCAGCGTGGAGCTGCGCAACTCCCAGGCGACGAGCTGGGCGAGCCCGATCAGGATCAGCGCCAGCAGCGCCGTCTTGAGGGCCCGCGCACGCCAGCCGGCTTGGCGCACGAGCCCGGCTGGCCACTGGAACAGCCAGCGCCAAGCCGCGACGATCCCTTGTCGGGCGGTCGACCAAAGAGGGGCCTGTGCCATACCAGATGAACCCACCAGCCCAGCATCTCAACGCGTGATGACAACGAGCACACTGCAGGGCGAATGCTCGATCAAGGCCTTCGAAATCGATCCCCGCCACCAACGCGCAGCCCAGCTGTCCAGGTGCTTGTGGCCGACGACGATCAGGTTGGCTTCGACGCTGCGGGCATAGCGCACAATTTCATCGGTCGCATCGCCGACGAGCACTTCGCCGCGCGCCGTCAGCCCGGAATTGGCAAGCCGGCTCAGGCCCGCGTCGAGGATGGCCTGGTACTTGGACCTTTCGCGCTCGTCCATATCCGGGTCATAGGCATGGCCTTCGAGCCCGACCGCGCTCATCGGCAAGGGCATGACCGCAATGAGAAACAGCTCCGATTGGCTCCACTGCGCGATCTCATGACAGTCAAGCAAGGCCTGCTGTCCGGGCTCGGAGCCGTCGTAGGCCAACACAATGCGCTTGTACATGGAGCACCTCCTGCCTGGAAAGCCAATACCCGCCTCGAAACACGGGTCAAGCATAGACCTTGCCCGGGCGCGACGCAATTGAAACCGAGCAGTCCGACGCCCTCAGGGGGCCGATCGGCTCAGGCCAGGCGGCCGGCCTGGAAGTCGCGCACGGCCTCGAAGATCTGCTCGTGGGTGTTCATGACAAACGGGCCGTACTGTGCGATCGGCTCCTTCAGCGGCTGGCCGGCGATCAGCAGGGCGCGCGTGTCTTCATCGCTGGCGGCATGCAGCGTGACCCCGTCGCCTTCGTTGGCCAGGATGGCCATGCGCTGGCGCGGCACGGCCGTGGCCTGGCCGTCGGCATGCAGCACCTCCACGGTGCCGCGGTACACATAGAGCAAGGCGTTGTAATGCGAGGGCAGCAACTGGTCGAAGGTCGCGCCCTCGACCAGGAAGTGCAGGTCCAGGTAGAGCGGGTCGGTCGGAAAACTCGCCGGGTCGCGCTGCATCGCGCCGGCCACGCCATGTGAAGTGCCCGAGATCACGCGCACGCGCACGCTGCCGCGCAGGTCGCCGTCGGCGCCGTCGGGTGTCGTGAACTCCGGGATCTGCTCGCTCTGGATGTCGCGGTACCAGGGCTCGCACAGCTTGTCCTTGGCCGGCAGGTTGAGCCAGAGCTGAAAGCCCTCCATCACGCCCTGCTCCTGCTCGGGCATTTCGCTGTGGATCACGCCGCGCCCGGCCGTCATCCACTGCACGCCGCCGTTTTGCAGCAGCCCTTCGTGGCCCGCGCTGTCCTTGTGGCGCAGGCGCCCCGCGATCATGTAGGTCACGGTCTCGAAGCCGCGGTGCGGGTGGTCGGGAAAGCCCGCGCCGTAGTCCTTGGGGTCGTCGCTGGCGAAGCTGTCGAGCATCAGGAACGGGTCGAGCCGGCGCTGCAGGTCCTGCGTGAGCATGCGCGTGAGCTTGACGCCCGCGCCTTCGCGGGTCGGCTGGCCGGTGATCAGGCGCTCGACGCGGCGCGGCTGCTGAACCGGGGCGGTGGTGGTGTTCATGCCCCGCATGGTGGCACAGCTGGGCCGACCGCGTTGCGCGTGGGGGCTGGCGGGCTGCTGGTTTGATCAGAAAATCCGGCCGACGCCAAGACGGATGGGGCGCGGTGTGCTATCAATTTAGAAGCAACCAGGCGGTTGGGCGGCGCCCTTGAGTCGGCGCCAACATCGCCTGCCCGGCCCCGGTGGGCGCTACCGCGTGAATGCCGGCCAGCGCATCGCAGCGTTCCAGCACGAGCGAGGTCGTGCGTGCTCTAGCTCGCCTCGACGAGCGCCGCGAGTTTCGCGAGTGACGACCGCCAGCCGGCCTCGTTGTCGGC
>JBOHHM010000001.1:0-3963 GCA_050725495.1 Burkholderiaceae bacterium | reverse complement strand
GTGACCGTGGCCTGGGCCCGGTCCATCGAGGGCGACAGCCGCCCCTTGGCAATCACATGCAGCCGGTCGCTGATCTCGAACAGCTCGTCGAGTTCTTCGCTGACCACCAGCACGGCGCAGCCGGCATCGCGCAGCTTGAGGATTTCGCCGCGGATTTGGGCCGAAGCCCCCACGTCCACGCCCCAGGTCGGTTGCGAGATGATCAGCAGCTTCGGCTTGGCGTCGATCTCGCGACCGACGATGAACTTCTGCAGGTTGCCGCCCGACAGCGACTTGGCCGCCGAATTCGGACCGCCGGCCTTGACGTTGAAGCGCCGGATGATGTCCTGCGCCTGGGTTTCCAGGGCCTTGACATTGATCCAGCCGCTCCTGCCAATCGCGTTCTTGCGCGTGAGCATGAGGTTGTGCGCCAGGCCCAGGGTGGGCACGGCACCGCGCCCCAGGCGCTCCTCGGGCACGAAATGCAGGCCCAGCGCGCGCCGGCGGCCGGGGCCGAACTTGCCCACGTTCTGCTCCAGCACCTGGATCATCGGTGCCGCGGCACGCGTGTCTTCGCCCGACAGCGCGTACAGCAGCTCCTTCTGGCCGTTGCCGGACACGCCCGCAATGCCCACCACCTCGCCCGCCCGGACCTCCAGCGAAATGCCGTCGAGGTCCACGCCGAACTGGTCTTCGCGCGGCAGGTCCAAGGCCTGCACGCGCAACACGGTTTTGCCCGTCCTCACCTTGTGGTGTTCCAGCTCCGGCGGCTCGGCGCCAATCATCAGGCGGCTCAGCGAGGCGTTGGTTTCTTCCTGCGGGTTGCACACGCCCGTGACCTTGCCGCCGCGCAGCACGGTGCAGGCCGAGCACAGTTCGCGGATTTCATGCAGCTTGTGGCTGATATAGAGAATGCTGCAGCCCTCGGAGACCAGCTGCTTGAGCACCACGAACAGCTTTTCCACCGCCTGCGGCGTTAGCACCGAAGTCGGCTCGTCGAGGATCAGCAGCTTGGGGTCGGTCAGCAGGGCGCGGATGATTTCCACGCGCTGCATCTCGCCCACGCTCAGGGTGTGAACCGGTCGCGTCGGATCGATGTCCAGTCCGTACTCGCTGGCCTTGGTCGTGATGCGCTTGGCGACTTCGGGCAGGCTCAGGCTCTTTTCCAGCCCGAGCCAGACGTTTTCAGCGACGGTCAGGGTGTCGAACAGGCTGAAATGCTGGAACACCATGCTGATGCCCAGGGCCCGGGCCTGATGCGGGTTGTGAATGTGAACCGGCTTGCCGTTGAAATGCACCGTGCCTTCGTCGGGCTTGACCGAGCCGTAGATGATTTTCATCAGCGTGGATTTGCCGGCGCCGTTCTCGCCGAGCACGGCATGGGCCTCACCGGGGCGGACCGTCAGCGACACGTCGCTGTTGGCCACCACGGCAGGATAGGTCTTGGTGATATTGGCCAGCTGCAGCCGGGGCGGCGCATGGGGGGAGGTGGGGGTGCTCATGTCTGGCTTGTCTCTCGTGATTTATAGGGAATCGGCTTTCAGCCCTTGGAAAATGGTCGTCAGGCGCTATTCTTTTCGCAGCGCTGCAGCGACCGACTTGACACGTTCGCGCAGCCATTTGGCTGAGTTGGACGCATGGGTTCGCTCATGCCAGAGTTGGTAGTACACCAGCCTGGGAAATTCAATCGGGCATTCCAGAATCTTCACCGGCAGCCGCCCGCCATGCTCCTCGGCAAAGCGCTCGCAGTATTGGCGGCCGGTGGTCAGCACCAGCAGGCTGGCGGCCACCATGCCCGGAATCAGGCCGAAGTGCGGGCAGCGCGCCGTGATGTTGCGCCGCAGGCCCAGGCTGTCCAGATGCTCGTCGATCACGCCCTTGGCGCCGGGATGGGTCGGCGTGGGGGCGATGTGCTCTGCTTCCAGCCAGGTCCTCTGGTCCCAGCCGCGGCGCACGGCCGGGTGGTCCTTGCTGACCAGGCACACGACATCGTCGCCGAACAGGCGGCCCATGTGCAGGTCGTCCGACGGCTGGGCCCAGTTGCCGATCACCACGTCCACATCGCCCTGCGCCAGATGGGCGTGGTAGTCGGAGTCAGCCGACAGGGGGAGGATCTCGATGTGGCACAGAGGCGCCTGGGCCTTGATCTGCGAAACCAGCTGCGGCAGGAACAGCGGGTCGAGGTAGTCGCTGGCGGCCACGCGGAAGGTGTTGCGCGTGGTTTGCGGATCAAAGCCGCGGGCATCGGTGAACAGCACCTCGGCGGCGCGCAAAATGCTAGCGCTGGGCTCGATCATGCGCAGCCCGGCATCGGTGGGCACCATGCCGGAGCCCGAACGCACGAGCAGCGGGTCGCCCGCCAGATCGCGCAGGCGCTTGAGCGCGGCCGACACGGCCGGCTGGTACATGCCCAGACGGATGGCGGCTCGGGAGACGCTGCGTTCAGTCAACACGGTATGCAAGACCCTTATCAAGTGGAGGTCTATCTTGTCGAAAAGCGCTTGATCTCTCATACCTTAGCCTGCATTCGTGTCATATACCAATGCTTATGTCGCGAAGGCGCGTCCCGCCCTACCCTTATGCAACGGCGCAACCTACAGACCAACAACCCTTTGATCCATGGAAACCAAAACGATTCAATTCATCCGCCGCGGCGAGCTTGTCTCGCTGGGCAATGTACCACCCACGCGCACGCTGCTGGAAGTGCTGCGCGAGGACCTGTCCTGCACAGGCACCAAGGAAGGCTGCGGCGAAGGCGACTGTGGCGCCTGCACCGTGGTGCTCGGTGAAGTGGAGGACGGCAAGCTCACATACCGGGCCATCAACAGCTGCATTCGCCTGGCCCATTCGATCGATGGCATGGCGCTGTGGACCGTGGAAGACCTGGCGGCCGACGACGGCACGCTGCACCCGGCGCAGGAGGCCATGGTGCATTGCCACGGTTCGCAGTGTGGCTTTTGCACCCCCGGCTTTGTGATGAGCCTGTTCGGCATGTACCAGAACCATGTGTGCCAGGGCGAGACCATCACGCGCGAGCTGGCCGTCGAGGAGCTCTCTGGCAATCTGTGCCGCTGCACCGGCTACCGCCCCATCCTGGACGCGGCGCAGACCATGGCCCACTGGCCTGCCGTGCCGGTCGACGAAGCCAAGCTGCTGCAAAAACTCAAGCAGATCGCACCCGAAGCACGTGGCCTGCAGGCCGATTCTTCTTATCTGCTGCCGACCACATTGGCCCAGCTGCTGTCCGTGCGCGCCAGCCACCCCGACGCGCAGATCGTGGCCGGCTGCACCGACGTGGGCCTGTGGGTGACCAAGATGCACATGCAGTTTGGCCAGGTGCTGGACGTCACCCAGGTCAAGGAGCTGCGCCGCATCGAGCGCTATGACAACCATATGGCCATCGGGGCCGCCGTGCCGCTGACCGATGCCTTTGCCGCCCTGGTGCAAGACCGGCCGCAGCTCAAGACCTTTGCCGACCGCTTTGCCGGCCTGCCGGTGCGCAACTCGGGAACCCTGGGCGGCAACGTGGCCAACGGCTCGCCGATCGGCGACTCGATGCCGCTGCTGATCGCCCTGGGTGCCAGCGTGGTGCTGATGAGCGTGCGTGGCCATCGCGAGCTGCCGCTGGAGCAGCTCTATACCGGCTACCGCCAGAACGTGATCGCCGCGGATGAAGTGCTGGCCTGGATCAAGGTGCCGCTGGCCGTGCCCGGGGAACAACTCAAGGCTTACAAGATTTCCAAGCGCTACGACGACGACATATCCGCCGTCTGCCTGGTCGTCAACCTGCGCGTTGCCAACGGCTTGGTCGACCATGTATCGATAGGCGCTGGCGGCATTGCCGCCACGCCGGCGCGTGCGGTCCAGACCGAAGCCGCGCTGCGCGGCCAGCCCTGGACGCTGGCCACGGTCAAGCAGGCCACCGCCGCCCTGCGCGGCGAGTTCCAGCCGATCTCCGACATGCGCGCCTCGGCTGCCTACCGC